>CAMCTL010000089.1 GCA_945878515.1 Flavobacterium psychrophilum | reverse complement strand
CTTAGATTTTTTGGGTTGTTTAGCCTGTTCTTTAAAAGTTAAATATTTTTCTTTTTGGTCTTTATTCAAGAAATTAATCACTTTTCTATCCGTTGTTTCTGATAGTGCTTTATATTCGTTTATAAGATCTTCCTCTGGTAAATTTAATTTTGTAATTCTCCCCTGCGCTTTTACGCTTTCAACCAAAACATTAGATATTGCAATAATTTGTAGTTCATCTAGTCCTACTGCGGGTTTCATATCTTCCATATATTTAGCTACAATAACTTCGGCTGGAATTTCTTTGGGTTTTTCAGGTTCAGTGGGTTGATTCATGCCGCCCATCTGATTTCGGCCATTGCCATAACCGTTGTTGCCATATCCATTTCCTCCATACCCATTATTGCCGTATTGTCCTGAAACGGTATGTATTGAAATTAAAAGCATTAGGCTAACTATTAGATTAGTTGTATTTTTCATCGTAAGATTTTTTGTTTTGTAAATTTAAACAGGTTCGGCAAATAAATCAAATTCCGTAGCATCAATAATTTTAGCCATTACAAATTCGCCAGTTTTTACATAATATTTAGAAGCATCAATAAGTACTTCGTTATCTACATCTGGGCTATCAAATTCAGTTCTTCCCACAAAATGCTCGCCTTCTTTTCTGTCTATAATACAACGGAAGGTTTTGCCAATTTTATCTTGGTTTAAATCCCATGAAATTTGAGACTGAATTTCCATAATTTCATTGGCACGATTTTGTTTTACATCCTCTGGAACATCATCAACCAAATCGTAAGCCGTTGTATTTTCTTCGTGAGAATAAGTAAAACAACCCAAACGTTCAAACTTCATTTCCTGAACCCAATCTCTTAAAACTTCGAAGTCTTCTTGAGTTTCTCCTGGATAACCAACAATTAAAGTGGTTCTGATGGTCATTCCAGGAACTGCTTTCCGAAATTCTTGCAATAATTTAGTAGTTTTTTCTTTGGTTGTCCCACGTTTCATTGATTTCAAAACGGAGTCAGATATGTGTTGTAACGGAATGTCTATATAGTTACAAATCTTTGGTTCTCGCTGCATAATTTCAAGAACATCCATCGGAAAACCAGAAGGGAATGCGTAGTGTAAACGAATCCATTCGATGCCTTCAACCTTTACCAAAGCTTCTAATAATTCGCCCAGATTCCTTTTTTTGTATATATCCAAGCCATAATAAGTCAAATCCTGGGCTATGAGAATCAATTCTTTAACGCCATTTTTGGCCAAACCTTCAGCTTCTTTTACGAGTTTCTCGATAGTTTGCGAAACGTGTTTTCCGCGCATTAACGGAATGGCACAAAAACTGCAAGGTCTATCACAACCTTCGGCAATTTTTAGATAAGCATAGTTTTTTGGTGTGGTGGTCAAACGTTCTCCCAGCAATTCGTGTTTGTAATCGGCTCCCAAAGCTTTAAGCAATGCAGGAAGTTCTGTTGTACCAAAAAACTGATCTACATTGGGGATTTCTTTTTCTAAATCGGGTCTGTAACGCTCAGATAAGCAACCTGTAACAAATACTTTGTCGACTAAACCGCGTTCTTTTTTGTCGGCATATTCCAGAATCATATTCACCGATTCTGCCTTTGCATTATCAATAAATCCGCAAGTATTAATTACAACAATGTTGCCTTCTTCTTCGTGAACAACGTCTTTTCCGCTTGCTTTTAATTGTCCCATAAGGACCTCGCTATCATACACATTTTTGGAACACCCAAGCGTAATGACGTTAATTCTATTTTTTTTTAAAGACTTAGTTCTCATATATTTCTAGCCCATTGTTTTGGGAATTTTGCAAAACTACGATTTTTATTTTAAGGAGCATAAATCTTTGTTTTCAAAAGACGTTTTGTCCCGCTATTCATTACAACCTCCCGAAGAAAAATCGGGAGGGTTTTCATTGCTATCGGGGCTATTTTATGACTTTTTGTATTTCAGTAAGTATCTTCAAAGAAAAAACCACTTGAGATATAATCAAAAGCGGTTTTAAACTTATTCCCAAGATTTTTTTGTCATTTTCGCTTCAATTCAAAGAAACGGAAATTGCATTACATCTCAAAAAGCAAAGTCATCGTAAAATTATTGTTGATAGTATTGATTTTTGCTCCATCATTAAATCCCTGCGTAAAAAAGGCTTGTTCATCATTTCTTTGAATATTAGTATAAGCGGCATCCAATTTAAAAGCGCCAAAATTATATCCTAATCCACCAGAAAATGACTTCAAATCGCCAATGATTTTTTTGTCTTTGTATGGACTTCCTTCAAAACTATAACCGCCTCTTAAGCTCCATTGTTTGATTTTGTATTCTCCACCAACTCTGTATTCATTGGAAATACCAAGAATATTGGACATTACTCTGTTGGCATCCTGAAAATCTTGCGTTGGTCTGAATGTTGTAGTACTGAAATCTTTTCTACCATAATCAAAACTTAGTAACCCAACTTTACCAAAAACATAAGCCAAACTTCCCGTCCATTTTCCTGGGGTTTGTAGGTTGTATGGTTGATAAACATTTGTAACTTGCGGATTTACAAAATCATTCGTTGCTGTAAGATTGGTAGCTTCACTTACAACTCGTAAACTTTGATACATTCTGTCAGTCAAAGTGTAATAGGTTGGTGATGCGTATGTTGCTCCCAAACGAACTCGTTTGGTTGCTTTTAAAATAGCACCCAATTGAACTGAAAATCCATTACCATACGTTTGTAAATTATTATTAAAGCGTATCGAGGAAACCGAATAATTAGATGTTAATGGAGCATTATTATCTTCATAAAAACTAGATGATTTATTATAATCTACAAAGTGCGTATTTAGGTTTATTCCTAAAAGTAATTTGTCTTGATAAGAAGTTGATCCGTTAAAGGATAATTTTCCATTATATCCTAAGGTAGTTATTTCATTTTCATGGTAATATCTTCCTTGGGGAACAAGCGATACATATTGGGAATTATTAGGATCATTATTTACTTTCGGATTTATCAAAAACGCTTCGTAAGCTAAAAAAACCTGTTGATTTCTAAATGAATCCACACCATCAACTTCTCCTATATATTGATAAATATAACTTGATAAGTCGTTAGCAATTTTTCTTTCCGAAGTTCCGAAATAATTGGATAATAGACCATAATCCTTTATTGGCAAGCCATCAGAACCCAAAATAGGATTTCCAGAATTGTCTAATGAATGCGAATAATAAAAACTGTCTATAAATTGCGTTGGAACACGACCACTATTATTAGCATAACTTAAAAAATATTTGTCTATAGAATTGTTAACATTGGTTCCAGCTGAAAATACTGAGTTGTCTAAATTATTGGTATTGTCGTAATTTACTGCAAATGAAAACTTTTTCCATTTGCTTGAAGAATCTAGGTTTTTAAAAACAAAAACAATACCGGCTTGATTAACATCAAATGAATTATTGGCTGCTTCAGTTTTTGTGTTAAAATAGTCAGAATTATTTTTTGTGTTAAAATTACTAAATGACACAGTAAGCTGATTGTTAGCAAACACAGATGAACCCGCTGGATTTACATTTAAAGATGACAAATCACCACCAAGCGCACCAAAGGCTCCACTCATAGCTCTAAATCGGGCAGTTCCATTTAAATTTTCCTGCGAATATCTAACAGCATCAGGAATTTCTTGAGAAAAAGCAACATTGAAAATGAAGCTAAAAAATATAAAATATTGGAGTTTTTTCATCTTTTATTTAATTAAGTTTACCATCATTGTTTGTAAAACAAATTATCTTCTTCCACCGCCGCCTGATCTTGAACCTCCACTTGAACTTCCGCCTCCTGATGATGATCTCCCACCACCGTAACTTCCGCTACTTGAAGATCTTCCGCTATTGTAATTGCTGTTAGATGATGATCTAGTACTTGTGTTGTCGGAATTATTGGAACTCGGATAATAGGATCTCGTGCTTGAATTATTTTGGCTTCTTGAACTAGTAGTACTGTTATTAGCTCTAGTTGTAGAAGTACTATTTCCCGAATAATCTCTTGTCATAAATGATGATTCACTTCTATTAGAACTATTGGTAGTATTTCGTCTGGAATTGGAAATACTTGATGATCTGGTGTTAATGCTTTGGTTTTGATAGTGCCTATTACTCTCTTCATTATTATATGACGTTCCGCGTCTTCCGGAGTTGTAGGAATAATTGTTGTTGTTTACAAAAATAGGTTGACCCCAGCCAAATCCTCCTCCCCAGCCAAATCCACCGCCCCATCCAAAACCATTTCCCCATCCAAAACCGTTATCCCACCATCCCATTCCGAAATACGGGTTTCCCCATCCAAAACCGTTGCCCCAACCCATTCCGAAGTAAGGGTTTCCCCAACCAAAGTTGTTTCCCCAGCCCATTCCAAAACCTGAATTATTCCAAGAATCGTTGTACACATTCACAATTGTTGTTCCAGAATTATTTTGATTTGAAGTTTTAATACTATCGTTTGCAATATCGTTTTCAGTTCTTAATGAACTGAAGTAGTTTTTATACTGATTATTTGCAACGGATTGTGTTTGTCTTTCTGTGCTTCCATAAATTCCATCATTATCATAATAGGAACTATTTTGATAAGATCCACAAGATGTTAGCAGAATGCTTAATAATACACTAAATGTAAAAAATTTTGCGTTTTTTGATAATAAAATATTTGTTTTCATATCGATAGGATTTTTATTGTTGCACATTACAAAATTACTTAGTTTTGTCGAACTATATAGCTAAAATAATCAAAACAAAATTTGTGCCAAACCAGTAAATATGAGCAAGAACCTTACAACAAGAGAAGAAGATTATTCAAAATGGTATAACGAGCTAGTTGTAAAAGCCGATTTAGCCGAAAATTCAGGAGTTAGAGGCTGTATGGTAATTAAACCCTACGGTTATGCAATTTGGGAAAAAATGCAAGCAGAATTAGACCGAAAGTTTAAAGAAACAGGACACGAAAACGCTTATTTTCCTTTGTTTGTTCCGAAAAGTATGTTCGAGGCCGAAGAGAAAAATGCCGAAGGTTTTGCAAAAGAATGTGCAATAGTTACGCATTACCGATTAAAGAACGACCCTGATAATCCAGGAAAATTAATAGTGGATCCAAATGCAAAACTTGAAGAAGAGTTAATTGTTCGTCCTACAAGCGAAGCTATAATATGGTCTACATATAAAGGGTGGATTCAGTCGTATCGAGATTTACCATTGTTAATCAACCAATGGGCAAATGTAGTTCGATGGGAAATGAGAACAAGATTGTTTCTAAGAACCGCTGAGTTTTTATGGCAAGAAGGTCACACTGCACACGCTACCAAAGCCGAAGCGGTTGAAGAATCTGAAAAAATGATGAATGTATATGCGGATTTTGCTGAAAATTTTATGGCAATTCCAGTAATAAAAGGAGTTAAAACAGAAACCGAACGTTTTGCAGGAGCCGAAGAAACCTATTGTATTGAGGCTTTGATGCAAGATGGAAAAGCCTTGCAGGCGGGAACATCGCACTTTTTAGGACAAAATTTTGCTAAAGCTTTTGATGTGAAATTCGCAAATGCCGAAGGAAAGCAAGAGCACGTTTGGGGAACTTCGTGGGGAGTTTCAACCCGATTAATGGGTGCGTTGGTTATGACGCATTCTGATGATAAAGGACTGGTATTACCGCCAAATTTAGCTCCAATTCAGGTGGTTATTGTTCCAATTTATAAAAATGAAGAACAGTTGTCTAAAATATCCGATGTAGTTAGCGAATTAGTTTCAGCATTCAAAAAACTAAATATTTCGGTAAAATTTGACCATAGAACCACACAAAAGCCAGGATTCAAATTTGCAGAATGGGAATTAAAAGGTGTTCCAATAAGAATAGCTGTTGGTCCAAACGATATTGAAAATGGAACTTTTGAAGTAGCTAGAAGAGATACTTTGACCAAAGAAGTGGTTTCAAAAGAAGGAATTGAATTTTACATCAAAAATCTTTTAGAACAAATCCAAGTAGATTTATTCAATAAAGCATTGGATTATCGCGAAACACACATAACTGAAGTAAATAGTTTTGAGGAATTTAAAGAAGTTTTGGAGAGCAAAGGTGGATTTGTTTCAGCACATTGGGACGGTACAGCAGTTACTGAAGAAGAAATTAAAAACTTGACAAAAGCAACAATTAGGTGCATCCCTTTACATGGAATTAAAGAAGCGGGAAGTTGCGTTCTCACAGGGAATCCGTCATCAGAAAGGGTGCTTTTTGCAAAGGCATATTAAAAAAAAATTTTTTTTTTTATGTGAACTATTGTGAGTTTCAAAAATAGTTGTATTTTTGCATCCGCATTAGAGAAACAAGGTCCCTTCGTCTATCGGTTAGGACGCCAGGTTTTCATCCTGGTAAGAGGGGTTCGATTCCCCTAGGGACTACAAATTAAAATTAATTAAAGAAAATTATTTAAAAAAATGGCAAATCATAAGTCAGCTTTAAAGAGAATTAGAAGTAACGAGAAAAGAAGAGTTTTAAACAGATACCAGCATAAAACTACTCGTAATGCCATTAAAGCATTAAGAATTTCTACTGATAAAGAGGATGCATCTTCTAAATTATCAAGCGTTATTTCTATGATTGACAAATTAGCTAAGAAAAATATCATTCACGATAACAAAGCTTCTAATTTGAAATCAAAATTAACCAAGCACGTTGCTAAATTGTAGTAATTATAATTATTTATATTTTAAACCCCGAAATATCGGGGTTTTTTTATGCGTAAAAATGAGATAAGATTCAATAAATAATGTATTTTTTTTAGCCCTATTGCCTACATTCATTGTACATTTTTGAGCAATAAGTTAACAAATTGGCAAACTTTACTTTAATGATTTTTTATAAGAAAATAAAGTGTACTTTTGCAACTTCAAAAAAAAAATAAGATGGAGTCTATTAGAAACATTGCAATTATTGCCCACGTCGATCACGGAAAAACTACTTTGGTTGATAAAATTATGTATCACTGTCAGTTATTTCGCGATAACGAAAACACAGGAGATTTAATATTAGATAATAACGATTTGGAACGAGAACGAGGTATTACAATTACTTCGAAAAATGTTTCTGTACAATATAAAGGTACAAAAATAAATATTATCGATACTCCTGGTCACGCCGATTTTGGTGGTGAGGTAGAACGTGTACTGAATATGGCCGATGGAGTTTGTCTTTTGGTTGATGCTTTTGAAGGGCCAATGCCGCAAACGCGTTTTGTTTTGCAAAAAGCGATTGACTTAGGATTAAAGCCTTGCGTGGTAATTAATAAAGTGGATAAAGAAAACTGTACTCCTGAAGAAGTTCATGAAAAAGTTTTCGATTTGATGTTTGAATTGGGTGCCGAAGAGTGGCAATTGGATTTTCCAACGGTTTATGGTTCTGCAAAAAACAATTGGATGTCGGATCATTGGGAAAACATAACCGATAATATTGAACCATTATTAGATATGGTTATCGAAAATGTTCCAGCTCCAAAAGTTTCTGAAGGAACTCCACAAATGTTGATTACGTCGTTGGATTTTTCTGCTTTCACTGGTCGAATTGCAATTGGAAGATTAGAGAGAGGTGTTTTGAGAGAAGGAATGCCAATTTCTTTGTGCAAAAGAGAAGGTGTCATCATAAAATCAAGAATTAAAGAATTACATACTTTTGAAGGACTTGGTCGTAAAAAAGTACAAGAAGTTATTGCAGGTGATATTTGTGCAATTGTTGGAGTAGAAGGTTTTGAAATTGGTGATACCATTGCTGATTTTGAAAATCCAGAGGCTTTGCAAACAATTGCAATTGATGAACCTACAATGAGTATGTTGTTTACTATCAACGATTCGCCTTTCTTTGGAAAAGAAGGGAAATTTGTTACTTCTAGGCATATCAGAGAGCGTTTGACAAAAGAATTGGAAAAAAATCTAGCAATGAAGTTGGGTGAAACCGATTCTGCTGATAAATTTATGGTGTTTGGTCGTGGTGTATTGCACTTGTCTGTTCTAATTGAGACGATGAGAAGAGAAGGATATGAACTTCAAATTGGTCAACCGCAAGTTATTATTAAAGAAATTGATGGTAAAAAATGCGAGCCAATTGAGGAATTAACCATCGATTTACCAGAAAATCTTTCCGGTAGAGCGGTTGAGTTCGTGACTATGCGTAAAGGTGAAATGCTTTCAATGGAAACTAAAGGCGAACGTATGATTGTGAAATTTAATATTCCATCACGTGGAATTATTGGATTGCGTAATCAATTATTGACTGCTACTGCTGGT
Source organism: Flavobacterium psychrophilum (assembly GCA_945878515.1). GTDB lineage: Bacteria > Bacteroidota > Bacteroidia > Flavobacteriales > Flavobacteriaceae > Flavobacterium > Flavobacterium psychrophilum_I. The sequence goes on along the minus strand of CAMCTL010000089.1, from coordinate 5,365 downwards.
GAAGCTATTATGGCGCACCGTTTTATTGGTTATGAGCCTTACAAAGGAGAAATTGCCGGACGTAATAAAGGTTCATTGATTTCGATGGAAAAAGGAAAAGCGATTCCATATTCTATCGATAAATTGCAAGATCGTGGTAAGTTTTTTGTGGAGCCAAATGCCGAAATTTACGAAGGTCAAGTTATTGGAGAAAACTCTCGTGGCGATGATATGTGTGTGAATGTGACTAAAGAGAAGAAACAATCTAACGTGCGTTCGTCTGGAAATGATGAAAAAGCTAGGATTATTCCACCAATCATTTTCTCACTTGAAGAAGCATTAGAATACATTCAAAAAGATGAATATGTTGAGGTTACTCCAAAAAGTATTCGTTTAAGAAAAATATATTTGACGGAAACGGATAGAAAAAGATTTAAAATCTAGATTTTATTTAATTGATAAATTGAAATCCACTCAATTCAACAACTGTTGGATGGGTGGATTTTTTATTTTAATTTTTCAATAAGAATTCTAACGGAATATTGATTCGTTTTTTCCAAGATTGTTCAGAATGATCTTCCCCAGCAAAAAAATTAGTTTTAGCATTTAAGTTTGTATAGCCTTTTTTGATGAGCACTTTGTCAACTTTCAGTTGCGTAGGTTTGTATAAACTATCTAAAGTTTTGTCTCCATAATCAAAATAGATTTTATGTTTTTTTGGATTGGGGAGATTTCTTTTTAGATAAGAGATAAAAGCATCAGGTATGGGATTGTCGTTGTTTTGATAAATTCCTGTCCAATGTGTTGACAAACAAGCGGCACCGCCAAAAACTTTTGGAAATTCACAAATTGCGTACAAAGAGATTAATCCTCCCATACTCGATCCAGCAATAAATGTGTGTAAAGCATCGGAATGGGTATAAAAGTTATTGTCAACGAAAGGTTTCAATTCGGTAACTATAAATTTTAGATAATTGTCAGAAATTGGGTTAAATTTCGAATTGGTTTTCCCTCGTTTAATAAGGATGTCGGAAATAATTTTTTGCTGATTTGTATCAATACTTTGATAAGGTTTATTGGGAAAATATTCCGAATGGCGTTTTAGACCGTTGTTCCAAATTCCCACTACAATAAATTTTTGAGTTTTGCCCTCACTAATTAATCTACTTGCAGTTTCATCAATTTCCCAAGATTGTTTGTTCCAAGTACTTTTGGCGTCAAAAAGCATTTGTCCATCTTGCATGTAGATTACCGCATATTTTTCTTTAGCAGAATACCCATCTGGCAACCAGATATCAACATTGCGCGCATCGACAAATTGCGATTTAAATGATTGTAAACGCCTTAAATTTCCCGATGAAACTGTGGCTTCCTGAGCATAAGTTAAGCCAATTATTGTACTGGTTATTATCAAATAAATGATTTTTTTCATCATGACAAATAATTAGCGTTTCAAGCTAAAATGGCCTTTAGCTTCTCGACCATCTTGCAACTTTATAGTGTACCAATAATCATCTGCTGGTAATGGGCTTCCATTGAAAGTACCATCCCAACCTTCGCTTATAGACGGAATCCATTGCTTGATCAATTTACCATATCTATCAAAAATATAAATGGTTGAATTGCTGTTGAAACTGGCATTTACACCTTTTACACTCCAATAATCATTATAACCATCGTTGTTTGGAGTAAAGAATTTTGGAACTCCAATTACAGCAATTTTGGCTTTAGTGACGGGTCTGCATCCCTTTTTGTCGTTGATATAGACATCATGAATTCCGGCTGGTACATTAGTAAAGAAGTTAGCGTCTTGAAATGGCCCAAAAGGTTCGTCTAGACTGTATTCGTAATCTCCAAATCCAGATTTTACATTAACGGTTACTGTATTGATATCAGCCAGATCAACTATTTTAATGCTATCTATTACGGCAACATCTGAAAGCGTGACTTTTATAGTTCGTGTTCTAGGACAACCAAAAAGGCTTGTGACCTCGACAGTATATAATCCTTCGGCAGTAGCATTTAAGAAATAACCTTTTTCAGTGAGCAAAACGTTTCCATCTTTAGACCAAACATAAGTATAATTGCTGGTCGGAGAACCATCTTGAATTCCTGCATCGATTTTAATTGAAAAAATCGGATTGCGCGAGCAAATTAATTCGTCTTCGTTTCCATTGGTGTTCCTATTTATTCTCGGTAGCGGCTGAACAACAAAAGGAATTGTTATTGTGGCGGGACAAGTTTTATTTATTGGGTTTTCGACAATGACTTTTACATTTTGAGTTCCCGTTACAAATGGATTAGGCAACGGACGTGGCAATGGCTTTCCCTTTTCATCAAAGTATTTTACATTCATTCCAATCTGCCCATTCAAAATTGTGGTTTCAAATGTAGAAGTATCAAAAGCTAACTTTCCGTCCTGAAGTAAGGGATCTAATTCATCATCACAAATTGATGTTAACGAAACTGGAATAGGGAAAACCTGTGGCAAAACATCAACAATAAATTCTATGTTAGTTTCATCAAAACACTTTAACGTGGTATTATTAGTCACAACTGCTTTAATTATTTGTGACTTAGTAGTAAAAGTCGCCGGAAAAGGACTTGATATTAAAGCGCCTTTAGCATCTTTAAGAGGATTACCTGTTGCGTCAAGATAGGTGATTGTTACCTGAAAAGATTGGTTAGTTCCTCTTAAAGTGGTTTCTAAAGAAGCCGTGTTAAATGTTAAAATGGCATCTTGATTGTCATCGCATTCTTTTAGTGTTGAAACTGGATTTGCAAAAGGTAATTTTTCTATAGATAAAGACACAAACGGGCCTAATCCATAACAAGCATTATCTACATCACTATCAACACGAACCCAAATATCTTGCGAATTCGGATAGCCTATATTTCTGTAATTAGTTAAGTTCGTAATAACATTTAATTCCGATAAAGCATCGGCTTGATTTCGATAATAGCTTATAGTATAATTTACTCCAACAGTTGTTGGTAACAACTTTTGAATAGTTGCTTTAGTTGGAGTTAAGTTAAAAGTTGCGATGCCGTCTCGTTTATTATTGTTGGCATTATTATTTCCATTGGCATCCAAGAAATCATCACAAACTGGAGGCACTGGAATATTGTAATCAGGACGAATATTGGTTGCCACAACCTGCAATGTTATTTTAGAAACTCTAAAACATCCATTTGCATTTACAACTCTAGCCCAAACTGGCATTGTGCCTGCTGTTGTGTTTGTAAAAGCCAACGGATTTGCAATTAATTCTGTGGCATCAGCGGTGGTAGCTCCAGCCAAAGTTTTGAAGTAGGTGAAAATTTTGCTAGCTGGATTAGTGGATATTTCAGCATTTTTTACAGTTAGATTGAAAGAAGAAATGGCGTCTAAATCATTGTCGCATTGAATAATAGTGATGTCATTTACAATAGGCAAGGCATAAACAGTTAAGGTGGTTTCAGCTGAAGTTAAACCACAAGAGTTTCCTGTTTTGTTCAATTGAACTCGGTATTTATAACCATTCATTGCATTTGAAACAGAAGTTATTGACAGCGTATTTGTCTTGACATTAGCGTAAGTTGTGTTGGGGCTGAGGTTGTTCCAATTTACACCATCAGTCGAAAGTTGCCATTGATAGGTGTTTCCAACATTGTCAACCAGACTAATTGTGGTATTTTGCAATTCGCAAGTAGGAGCAACGTTGGGTTGTGTGGTTATAATTATCGGAGCTGCTATCAAATAATTGGGATTAGGATTGGTATATGGTGCTCCGTCAACCTGCCCATTTGATAGGGCTAAAGTTCCAAATTTTCCATCGCCATCAGCGTCTGTAAAACCAGCTTCGATTACATCACTACACAAATCATTATCACTGTCTAAATCTCGGAAATTTCGAATTCCGTCTGCATCCAAGTCATTTCCAGTTTCAACTGAATCCAGAATTCCATCATTGTCACTGTCTAAATCCAAATAATCAGGATAAGTATCATTATCAGAATCAACAGGAATAAACCCGGGTTCAAAAGCATTATCCAAACCATTATTATTGGTATCAGAATTTGAAATGGATTTGGTTGTATTTACTTGTGTTTCTACAACATCTTGAATTCCATCATTGTCACTATCAGTATCTATTTGATCTGGAATGTTATCTCCATCAGAATCCTTTGGAACACAGCTAGCAAAAAATTTAAAGGTAGCTTTATTAGTATCTGTTTCAGATAGATTTTTGTGGGTAAAACTAAGCGTATTTGTTAAATAAGTTAAGAATTTAAATGTTCCTGTTCCCGCTGCTAAAGGCGTTGCGCTATTCAATCGAAATCGGATTTCAAACGATGAAAATTCTTTAATGCCAGTGTCATAAATCCCATCGTAATTAATGTCAATTAACAATTGATTGTCTGGATTCAATACTGTTATGGTTTTATCAGTATCTGAATTAATGATATATTCTGCTTCATCATTCAATAAATCGGCTGCGTTTGCTGTAGTAACGTATTCAATTCCAATACTTATTGGTTTAGCGAAAGTCAATTTGTATGTTATATTACTGTCTTTTCCTGCAGAAGTTTCGGTAACAAAACTTCCATCAACATTGCCCTTAAATGGAATTGGACTGCCAAGTTTTGTCTGAGAAACAATGCCTGTAAAGGAATTAGAATAGGTTCCAACCGCAATATTTCCAGTATTAATATTCGAAATATTAATGTTCTGATCTCCGTAGGATTCTGTACAATTTCTAATGCCATCATTATCGTTGTCCACATCAATATTGCTGTTTACCTTATCATTATCATTATCCGATGGACAATCGCTAACTGGTATTTTATCAGAAAAAGCCGCAGTTGTACAGCCCGAAATACTGGCTCGTACTTGATAAAAACCAGGTTCAGTAGGCGTAAATGCATTTTTTATTGCTCCGGGAATTAGCACATCATTTTTAAACCATTCAAAAGAATTATAGGAAGACAGAGTACTAATACTTAGAACTACATTTGGAATACAAGATGCTGTTGCTCCAACTTTAATGTCAGAAATAATTTCAGGTTTTAGGTCAAAACCGCTGTAATAGCCTCCATAAGTAGCGGATCCACTAGAACCAAAATAGGAAACATAAACTTGCTTATTCGAAAATACTCCAATATTACCGGTCAAACCTGTAATGCTATACACTTCATAATTGCTATTGGCTTTAATAGGATTACGATTAACAAATGCAGCAAAGGGAAGAGATGTAATAGGGTAATTTACACCATTTATTCCTATTTGTATAGTTGCACCGGTTTCGGTAACGATATTTACGCCACTGTTTTCTGTAAAAATGTTGGAACCAATATTTTCCACAAAAGGAATATTGTTTACAATATTCGGTGTAGAGCAATTTAA
>CAMCTL010000088.1 GCA_945878515.1 Flavobacterium psychrophilum | reverse complement strand
CCATACTTTTGAGGAAGCCGAAAAGTTATCCATAGAAAACGCCAAACCATTTGTAGTTTTCATTCATACATCTTGGTGCAATTACTGCAAGATGATGGAAAATTCCACATTTAAAGATCCTGAAATCATCAACATTTTAAATTCTGATTTCTACTTCATTTCATTGGATGCTGAAACTAAAAATGAGGTTTTTTTTAATAATCATAAATTTCAATTTATCCCCAACGGAAATAACACAGGCATTCACGAACTCGCTACAGCATTGGCAACCAATAACTCGCAAGTGGTTTATCCGACGGTTACTATTTTGCAAACTGATTATGCAATTGTTTTTGAAAAGCAATCTTTTTTAAACAGTAAAGAATTGCATGAGATTCTAAAAAAAGTCAAGTAAAAAGTCTTTCTTAGAAAGCGCCTTTAAAATAAAAAATGTATCATAAAACTTTATAATTCAATTCTATAACCATATTTAAATATTTAATTTTTTAAAAACAAACTCAAATACCCAACTAAAATTCAGAATAAAAACATAGTAAAAAACTTTCGTAATGTTAAACACCAGAAAACTTATCCAACTACAACGTAATAGTTTGCGGTCAATGACATCGATTACTATTTCTTCAGAATTATTTTTTAATTTTATTTTCCCTAATTTTATTATAACAATTATAGCCTTCATAGTTGTGTTATTAATTTTTTAAAAATGACAACAGCATTTAATTTCTTCCGCTTTAAATTTTTGTTTTTTTTATCGCTGACAAGACGGAATTGTTATGTACTGAACTGTTTTGAAAAAGATTATAAACTTCTAAAATTCTTTTTGAAAATTTTCCCGCTTGTTCTATTTGGAATTATAATAAGCAATTCTGCTTATGCACAACCTTTCATCAGAACATCTGGTGGTTTAGGGCAATACGGTTATATTGAAAAAGATGCTACAACTACAAATTTTTGGGTAGCAAATGGAGGTTATGGCAACATCGAACAATATGGGGTGCGCACCTATTTAGCTGGTCCAAATTCTAATCTATATAACTATAGTGCCCTTGGGAGTTGTGCTCGAGGTGATGATACAACAAGCAATTTTTCCACTAGTGTCAATGCTGGAAATATTCTTTATTCTTCTGTTTTTCTCAGATATTGCGGGCCTTCTTACAGTCATTCAAATATGACACCTACAAATACATGCTTTAATGAGCGTTCCTTTTTTGTTATGGATGTTGTACCAAAAACAGATGCTCTGACAAGTAATGTGTGCTATTCTTCGACTAATTCCAATGTGGTATTAACCTTTACCATATCCAATAACAATACTGCTGGCCAAACCCTTAACAGACTTTGGATTTCAAATGATGGTAGTGCTACTGAAACTACTGATCTAAATAATGATGCTTTTATTTTATATTATGAACCTGCAACCGGAACAGAAACCTTCGGTGGTTCTGAATCTTCTGCTATATTATATGGTAATTTTAGTGGCAATTCAACATCAAATAATGAATATGGCAGTGACTCTTTAGGTATTTCAATTCCTCAAAACACATCAGGTGGTTTGCGGTGTTATGTTGTTTTACGTGGTGGTTCAACTTACATAAATACATCTGCAAAAAATAAGAGCGTAAGGATGTCAATTATGGCTGATGGTATAAGTATTACTCCGAATAGAGACACTTCGTTTTCAAAACTAAAAACAGATTTAATCCAACCAAGCACTTCCTACTTTACTATCAATGATATTCCAGCAACACCAGGAACTATAACAGGAACAACTGCTCAATGTCCATCGATTAGTTCTCAGGTTTACAGCGTTAGTCCTGTGAGTGGAGCCTCGACATACACTTGGACTATACCTGCTTTTTGGTCGATCACAGCGGGACAAGGTACTAATTCGATTACAGTTACCACTGGCGGCCTAAATCAAGGCGGCGACATTACCGTAACTGCTGGAAATAGTTGTGGTACAAGTGGAGTAAGAACAGTAGCGGTTACTGTTACAAATTTGCCGCCTACACTTACATCGCCTACAACTAATGTGGTGAATCCCTTTTCAGCAACATTAGGAGGTAATATTACATCAATAGGTTGTTCATCGGTTACAGAGCGAGGCTTTTTTTATAGCACTTCAAATAATTTTCCAGATGGAACCGGCATCAAAGTATCATCAACAGGAACTTTTAGCGCAGGAACTTTTACGCAAAGCGTCACAGGACTTTCTTCAGGAACACTGTATTATTATAAAGCTTTTGCAACCAATAATGGTGGTACAGTTTACACCTCTCAAGGCTCTTTTACTACCGATACCGCTCCGATACTTGCAACAACAACTGCGGCAACAGCAATAAGTTCTAATGCTGCAGGCTCTGGTGGAAATGTTACCTCGGATGGTGGAGACCCCATCACTGCAAGAGGAATTGTTTTTTCGACTAATCCCACACCCGTAATCGGTGGCGGCGGTGTTACACAAATAAGTGCCTCAGGAACAACGGGTTCCTTCTCTTCCAACTTAACAGGATTAGCGCCTCTAACCCTATATTATGTGCGCTCTTTTGCTACAAATAGTGCAGGAACTACATACGGTACAGAAATTTCATTTACAACGATACATCCCGTCTATTCTGGCAAAGCCTATTTCGCATTCAATAATGGATCAACCTATTTTACTGGATGCAATGTAAACAACATTTGTGATCCCGGAGGAAACGGTGCATTTGATTTATTGAATAATGTAGTAAATGTTGGCTCTGTTGCTCAGGGACAAAATATTAACATTGGTGGAAATATTATACAATCAGGAACCGTGTTCACTTCGGCAACTATGCATTTCAGAGTTTACAAAAACGGAAGCATTGCCCCTAGTTTCAACAGTATTGCGTTGGATAACAATGGAGCACCGGGAAATGGATGCAATATATCTGATACGAAGTGGGAGAAACTTTCATCATTTACAACTATGGTAGCTGGCTTAAATAGCTTAGGAACAGTTGGAGGAACAGGCACATATATTGCAGAAATTTATTATACCGCTGTTTCTGCAGGCATAACCTACACTTGGTATAAAACAGGAGTTACTCCTTTTCAAGCGACTTTTACTGTAACTGAAAACATCTTTTCTGCTAAAATTGCTTTCAAAATAGGTTCTACTACAACTTGGTACAGTGCCAATCATAGCGAAGCTTGTGATCCAGGAGGAAATGCAAGTTTTAACTCTAGAGACTTTGGCGTAGTAGCAAGAAATGCTGGATTATCCATAGGCGGAAATAGCATTGCAAATACCGCAGTAACCAATGCAAATTTAAGATATCGGGTTTATTCAACTTCAATCGCTGATCCATCAAGCATTGTTTACCAAACAATAAGTCAAACAAATACTGGAACAACTAGTTGTAGTGGCACAACTAAAAAAGAACAAAACACGCCACAAATTATTAATCCTAGCTTTTTTACTACTGATGGCGATTACTATATTGAAGCTTATTTTGAAGCTACTGACGGCACAGGAGCAGTATATTTTAATAATTCAAACAGCAACTTTAAAGCAACAATAAGTTTATATCTCCCCACACCTGCTGGCGAAAGAGATCCTAATGACGGAAATTATAACCCTGCTGCCGTTAACAGCAGTGGAATTTATGAATCTTACATGGGGATTTTAGTTAAAGATGAATCAGGGACTCCAATTTCTGGTTTAAATCGGGTTTTTGATATGGATGGTGCGCTCTCAAGTAATAATGGCACCAACTTTGATTTTGGCACTCAAAATCCTGGTTTATCTTATAATGTTGGAACCGAAATTAAATTATTTACTAAAGGAACTCATACCGATTGTGGCTGTAGTAGTTGGTATTATGCCTATAAAGACGATGAATCTGATCCAGACGCTACCGATTTTCCACTGCCCGCAGCAGGTTCAATTTTTACCAATCAAATAAACGGTAAATTCACACTCGTAAATTCTTCCGTAAATTTAGGTACAAATGAAATTTTTACTAGAACAATTGGCGAGAGTGCGGATGGAAGTACTTATACAAGTGCTTATAATGCCCTGCTTACAGCCGGCGGTGTGAATAAAATAAAATACAAAGATTACACTGATGACCCATTAACTAGAGTAGTTAGCACAATAAAAATACCTGTAAATACAGTTTTGTGCCCTACTTGTTCTGGTTCTTTTAAAATAGCAATTGCAATGCTTGCGTGGGTAAGCACAAACGGAAATTGTAATGATGCCAGCTCACTAATTTATCATAGAGACATCAATAAAAATAAAATAACCGACGACGCTGTAGTGCTCAACCCAAATCACCCGAACGTTCCAGCGTCTAATGCAGGTTCCCCGTCAAAAAACACTTTGCCTGGAACTTACTTGTTTTATACTTCAAAGGTTACAATAGGCGCGTCAAATGGCACTAAAACATGGAATAATGGCTTATGGAGCCCCACAGGAAATCCAACAAATAGGAATAATGTTATACTAAGTTCAGACTATTCTACAGCAGCAAATGGAAGTTTTAGTTGTAATGACATTACTGTAAATACAGGTGTAACTCTTACCATCAAAAACGGGAATTACATTGAAGCATTAAACACAGTAACTACATTAGGGACAGCAAAAATTGTTATAGAAAACTCAGGTAATTTTGTACAACGCTGCGAAGAGAAAACATTTTCGGCATATATAGAACAAACAAAAAATACCCGATCAATGAAGTTCCTAGATTATATCTATTGGGGTTCTCCAGTTTCAGAAAATGTGATATCGCAATTTCCTTCTGATTTTGATTGGAAATTTAGATGGCAATCGGGAACAAATGGTGGTTGGCAAAGCTTAACAACTACAGTGCCAGCAGAAGGTTTTATTACTCGAATTAGAACAGCGGAGTCAAGTATTCCTGTAACTTTTAAAGGAACCGCAAATAATGGAATAATTAAATCCTCGGTAATAAACTTTGCAACAAATCCCGAGCCACAAACAAGCAATTCTAACTATTTAGATTTTGCATTACTCTCAAATCCATATCCGTGTGCTATCGATGCAAAAACGTTTTTATCAAATCCACACAACGATTCATTGGAAAGCACTTTATACTTTTGGACTTCTATAACTTCAAATACAAATACAGTTTATCTCCCTGACGACCCTTATTTGTACAACTATAATCCAAACGATTACGCTACTTGGAATTTTACGGGAGGTACGGCAACTGCGGCAAAAGCTACAACTGCAGCAGCAGGAGTTTTGATTCCAACTGGCAAAATAGCATCTGGTCAGGGATTTTTTGTTGAAGTTAAGAAAGACGGCTTTGCTCATTTTGACAACAGTATGCGCTTAATAGACAATGTAAATACCCAATTTTTTAAAAAGAAACCAACATCTAAACAGCTTTCACCATTAACAACTGGCGCATTATCTAAACTTAAGGAAGGCAGGGTTTGGCTTAATGTGAGTAATAAAAGCAATTTCAGGCAGCTCTTGTTGGGATATGTAAATGGAGCGACAAACAACTACGACTCTCGGTATGATGGTACAGTCAATACAGATAGTCCCATTTCTATTTATACTTTATTAGATAATAGAGATTTGGTAATTCAAGGAAGACAATTGCCGTTTGATGAAAATGAAATTGTACCTGTTGGATATGAAACCTCGATTTCAGGCGATTTTTACTTCAATATTGATAATGTGGATGGCTTTTTTACTAATCAAAATATCTACCTTAAAGATAAATTATTAGGAATTGAACACGACTTAAATAAAAGTGCCTATCTCTTTTCGACTGGAATTGGCAGGTTTGATAAACGTTTCGAATTGACCTTCACAAATGAATCGTTAGGTACAAATAAACCTTCGCTAGATAAAGAAACTATTATAATATCTACTACTAAAGACCTAATTAAAATCAATTCGACTATAGAAAAAATTATCTCGGCAACAGTTTATGACCTGACAGGTAAAAAATTATTGTCAAAAAATAACCTCAACAATTCCAATATAATTCTAGATAAACCAACAAAACTATCAGGCATATTTATAATTAAAGTTAAGTTATTCAGCAACCAAGAAATTTCTCAAAAAGTAGTTTTTTAAAATTCCATTTTAAATTACAAGATCCTAGTTGATTTTTTTCTTCTCATTCAATTATCAAACTATAACAAAACTTTATAATCCAAACTTACTTCAAATTAGAAAACTCATTATCTTTACAGCGATTTTTTTGTAGATAAATCTGCAATCTAAAATCGTTAATCTAAAATCTAAAATAATATGTATCCACAAGAAATGGTATTACCAATGCAAGCTGAATTGACTGCTGTTGGTTTTCAAGATTTACATAATGCTGCAGCCGTAGATGCTGCTATAAAAGCAGAAGGAACGACATTAGTGGTTGTGAATTCGGTTTGTGGTTGTGCTGCTAGAAATGCACGTCCCGGATCGGCAATGAGCTTAGAAGGCGCAAAAAAACCTGATCATTTAATTACAGTTTTTGCTGGAGTTGATAAAGAGGCTGTTGATGCTGCAAGACAACACATGTTCCCTTTTCCTCCATCATCACCAAGTATTGCCTTGTTCAAAAACGGTGAATTAGTTCACATGCTTGAGCGTCACCACATCGAAGGTCGCCCTGCCGAATTGATAGCTGACAATTTGAAAGACGCTTTCAACGAGTATTGCTAAAACATTAACTGCAAAGATTAAAACTTAGTTTTACCGCTAGTTCGCAAATTATTTCATAGTTTTTGAAATATAAAATTTGCAAATTTGCGGTATTTTTTTTTAACTTTACACCATACAAACAACTCTAAATATATTAGTTATGAAATGGTTTTTAAAGTTATTCTTACTTTCTATTCTGCTACAAAGTTTTCAATGTACAGACACAACTGACTCATCTGACAATATAACAACAGTTCAATTAGAAACCAAAAAACAAGAAATTCAAAACTACATCAACAGTTTTAATTGTTCCGAAAGTGTAGGTTGTGGTTTTATTGCTTTTGGTTCAAAACCTTGTGGTGGCCCTAGAACCTATTTGCTTTTTTCTAATAGTGTCAACTTGACAAAACTACAAGAAATGGTTAAAACTTATAATGAAATGGACGAGTTGCATAACATTCAGACCAATGCCGTATCGGATTGTATGTATCAAATGCCTCCAACCGAGGTAAAATGTGTCAATGGCGTTTGCACCATTATCACGTAAAAATTAAATTTTACAAATGCTCGAAAACCACGTTTAACCGTGGTTTTTTATTTTTACTTTTTCTAACTTTTCGCATTGATAGCAAACTTTGCAGTTAATTTTTATACTTTTGCATAAATATTTTTCTCAACTTAACCTGTTTATAGCATGCAACTGTACAACACTTTAAGCGCAGAGGAGCGAGCCATAATGATTGATGACGCCGGAAAACAGCGACTCACATTGTCTTTCTACGCTTATGCGCATTTACAAAATCCAACCCAATTCAGGAATAAATTATTTCTTGCTTGGAATCCTCTTGATGTTTTAGGCCGAATTTATGTTGCCAATGAAGGAATTAACGCACAGTTATCGCTTCCAGCAGATAATTTCTATGCTTTCAAAGACACAATCGAAAAGTACGATTTCATGAAAGATATTCGGCTGAATATCGCCGTAGAACAAGATGATTATTCTTTTTTAAAACTTACCATAAAAGTCCGTGACAAAATTGTTGCAGATGGACTGAAAGACGAAACTTTCGACGTGACCAACATTGGAATTCATCTTAAAGCCAAGGAATTTAACAAATTACTCGAAGATCCAAATACTATTGTGGTTGATATGCGCAACCATTACGAAAGCGAAATTGGTCATTTTACCAATGCCATAAAACCCGACGTGGACACTTTTAGAGAATCTTTACCCATTATCGAAAACCAACTTTCGGAACACAAACAAGACAAAAACCTTTTGATGTATTGCACAGGAGGCATTCGATGCGAAAAAGCCAGCGCCTATTTCAAACACAAAGGTTTCGAAAACGTCTATCAACTAGAAGGTGGAATTATTGAATACACGCGACAAGTCAAAGCCGAAGGGTTGGAAAGTAAATTCATTGGGAAAAACTTTGTATTTGATCACCGATTAGGCGAAAGAATCACAGACGATGTTGTTTCGCAATGCCATCAATGCGGAAAACCTTGCGATGTTCATACCAATTGTCTGAACGAAGGCTGTCATTTGCTTTTTATCCAATGTGAAGAATGTAAATCTGCAATGGAAGGTTGTTGTTCTCAAGAATGCGTCGAGGTCATTCATCTGCCCGAAGAACAACAAAAAGTAATTCGCAGCGGAGTTAAAAACGGAAACAAAATTTTCAAAAAAGGAAAATCTGAAGTTTTAACTTTCAAAAATAAAGTCGAAAGCCATGACTTTTTTGTTGCCGATGTATCGAAAGTAGCAGTTAAAAAAGAGCCAAAAATCTCCAAAACATACATTGGAAAAGGAACTCATTTTTATCCAAAAGTAAATATTGCAGAGTTTGCTATTGAACAAGGCGAAATAAATATTGGCGATACAATTCTAATAAAAGGCAATACAACAGGAGCGGAACAATTCGTCTTGGAAGAAATGTTTGTCAATGAAATTAGAGCTTTAAAAGCTTTTGCAGGAGACACTTGTACTTTCAAAGTGCCATTCAGAATCCGATTGTCGGATAAATTATATAAAATTTTAGGATGAATTTTAAAATAATAAAAGGGTAATATTTCACGTTTTAATGCTAAATAAGTCACTTGAAAAATCCCAAATCTAAAATCTTTACTATCTTTACGGATTAAACATTTACGAACTTAAGTTGCGTCTATCGCAATACTACATATAAAATTATGGCATGTACAAGTTGTTCAACTTCTGATGGCGGTGCGCCAAAGGGTTGCAAGAATAATGGAACTTGCGGCACCGATAGCTGCAACAAATTAACGGTTTTCGATTGGCTTTCGAATATGAGTTTACCCAATGGAGAAACACCTTTTGATTGTGTAGAAGTCCGTTTCAAAAACGGCAGAAAAGAATTCTATCGCAACACCGAAAAACTGACTTTAAGCATTGGAGATATTGTCGCTACTGAAGCTTCGCCAGGGCATGATATAGGAATTGTTACGTTGACCGGCGAATTGGTGCGAATCCAAATGAAGAAAAAAGGAGTCAATCATACCAGTGCTGATGTTGCTAAAGTGTACCGCAAAGCATCTCAAAGAGACATCGATATTTGGTCAACTGCTAGAGATAAAGAAGAACCTATGAAGGTTCGCGCTCGTGAATTAGCCATTTCGCAAAAACTAGAAATGAAAATTTCTGACATCGAATTTCAAGGCGATGGTTCAAAAGCAACATTTTATTACACGGCCAATGACAGAGTCGATTTTAGACTTTTGATCAAAGACTTTGCAAAAGAATTCAGCACTAGAGTCGAGATGAAACAAGTAGGATTGCGTCAAGAAGCGGCTCGTTTAGGCGGCATTGGATCTTGCGGTAGAGAATTGTGTTGTTCTACTTGGCTAACGGATTTCAGAAGTGTAAATACCTCAGCAGCACGTTACCAACAGTTGTCTTTGAACCCACAAAAACTAGCTGGACAATGCGGTAAATTAAAATGTTGTTTGAATTATGAACTTGATACGTATATGGATGCCCTAAAAGGTTTTCCAGATTTCGACACCAAATTAGTAACCGAAAAAGGCGATGCTATTTGTCAAAAGCAAGATATTTTCAAAGGGTTGATGTGGTTTGCCTATACGAACGATTTTGCCAATTGGCACGTTTTAAAAATAGAACAAGTTAGAGAAATTGTTGCCGAAAACAAACTAAAAAACAAAGTAGCTTCGCTTGAAGACTTTGCAATAGTTATTGTTCAAGAGCCAGAAAAACACTTTAATAACGCAATGGGTCAGGAAAGTTTAACCCGTTTTGACCAACCTAAGAAAAAGAAAAAGTCAAATAAAAAACGTAACGGTGGCGAGAATTTGATTGTTGCAAATAGCAATGGAAATAGCAATGGCAATATCAATGGCAATATCAATGGCAATATCAATAAAAGCAATAATAACAAATCAAACAATAATCGGAACAAGCCAAATAACAATGCCAAAACTAATGTTGCTACCGACAACAAACCTGTAATAGCCAGAAAACCTATAATTATTACTAAAAATGAGAATAAGGAATAGTGCAGTGCTAGTTATAGTTGCAATTCTCTTTTTTTCATGTGACAAAAAAAGAGTTTTCGACGAATACAAATCCGTTGGAACTGCTTGGCATAAAGATAGTATTGTAAGCTTCGATTTACCTGAATTAGATTCGACAAAACGATACAATCTTTTTGTAACTTTGAGAGACAATAATGATTACCCATTCAATAATCTCTTTTTGATTGTAGGTATAGAAATGCCAAATGGTTTTACAAAAGTAGATACGCTTGAATATCAAATGGCAAATCCAGATGGCTCACTAATGGGAGAAGGATTTTCGGACATAAAAGAAAACAAACTCTTTTATAAAGAAAAAGTACGGTTTAGAAAGAAATACAAAGTACACATTAAACAAGCGGTTAGAGAAAACGGAAAGGTTCTTGGAGTAACCGCTTTAGAGGGAATTACGGAAGTTGGTTTTAGAATTGAAAAAATAGATTAATAAAGTAATTATGGCTAGTCAAAAAAACAATATTCAGACAAAAAACACCGAAAAAGACATTAACTATTACAAAAAGAAATTCTGGAAAATTTTCTTTTACGGACTTGGCGGAATATTACTATTTTTCTTATTTGCTTCTTGGGGACTTTTTGGTTCGATGCCTTCATTCGAAGATTTAGAAAATCCAGATTCTAATTTAGCCACCGAAATTATCTCGTCAGATGGTGTTGTTTTAGGTAAATATTTCGAAAAAAACAGATCGCAATTAAAATATTCTGACTTGCCCAAAAATCTTGTTCAAGCCTTGGTAGCTACCGAAGACGTTCGTTTTTACGAACATTCTGGTATTGACGGCAGAGGAACTTTAAGAGCTATTTTCAGCTTAGGCACAAGCGGCGGTGCAAGTACTTTGACCCAACAATTGGCCAAACAATTATTCCACGGCGAGGGTTCAAAATTCCTGCCTTTTAGAATCGTCCAAAAAATAAAGGAATGGATTATTGCCATCAGACTTGAAAGACAATATACTAAAAACGAAATCATCGCAATGTATTGCAATGTCTATGACTTTGGGAATTATTCAGTAGGAGTGAGTTCAGCGGCACAGACTTATTTTTCAAAAATTCCAAAAGATTTAACCATTGACGAATCAGCAATTTTGGTAGGAATGTTTAAAAATTCAGGTTTATACAATCCGGTTAAAAATCCTCAAGGCGTTAAAAACCGTCGAAATGTTGTCCTTTCGCAAATGGAAAAAGCCGACATTATCACCGAAGGACAAAAAGAAAAGCTTCAAGCTTTACCGATTACGCTTAAATTCAAACTCGAAAGTCACCGAGAAGGAACAGCAACCTACTTTAGAGAATATTTGCGAGATTATTTAAAAAAATGGGTAGAAGAAAACAAAAAACCAGATGGACATGATTATAATATCTATAAAGATGGTTTAAAAATTTATACCACTATTGATTCAAGAATGCAATTGTACGCGGAAGAAGCTGTCGAGAAGCACATGGCAAACCTGCAAGAACAATTTTTTATTGAAGCAAAAACCAATAAAAACGCTCCTTTTGTTAATATTTCGCAAGCCGAAACGGATCGTTTGATGAAGCAAGCAATGAAAGCTTCCTACCGCTGGACAGTAATGACAGAGCTTGACAAAAGCGAAGAAGAAATTATAGCTTCTTTCAGCACAAAAACCAAAATGAAAGTTTTTACTTGGAAAGGCGAAAGAGATACTATAATGACTCCTTTGGATTCCATAAGATATTACAAACATTTTCTACAATCTGGTTTAATGGCTATGGAACCACAAACTGGCAACATAAAAGCTTGGGTTGGTGGCATCAATTACAAATATTTCCAATACGATCACGTTGGTCAAGGTGCGAGACAGGTAGGATCTACATTCAAACCGTTTGTATATGCAACCGCTATCGAACAATTAGGCATGTCGCCTTGCGATACCATTCTTGACGGACCATTTATGATTCGAAAAGGCCGCCATCACGTGACCGAAGATTGGGAACCGAGAAATTCCGACAACAGATACCGCGGAATGGTCAGTTTGAAACAAGGATTGGCCAATTCTATCAACACTGTTTCGGCAAAATTAATCGATAAAACAGGTCCAGAAGCCGTTATCGAATTAACTCATAAATTGGGCGTCAACTCCGAAATTCCCGCTCAACCTTCAATCGCTCTTGGCGCTGTGGATATTACGGTACAAGATATGGTTGCTGCCTACGGAACTTTTGCCAATCAAGGTGTTTATGTAAAACCACAATTCATTAGCCGCATCGAAGACAAAAGTGGCGTAGTCATCTACGAACCCATTCCCGAATCTCACGATGTGTTGAATAAAGATATTGCTTTTGCCGTCATCAAATTACTCGAAGGTGTTACCGAAAGTGGTTCAGGTGCTCGTTTGCGAACAGAAGGCGGAGGCGCTGGCGACAATCGTTGGACTGGATATCCGTACATGTTTACCAACCCCATTGCTGGAAAAACCGGAACCACACAAAATCAATCCGACGGTTGGTTTATGGGAATGGTTCCAAATCTTGTAACTGGAGTTTGGGTCGGTTGCGAAGACCGTTCAGCACGTTTCAAAAGTTTAACTTACGGTCAAGGAGCAACTGCTGCTTTACCGGTTTGGGCTTATTTTATGAAAAAATGCTATGAAGATGAAACACTCAAAGTCTCCAAAGAAGATTTCGACAGACCAGCCAATCTTTCAATAAAAGTAGATTGCTACACCAGACGTGCTGTTGTAAAAGACACCACAGCAGTAGAACAACAAACCGAGGAATTTGGGTTGTAGTTTTTTTTTATTTGGAGCTATTCCTGCTATCCGTTTCAATCTTATGTGCCGAACACCGGCACATAAGGATTTACACTGCTATCAGGGCTAGGGCAATTTCGTTAAGTTAAAGATTCGTCTTCGTCTATTTGAGTGTTTTATTAAAAAATGCGACAGCTTTTTTTAATAAAATGTATCGAGAATTTTACTGTTAATAGGCTTCTCGATACAATTTTTAACAGTAAAGCTACAGCATTACTATTAAAAATCACTCGAATTGACGGTAAAAAGGTTTAACGTAATGACATTAGGGCATTTGTTTAAAATAACCAATCCTGAAACCTCACTACTTTGAAAACTTAATTTTAATGGTTTAAAAAATCATTTTATAATTATGATCAACAAAAAGGTAAGCAACGTTCAAGAAGCACTCCAAGGAATCGAAAACGGAATGACCCTAATGCTGGGCGGTTTCGGATTGTGTGGCATTCCCGAAAACTCCATTGCCGAACTCGTCAAAAAAGAAACCAACAATCTGACTTGTATTTCCAACAATGCCGGCGTGGATGATTTTGGATTGGGACTGCTATTGCAAAAACACCAAATCAAAAAAATGATTTCTTCTTATGTGGGCGAAAATGCCGAATTCGAACGCCAAATGCTTACCGGCGAACTCGAAGTAGAACTTATTCCGCAAGGAACTTTAGCCGAACGTTGTCGTG
>CAMCTL010000087.1 GCA_945878515.1 Flavobacterium psychrophilum | reverse complement strand
GAATTTCCATAATTGTGCCAGAGATAAGCGGAGGAAACTATCCGATCAGACAAAACATTCGAAGGATTGTTTTCTCCTATTTCGAACTCATTTCGCACCACAGAAAACTCCGTGTCTAAATCTGATTGCAAAATAGCCGAAGTTACCATTCGATCAGCTTCCATCTCTAATGCCCAAGACAAGTTCTCCTCAGTTGCAGGAAGAATTTCATAATAATTAGTTCTGTCGTACCAGGTCGTCCCGTTTGCCCAAGCCCCTTTGTCAGCGATTGCTTTTTTTATTTCAGTAAATTTTGAAGAACGTTTAAATAACATGTGTTCTAATAAATGCGCCATGCCAGTTTCTCCATAGCCTTCGTGTCTAGAACCTACATTATACACAATATTTACAACCACATTAGATTGGGCTGCATCTGGAATTAAAAGAATCTTAAGTCCGTTTGGCAAATTGTATTCACTAATGCCTTCGACTGATGTAACAAATTTTGGTTGTTGTGCATAACTTACACTGAACAACATTCCTGTTAATAGGATAGATAAAATGTTCTTTTTCATAAATGTGATTTTTAAATTTAAAGCGTTCCTTATTGTAAAATCTTAGGTAAATATGCGAATTTTTTCAAATATCTAAGTCATTTTTAAAAAATAAAAAATACATAAATGACCTAAATTCATTGATGACCGATAAAATTTTATAGTTACTCGTAAATATTGACACTGCATTCACTATTTTTTATTGCAATCCCTAACCTTTACCGCAAAGAAATATACCTAAATTATTCTAAAAGTTCTCAAAGTAAATTAATGCCTTGGGAACTTTTTGTTTTATCTAAATAATATGATTTAGAAATACAAAAGGCTCTACAGTCATTTATTTGAAGGGAACATCATTTTAACCCTAAAAATTCATTAAGGAAATTAAACATTGCAGTGTTCTAAATTCCCTTAATGAATTTAGTGGTTTAAAAAGACACTACTCACACAAAACTCAACGACACATGCATTTAGAATTAATGATAATTTACCAGTTTTTGACTGATTAACAAGTTGTTTTTTTATTAGTTCCCCAACAAACTCATAGGTCTTATCCTATCTACTTTAGGTTTCCTGCCAAAACTTAAAAATGCGTTAAACACATCATTATTAGTTAATTACAACTACAAAAAATACCAACAACTTTCCATATCATTTTATTTAATATCTCATACATTAAATATTTTATGCTACACTTTAAAACTTTTATTAATATACCATATAAAAAACTATTAACATTATTAATAAATTATATAACACTATTAATATTTTTCAAAACATTAATTAATATTTTATAATAACTAAACCAATTTTATTTCTTATTTAATAAAAAATTACTAACACTATATAAAATTATGACATCTACATATAATGAATATGAAATAATTACGTATATTTGCTGCACTACTATATATTTGAATTTATATAGCAAACAACCACAACCATAACTATTTCATTTTATAATTGATGAAAGGACATCAAAAAAATACGGTCAAAATGATACGTGCAGTTAGTGCTTATCTAAACAAAAACATTGCTATTATCGAGTTAAGCCTCCCGATAATGAGCACTAAAGCATTGTTCGACCAGAAGTTTGCCGATTTAGTTGACCATTTTGTTATTCAATACCAAGACAACAGCGGATACGCTAAGGATAAAAAACAGAAACGAAAGGCCGTAGAGGAAAAAGCACTTGGTTTAAGTGCTGCACTTTGCGCCTATGCGAGCATTAACGGAAATAGTCAACTATTAAATGAGAGTCACTTTACAGTAACAAAGCTTAAAACCGTAAGTGCACCAAAGCTTATTGAAATTGCTACTTATTTAACTATTAATTTAGAGCAATATTTGCCGAATTTGCACGAGTATGGATTAGATAAGCGCAAGATTTCTGATTTTAAAAAATCCATTGTTATCTTTACCGAGTCGATAAACAAACCTATCGAAAACATTAAAATCAGACATAGATCTACAATTGCCATTGCAAAAATACTTTCCGATATTTCCAATTTACTCAAGGGCAACTTGGATTACAACATTCGGGTTTTAGGAGATGATTTCCCTTCTTTCGTTAGCGAATATTTCCATGCAAGACGTATAGGAAAAACACCAAGAAAGACTCTAGATCTAGTAGTTACAACTGTTAGCTACGCGAACCAAGAGCCAATAGAAAAAGCAAAAGTGCAAATTATTGACACTAAAATTTCGAGGTTTTCTGGAAAAAAGGGTAGAAATATCTTTATGAATTTGAAAATAGGAAATTACAAGATTCATGTGACACATCCTGATTATGAGTCAGCAATTGTTGATTTTACAATCATGGACAAAACAACGACAACTTTGCTAGTGGCATTAGAAAACAAGAGAAACCTTTAGCTTACTAATTATCTTGTAAAACTTAAATGCAATCATTACTAAACATCGCTCATCGGGGCGCATCAGGTTACGAACCCGAAAATACCTTAATTGCTTTTCAAAAAGCGCTTGATTTTAAAGTACATGGAATCGAACTTGACGTGAATTTGAGTTCAGAGGGAGAAATAATGGTGATTCACGATGAAACCATCAACCGAACAACGAACGGAAAAGGATTGGTCAAAAATTTTACTAAATTAGAATTACAGAAATATGGTATTCCAACATTGAGCGAAGTTTTAGAATTGGTCAACCGCAACTGTTTTATCAACATAGAACTCAAAGGAATTGGAACACAAAAACCAGTCGTCAATTTAATAGAAAATTACATTGCGGATAAAAACTGGAATTACAATGATTTCTTAGTTTCTAGTTTTGATTGGAAAATGTTAGAAGAAGTTCAACTGTTAAATCCAAAAATCCAAATTGGTGTTTTAACCGAAGATACCATTTTAGAAGCATTGGCTTTCGCCAAAAAAATAAAAGCTTTTTCCATACACCCCGACTATGTGCTGTTGACAAAAGAAAATGTAGCTTTGATGCAAGAAAATGGTTTTGAGGTTTACACTTGGACAGTCAATGCAAAACAAGACATTGAAAAAATAAATTCATTCAATGTAAACGGAATAATTTCTGATTTCCCTGATCGGGTTTTGTTTTAAACTATAAAACAACTTTGCCAAAGCCATTATTGACAAAGTTTGTTTAAGTAAAAAGATATGAACCAAAATTTTGATATAATAATTGTAGGCGGCGGTGCAGCTGGATTTTTTACTGCGATTAATATTGTAGAGAAAAATCCAAAGCTAAAAGTAGCCATTCTCGAGCGCGGCAGCGAAGTATTGTCTAAAGTCAGGATTTCTGGCGGCGGAAGATGTAACGTGACGCACGCTTGTTTTGAACCCAACGAACTAGTGAAATTTTATCCGCGTGGCGAAAAAGAATTGCGTGGACCATTTTATCAATTTTGTTCAGGAGACACTGTAGAATGGTTTAACAATCACGGCGTAGAACTCAAAATCGAAGATGATGGCAGAATGTTTCCCATATCGAATTCATCCCAAACCATCATCGATTGTTTTCTCAATGCGACTCAAAAACTGGGAATTTCAGTTTTGACAGGCCAAAGCGTGCAATCCATTTTTAAAAAAGACAACCTATGGAAGATTGACACCCCAAACGAAAATTACATTACTGAAAAATTAATTCTTGCTACAGGAAGCAATCCTAAAATCTGGGAAATGCTACAAAATTTTGGTCATGCGCTCATTTCGCCCGTGCCTTCCCTATTTACTTTCAATATAAAAGACCCGAGAATTGCAACATTGCCCGGAGTTTCTGCACAAGTATCCGTAAATGTAAAAGACACTAAACTAACTGCAACTGGACCTTTGTTAATCACGCACTGGGGAATGAGCGGGCCAGCAATTCTAAAACTTTCGGCTTGGGGCGCTCGAATTCTATTCGATAAGAATTATCAATTTACCATTTTCGTAAATTGGTTGAATGATGTCGATGCAAATGATGCAGAAAAAACCCTAAAAGATTTAAAACAAGAACACGCCAAAAAAGCAGTTTCTAAAAAGTCACCTTTTCCTCTGTCGAATAGATTATGGGAAAATTTGGTTCTAGCTTCGACTATTTCTGAAGAAACAAAATGGGCCGATTTATCAAAAATGCAATTACAAAACTTAGCCAATCAATTGACGAATTCGAGTTTTCAAGTCAACGGAAAAAGCACCTTCAAAGAAGAGTTTGTTACTGCTGGTGGAATTGATTTAAAGGAAATCAACTTCAAAACTATGGAAAGTAAGTTGCACGAAAACCTTTATTTTGCTGGCGAAATATTGAATATTGATGCTATCACAGGAGGTTTTAACTTCCAAAATGCATGGACTAGCGGGTATATATTGGCGAATGCTATTTCTTTAATTCAATAAAATTAAGATCCTTAAATGGCTTTTTACAAAAACCAATAAACAAATTTCAAAATAAATTGTAAGTTTGACAACCTTTAATAATAAAAGTCATTTACAATGTCAGAATTTTGGGTTTATTTTCAAATTGGATTGAAGCATGTTCTTGATTTTTCAGCTTATGACCATGTTCTGTTTTTAATTGCCCTTACAGTTCCTTATACATTCAAGGACTGGAAAAGGCTCTTGGTTTTGGTCTCCATTTTCACACTTGGACACACAATAGCAATGGTATTGTCTGTTTTTGGAGTAATCATTATTAAAGTCAATTTAGTCGAGTTTCTAATTCCAATAACCATTCTAGTAGTAGCTTTCTTTAACCTTTTTACTGCTGGAAAATCCTCAAAACAAGAAAGCATAAGTGTTATCGGATTTGTCACTTTATTTTTTGGAATCATTCATGGACTGGGTTTTGCGAACTATTTAAAAATGCTACTTGGAGGTTCTCCACAATCTAAATTATTACCACTGTCAGAATTCGCATTGGGAATAGAATCCGCTCAAATTATTGTAGTTTTTGTGGTTTTAATACTTTCGTACATAGTGCAAACTTTCTTCAGATTTACAAAACGCGATTGGACCTTGGTGATGTCATCTTTTGTTATAGGTGTGGTTTTACCAATGATTGTAGAGAACGAAATTTGGAATAGATAAATTCAAAAATGGAAAATAAAAAGTTAAATAAATACGACAAAGCCTATCTGAGAATTGCCAAAGAATGGAGTCGTTTGTCCTATTGCAAACGCAAACAAGTAGGAGCCATCATCGTGCGAGATAAAATGATAATTTCCGATGGCTATAACGGAACGCCGTCTGGTTTCGAAAATTGTTGCGAAGACGAAGCGGGTTTAACCAATTGGTATGTACTACATGCCGAAGCCAACGCCATTCTAAAAGTGGCCAAATCGACTCAAACTTGCGACGGTGCAACATTATACATTACACTTTCACCATGCAAGGAATGCAGCAAATTAATCCATCAATCTGGAATAAAAAGAGTGGTTTATCAAAAGGGTTATCGAGACACTTCCGGCATAGACTTTTTGACAAAAGCGGGCGTAATTGTAGAACAAATTGAAGAATTAGAATAAATAAGCTAAGATGAAAAAAATTCTATTTACCCTATTTTTACTATTTCCTTTACTTTCTGTCATTGCACAAGAAAAGGGAATCCTATTGAAACAAAAAGATGCTGAAAAAACTGACTATCTAGTTGAACACAAAAGAGTAAAAGTAATTACCACTGACGGCAAATGTTTTTATGGAAGATTTTCAATTATTGATAATAATACTATTTCCATAAATAACACATTAATTCCTTTAACTTCAATAGAGAAAATTAAAAGAAAATCGCTCACAGCTACTATTACCGCTCCACTGGTATGTACTGCAGGAGTTATTCTTATACTGGGAGGTACTGGAGTAACAGCTGTTGGTGGAGGCTTGACAATTGTAGGATTGGGTATGATTTCTTCAGGTTTTGCCATTCCGTTACTAGCGCTAATTTCCAACAAACATCCAAAAAACCAATGGGAATATGCTATAGGCGAAGTCCCAATTAACTAAATTATTTCAAATCTAGCAAATGAAAAAAAGTCGCGTCTTTTTTCCTATTCTTCTGTTTTTTACACTTGCTGTTGGCATTTTGCTTGGCGGATATTTAAATTTCCCAGTCGAAAAGCCGTTAGGATCAAAAAATAATTATAAAAGCAAGCTCAACAAATTACTTGATTTTATAGACAACGAGTATGTCGATAACGTTAATACTGATTCTATAGTTGACCTAACCGTTAATGATATTTTGGCAAAACTCGATCCACATTCGGTTTATATTACTCCTAACGAACAAATTCAGGTTGCCGAAAGTATGCGTGGAGAATTTGTAGGAATCGGAGTGAATTTTTATATGTTTAAAGATTCTCTGGCAATTATAAAAACCATCGAAAACGGACCTTCGGAAAAAGCGGGAATTAAATCTGGAGACCGAATTTTATACGCCGATAAAACAAAACTATACGGACGAAAACTACCTACAGACAGTTTATTTTCTAAACTAAAAGGAAAAGAAGGCTCCGAAATTATAGTTACCGTTTATAGAAAATCCGAAAACAAAAAATTAAATATTAAAATCAAACGAGGCGTTATTCCTATAAAAAGTGTTGATGCCACATTGCTTTTGAACCCAACAACTGGTTACATCAAAATCAATCGTTTTGCCGAAAGCACTTTCGATGAATTCAAAACTGGCTTGACTACTTTGAAAGAAAAAGGTGTAAAATCACTTGTGATCGACCTTCGCGACAACGGTGGCGGATATTTAGAAGAAGCTGTGGCTATTGCCGATGAATTTCTAACTGACAAAAAATTAATTGTTTTTACGAAAGACAAAAACGGAACAACCGAAAAAACTTTCGCTACTAAGACGGGTAGTTTCGAAAGCGGAAAACTATTTGTCTTAATTAACGAAAAAAGTGCTTCGGCAAGCGAAATATTGGCTGGAGCCATTCAAGATAATGACAGAGGAACCATTGTAGGACGTAGGTCTTTTGGCAAAGGATTGGTACAAAGAGAAATGAATTTTGACGATGGCTCCGCCGTTCGATTGACAGTTTCCAGATATTACACCCCAACAGGACGTTCTATACAAAAACCATATTCAAAAGGTAATGAAGATTATCTGAAAGAAGCAGAATCGCGTTTTAAAAGTGGAGAATTGTATCATAAAGACAGCATAAAAACTCCAAATTCACCCAAATTCAAAACGGCAAAAGGCAAAATTGTTTATGGTGGCGGAGGCATAGTTCCCGATGTTTTTGTCCCTCTGGCATTGGAAGAAGATAAAGATCATACTGATTATTTATTGCAATCAGGAATTCCAGGTCAATTCGTTTTTGAACAATTGGATCACAACCGAAACCTATTTAAAGGATTGACTTTCGAACAATTTATGGTTAAAATGGAAGCGACGGATTTGTATTTCAACTCATTTCAAAAACACCTTTTCAAGAATGGAATTAAGATCAAATTGGATAAAAGCAAATCTTTGGTAAAACGCTATTTATCTGCGGAGTTTGCCCGCCAATTATTCAATGAAAATAAATTTTATGAGATTGTGTTGAAAGACGATGCGATGATAAAAAAAGTGTTGAAATAAAAACTAATTCTTAATACTATCGTGAACTTGAGTCTGAATACCGTCATTCCACAACGTTAGAATATCCGTTGCAACAGCAGCACCACTTCCAGCAGCAATTGAAACCTGACTTCTTAAACCGGCTAGAGTTCCAATAACATAAATTCCTTCAATAACAATATAATCAGCGTTTTTTAGCTGAATTCTTTGTTTTTCTACTGGTGTTTTTTTATTCGGTTCAATGTATTGCATCAAGCCTTCAATAGCAAAAGTGTTTGTGGCACCAATTCCAATAACAACAGTTTTGGATGTATAAGTATTTCTGTTGGTAGTGATTGTAAATTCTTCAGATTGTCCTTCGATTTTCATCACTTTTTCATTTGGAATCTGAATAATATGAGGATAGTTTTCGGATAAATGTTGAATGCTTTCAGCTAGTAAATCGGTTCCTAATTTTCCAGCAGGAATTCCGTACGCATTATTAATAACTGCTTCTTGAAGATTAGAATTTTTTTGATGCGAAATAATTCCAATTGATTTTTCAGTAACAAAGGGTTTGTTTTTGGCTGAACCTAATACTAATGCACAAGAAATTCCAGAGACGCCACCGCCAAGGATTAAAACATCAAACATTAAAACTTATCGTTCATTTTTTCTTCAATACTTTTTGACATTCTAAAAATTACTAGAATTAAAATAGCACAAAATGAAGCCGCAATTCCAATAAAAGCAACCATACTGTTGCCTTCGAGAAGGTTTTTGAAGTCAAGCAAGCTAATGTTAAATGCAATAAGCCCAATTGCTAAGACGACTAATATATTGGTAAAGATTTTCATAATATTCTATTTTTAAAAAGGAAAGGTAAATTTATAAAAATAAAATTTACAGAAACAAATCTTTAACATTACCTGCAAATAATTTAACAGCTATTGCCAAAAGAACCACGCCAAAAGCCTTCCTTATGACTCCTAAACCATTTTTGCCCAACATTTTTTCGATTTTAGACGATGCTTTTAGAACCATATAGACTACAATAATATTCAAAACGATGGCAATAAGAATATTTACGGTTTGGTATTGCGCCTTTAAAGACAATAAAGTAGTCATCGTTCCTGCACCAGCAATTAATGGAAAAGCAATTGGGACAATCGACGCTGAACTGGATTCTTCATCACGATAAATGCGGATGCCTAAAATCATTTCTAGTGCCAAAAAAAATAAGACAAAAGATCCTGCAACTGCAAAAGAATGCACATCAATACCTATTAAACTTAGAAATTCCTCACCAATAAATAGAAAAATAATCATAATCAATCCGGCGACAAGAGATGCTTTCTCTGATTCGATATGCCCGTGTTTGGCTCTCAAATCGACCACAATAGGCACCGTTCCCACAATATCAATTACTGCAAAAAGCACCATTCCTACGGTTGCAATTTCTTTAAAATCTAATTCCATAACCACAAAAATTTATGAGGCAAAAGTAGTGTTTTTCATATTGTTGAAAGAGAGTTTGATGTTGTTTTTATGGTTCTGTTAACAATCAATTAATATTGCTGTTTTGTATTAAATTGTATATTTAACAAAAAATTTGTCTATGAAAATATTTCTACCCTACCTACTATTCTTTATCGCTTTCAACTCTTTTGCACAAATAACTTTAGAACATACCTATACTAATAGTGCAGTCACTCGAATAAAACTCGAAAATTCAGGAGAAAAATATTATGAATTGAAACGAGAAACCAATGAATTGTTCTTATATAATAGCAACCACACCTTATGGAAAACTATTATACTCCCAGCCACAATACCGCACATGTATGCGCCAAGTGCCAATATAATTAACATATCAGAAACCAGAATAAATCCTGATACCAATATTGAAGTTATTTTTGTGTACTACGACATTAACACAAATAAGACAAATTGTAAGGTTTTTTCTGAAAACGGAACAACAGTATTAACGATTCTAAATATAGCTCCTGAAACCTATTTAAGTGAGATTTCGGGTCTTCCAGATAAACTAATAGCAACAGGAACCACCGAAACTAAAGTATATTCATTTCCTGAACTTCTTTTGGAAAACACCTACGACTACGGTAATTTAAAAAGAATCAAACTAGAAAATTCAGGCGAAAAATATTATTTGTTAGATAAAACAAATAACAACACAAAAATTTACAACGCCAATCACAGTCTATGGAAAACAGTGAGTTTACCAAAACCAACTAATGCTAGTTATACTGACATTGATTTTATTTCTGAAAACAAAATCAACCCCGATGCGCTTTTAGAAATTGGTTATTCTCTTTCAGAAACGGTAAATACCACAACAACCTATCTTTCTAAAATTGTTAATGAGAATAATGTGGAACTTATAACGGTACCCAATTCACGAAAACTGGTAATAAATACAATAGAAGGACTTGCTGATAAACTTATTGCAGACATTCAAAATAATTACAAGTACAGTACAAACATATACAATTTACCGTCACTTTCCTTAGAAAAAACCTACGATAGACAAACTACAAGAGTAAAATTAGAAAATTCTGGCGAGAAATATTACACTTCATTTGAACCCTTGGACGACAACCTACAAATATTCAATAGCGACCACACTTTTTGGAAAACAATTGCACTTACAAAATCTATCAATTCAGTACAAGGACTTAATATGGTTAATGAGGTAACAATTTCCGAAGTAAAAATCAGTAACGATTCTTCAATCAAAGTACTATATTCATACTACACGGGACTTCTCATGGTTGGTCTTGAAGTCTCCAGTAGAGTAATCAATGAGTCAGGTGATATTTTGCTAGATGCTGAATATTTTCGAAATTTAAAAATAAATGAAATTAATGGTTTACCGAATAAAATCATTAGTTATTCAAGTTCTGGACAGTGGTTTACTAGCGGCGGTGTTTATTCTTTGGGTAATTTAAGCACTTCCGATTTTAATAAAATTGATGAAGTTACAATGTATCCAAACCCTGCAAAATCATTTATCAACATAAATTCATTTTCCGCTCCTATCATCGAAGCAACAATTTATAATATGAATGGAATTTTAGTAAAAAAAGAAACTGCGCAAAACATTACAAAAATTGATGTAGATAAACTTCCAACGGGAATTTATATAGTAAATTTGACGGATTTTAATAATCAAAAATCTACGCACAAAATTACTGTTTCACACTAATAAAATGTTTCAACTAGGAAAAACGATTGTCTCAGAAGACATTCTCGAAAAAGAATTTGTTTGCAATTTATCGGCTTGCAAAGGCGCTTGTTGCGTCGATGGCGATGCTGGAGCACCATTAAACGAAGCCGAAACCAAGATTTTAGAAGAAATTTATCCAAAAATTAAACCCTTTCTACGCAAAGAAGGCATTGCAGCTATTGAAGATCAAGGCACTTGGACAGTCGGCATCGAAGGCGATCTCGAAACGCCTTTAATTGACAATAAAGATTGTGCCTACGTCATCTTCGACGGCAAAACCGCGCTTTGCGGTATCGAACAAGCCTACAATCAAGGCGAGGTTAGTTTCAAAAAACCCGTTTCTTGTCATTTGTATCCCATTCGTGTCAAAGATTTTACAGAATTTTTTGCGGTGAATTATGACAAATGGGAAATTTGCGATGATGCCTGTTCTTTAGGCAAGGAATTAGAAGTTCCCGTGTATAAATTCGTCAAAGAAGCACTCATCAGAAGATTTGGAGAAGATTGGTATTTAGAGCTAGAAAAAGTCGCTCAGGAATTAAAAAAGTAGTTTAAAAAACTTGCCTTGTTTTTTTAATTTCAAAAATAAAAAAATCCTATATTTTACGGTACTTTACACGATATTTTTAATTTTAAAATATTGAATATCAATAATTTAAAATTTGTATGAAAAATATTCCAATCACTTCTTTTTGTTCAAAACTCAAGCCAATTGTGAATAAGTTTGACTTTTTAAAACCGCAAGAATTCACAATCTTTGCAATATAAAAAAATCAAAATATTTATAAAATTAAAGTATCTATGGCACAAGTAGAACCAATTTTGCAAGAAAACAAAAATCGATTTGTAATTTTTCCTATCAAACACCACGATATCTGGGAATTTTACAAACAAACAGAAGCTAGTATTTGGACTGCCGAAGAAATTGATTTAGCACAAGATTTAAACGACTGGAACAACAAATTAAGCGAAGACGAAAGGTATTTTGTAAAACATATTTTGGCTTTTTTCGCCGCTTCAGATGGAATTGTAAACGAGAACTTAGCTCAAAATTTCGTTAACGAAGTACAATATGCCGAAGCAAAATTCTTCTATGGTTTCCAGATTATGATGGAAAATATTCACAGCGAAACCTACTCGCTTTTGATTGATACTTATGTAAAAGATGAAGCCGAAAAAGACGAATTATTCAATGCAATCGAAAGATTTCCAGCGATCCAAAAGAAAGCAGAATGGGCTTTGAAATGGATCGAATCCGATTCGTTTGCCGAAAGATTAATTGCTTTTGCAGCCGTTGAAGGTATTTTCTTCTCCGGAAGTTTCTGTTCTATTTTTTGGTTAAAAAAACGTGGTTTGATGCCAGGTTTAACCTTTTCTAACGAATTGATTTCTCGTGACGAAGGCGTTCACTGTGATTTTGCAGTTCATTTGCACAATCATCACCTGATCAACAAAGTGTCAAAAGAACGCATCCGAGAAATTATTGTGGAAGCCTTAAATATCGAA
The DNA here is from genome assembly GCA_945878515.1 of Flavobacterium psychrophilum. Lineage (GTDB taxonomy): Bacteria > Bacteroidota > Bacteroidia > Flavobacteriales > Flavobacteriaceae > Flavobacterium > Flavobacterium psychrophilum_I. The sequence continues at coordinate 1,496 of CAMCTL010000087.1, read as the reverse complement.
AGAGAATTTATTACAGAATCAATTCCGGTAAGTTTAATAGGAATGAACGCAGTTTTGATGACTCAATATTTAGAGTTTGTAACCGACAGATTATTAGTAGAATTAGGTTGCGAAAGAGAATACAACACCGCAAATCCTTTTGATTTTATGGATATGATTTCACTTCAAGGAAAAACAAATTTCTTCGAAAAGAAAGTAGCCGAATATCAAAAAACAGGTGTGATGAATACTGATGTTGATGCTCAGAAAATCACTTTCGACGCTGATTTTTAATTTTTTGCCACAAAGCCACGAGGTCACAAAGAAAATTATAATTAAGAGTATAGATTTAATTGTAAACTAAAATCTTACTACAAATACCAAAGCCAAAAAAACTTTGCGCCTTTGTGTCTTCGTGGCAATAACCACAATTAATACCGGGATTAGCTTCCCAAAAAACAATCACAAATACCCCGAAATAGAGAAGGGATTGTCTATTTCACAAAACAAAAAATTATGTACGTAATAAAAAGAGATGGCCATAAAGAGCCAGTAATGTTTGACAAGATCACGGATAGAATTAAAAAACTATGCTATGGACTAAATGGTTTAGTCGAGCCAGTAAAAGTGGCAATGCGCGTGATAGAAGGATTGTATGACGGAGTTTCAACTTCTGAATTAGACAATCTAGCCGCCGAAACTGCTGCTTCGATGACCATTGCTCATCCAGATTATGCTCAACTTGCTGCTCGAATTGCGATTTCTAATTTGCATTCGAATACCAAAAAATCCTTCTCGGAAACCATGACCGATATGTATCATTATATCAACCCGAGAACGAATCTAAAAGCGCCACTACTTTCTGAAGAGGTATATAAGGTAATTATGGACAATGCTGAATTCTTGGATTCTCATATCATTTACAACAGAGATTTCAACTACGATTATTTTGGATTTAAAACTTTGGAACGTTCGTATTTATTAAGAATAAACGGAAAAATCGTAGAGCGTCCCCAACACATGTTGATGCGTGTTTCGGTCGGAATTCACTTAAACGACCTAGAGGCTGTAATAGAAACTTACGACTTGATGTCGAAAAAATTCTTTACGCACGCCACTCCAACCTTATTCAACGCCGGAACTCCAAAACCGCAAATGTCTTCTTGTTTCCTTCTTGCAATGAAAGACGACAGTATTGACGGAATTTATGACACTTTAAAAAACACCGCAAAAATATCCCAATCGGCAGGTGGAGTTGGACTTTCAATTCATAACGTTCGTGCAACAGGTTCCTATATTCGTGGCACAAACGGAACATCAAACGGAATTGTTCCCATGTTGAGAGTATTTAATGATACTGCTCGTTATGTAGATCAAGGCGGTGGAAAACGCAAAGGAAGTTTTGCGATTTACATCGAAACTTGGCACGCTGATATTTTCGAATTCTTGGATTTGAAAAAAAATACTGGAAAAGAAGAAATGCGCGCTAGAGATTTATTTTTTGCGATGTGGACTTC
>CAMCTL010000086.1 GCA_945878515.1 Flavobacterium psychrophilum | reverse complement strand
CTTTTGCCATTTTACTTAATTTTTAATCTTAGTTATTATTAGTGTTCAATTTTATACTTTTTTGAGCCAACTACGGGAATTGAACCCGTGACCTCTTCCTTACCAAGGAAGCACTCTACCCCTGAGCTAAGTCGGCAGAATCCTTGATTTAAGAGTTTAGATTTCTGATTTTAGATTTTTTTAATCTACAATCTAAAATCTGCAATCTAAAACACATTCTAGTGGGGAGAGCAGGATTCGAACCTGCGAAGTTCACACAGCAGATTTACAGTCTGCCCTCGTTGGCCGCTTGAGTATCTCCCCATTTTTTTAAATCCCAATAATTAAAAGAACAAATTCCAAATCGCATTTGGAATAAAAAAGAGCCGGCGGAGGGACTCGAACCCACGACCTGCTGATTACAAATCAGCTGCTCTAGCCAACTGAGCTACGCTGGCAATATCAAAAAAAAGTCCGCTATTTCTAACGGACTGCAAATGTATATCTTTTTGTTTTTTAATCAAAACAATTTTATGGAAATTTTAGATTAAATATGAGTATTGATTTTTTCCTTTCTTTTTACCAGCAATCGTTCCATAGATTCTGACGCAAGCTCTACAGCTTCTTCAAAAGTCTTGCATTGCTTTTTGACCAAAAAATCGTCGCCTGGAACAATAATTTTCATTTCTATTACTTTATTTTCCTTATCGCTTGTCTTTTCCACTTTCAAATAAACGTCAGATGATACTACTTTGTCGTAATACTTTTCTAATTTTGACATTCTTTCTTGAACGAAATCTAACAGCTTTCCGTCAACTGTAAAGTTGACTGCATGAACATTTACTTTCATAATCAATATTATTTAATGGTTAAAAATTTAAAATTATTTTTGATTTCTTGGATGTGCATCATCGTAAACTTTCTGCAGTTCTGATAAACTACTATGTGTGTATATTTGCGTTGATGCCAAACTTGAATGTCCTAATAATTCCTTAACTGAATTTAGATCGGCTCCATTGTTTAAAAGATGAGTCGCAAATGTATGTCTTAATATATGTGGACTTTTCTTTACTTTTTCAGAGACAGTACTAAAGTATGTATTAATTAATCGATATACAAACGAATCATTCAACTTTAACCCATTTTTAGTGAGAAAAAAAAAGTCCGAATCGATAATCGTCTCTAAACATGTCCTTTCTTTCAAAAACAAAATCAATTGTGGAATTACAATTGGCAACAGCGGAACAATTCTTTCTTTATTTCGTTTTCCAAGAACTTTTATAGTGTGATTTGACGTATTTACATTCGCCGTTTTCAAATGAATTAATTCTGTTCGCCGAATTCCTGTGGTGTAAAACAAATCCATAATAAGCTTATCTCGTATTTCCTCAAAACCTACTGGATTTTGCAGTTGATTCAAAACTGAAGTAAGTTCACTTTCTGAAAACGGAATTTGAAGCGTTTTGGGAGCTTTTAAAGCTTTGTGTTTTAGTAGTGGACTAACTTCTATTTGTTTGGTCTTTAAAAGAAATTTATAATACGCTTTCAAAGACTGCATTTTTCTATTAACAGAAACATTCGAAATATTGTCATCTACAAGCGAAACTATCCAAGACCTGATTTGGTTGTATTTGGCGCGATCTATATTTTCTTGATTGAATTGATTTTTATTGAATGACTCGAAGAAAGTAACATCATTCAAATACGCATTTACGGTATGAGGAGAATATTTTTTTTCCAATTGTAGATAATCTCTAAATGCGTCCTTATTATTAGTCATAAAAAAACCGTTAGCATCAAAGGTATTAAACTTTAATGACTAACGGTACTTTTTTGCAACAGAAAATAGTTAACTATTCTCTATGTTGTCTCTCATGTTCTGGATATAAGCCGCTTTTTGAATTTTGGCTCTGTTGGTAACTGATGGTTTTATAAATGCAGTACGTGCTCTTAGTTGACGAACAGTTCCCGTCTTGTCAAATTTTCTTTTATAGCGCTTTAATGCTCTATCGATATTTTCTCCGTCTTTAATTGGTATAATTAACATAATATAGACACCTCCTCTCGTTAAGGGCGCAAAAGTAATTATTTATTTTTGATAACCAATACTTATTTTAGAAAAAAGAGAAAAGAACAAAGAAATTAGATTTTCACATGTAGATATGTATTGTTTTTAATCGGTCATAAGTAATTCGCATATCTTTATTGGTATTTATCTCATCGGCTAATATTTTACTTGGTATTCGATGACCCGAGCTTGCGAACTGGCGAAGCATTTTCAATTTCGACCAATTTTAGGTCATGCTCATTTCATATCCTTATATAATAGCAATAAAAAATAATTTATTTTTTGTCATAAAAAAAGCCAAGTTACAATCGCTTGCTTCTTGGCTCCTTCTATATTCTATTATCCTTTTAAAATATTCCTCGAAATCACTAATTTCTGAATCTCTGTAGTTCCTTCTCCAATAGTACACAATTTCGAATCTCTAAAGAATTTCTCTACGGGATAATCTTTTGTATAACCGTAACCACCGTGAATTTGAATAGCATCATTAGAAATTTTAACACAAACTTCGGACGAGTACATTTTGCTCATTGCCCCGAGCGTGGTCATACTGCGATCATTATTTTTCAAGAAAGCAGCTTTGTGCAATAACAATTCTGACGCTTCAATTTCGGTTGCCATATCAGCTAATTTAAACGCTATTGCTTGAAATTCGCTTATCGCTTTACCAAATTGATGTCTTTCTTTCGAATATTTCAATGACGCTTCATAGGCCCCTTTTGCAATACCTAAAGACAATGCTCCGATGGAAATTCTTCCACCGTCTAATATTTTCATTGATTGAATAAACCCTTGACCCACATCACCTAATCTATTAGAATCTGGAATTCGGCAATTATCAAAAAACAATTCGGCAGTTTCACTAGCGCGCATTCCTAATTTATTTGCTTTTTTTCCTGAAGTAAAACCAGGAGTCCCTTTCTCAAACACAAAAGCAGTCATTCCTCTCGAGTCTCCTTTATTTCCTGTGCGAACAATAACCACAGCAATATCACCTGAAATTCCATGAGTGATGAAATTTTTGGAGCCGTTGACAATCCAATGATCCCCATCTTTTACTGCGGTTGTATTCATTCCTCCGGCATCAGAACCTGTCCCATGTTCGGTCAGTCCCCAAGCCCCAAGATGTTCTCCTGAGGCCAGTTTTGGAATCCATTTTTTCTTTTGCTCATCATTACCAAAACTAAGAATATGATTGGTGCATAAAGAATTATGTGCTGCAACGGACAAACCTATGGATGGATCTACTTTTGAAATTTCCTCAACAACTGCAATATATTCGTGATATCCTAAACCTGAACCGCCAAGTTCTTCTGGAACTAAAACGCCCATAAAACCCATTTTCCCCATTTTTTTGAACAGTGAAACAGGGAATTTTTGAGTTTCATCCCACTCCATAATATGTGGTTTAATATATTTTTCAGCAAAATCTCTGGCAGATTCGGCTATCATTATTTGTGTTTCGCTGTAATCGAAGTTCATTGTATAAATGTAAGATTTTTAAAAATTCAAATATAAGGCTATAATTTTTGCCTTTTCAATAGACATTCCTTTAATTTTTGTTAAATCTTCACTATTCTTTATGTCTCCATTCATGCTTCGGAAAGTGACAATATTTTTTGAAATCGGATATTTAAAATATGGGAATAGTGAAAGTTCTTTGATTGAGGCATTATTAATGTCAATTTTTTTGATGTTTGGAGACGCGGAAACTTTAAAGTGAGTATTCAACTTTTCTATAACTTCGGGCGATAAACCCCAGATTTCAGTCATTTGATCCATAGCAACAAAACCGCCAAGACTTTCTTTGTATTTCAAAATCCGCATCGAAATTGCCTCACCAATTCCGTATATTTTTATTAAATCATCTTGAGTAGCTTGATTAATATCTATGACAACAATTTTTTCCTTTTTGTCAAAAGCCTTGCTGGGAAATTTTTTATAGTCTTTGAATTCCTTCTTGTTCTTGACCCAATCCGGAAATTTAAAATAAGGCGAAATAGCATTCAGCAAAGAATCCGAAACTTTGGTAACAACTTGAAATTCTTGAGCCGAATTAACATATTTATTCTGTTTTCTAAAAGCAAATAATCGATCAATCTCTTGAACCGACATTCCGAGCTTATACCCTTTATAATCTGTAATAAAATTTGGATTGAACGGATAAATCTTTGGGACATATTCCAACTTTTCTTGCTTCAAAGAATCAATGTGGGATTGCAGGGACATCCATTTTTCTTTTTCGGGTGTATCTTTAGAAAAAGAACTAAAATCAACAAAAAAATATGCCAATTGAAGTGCTACAATTGTGGTAAACAATATAAAAAGACCAGTCCGTTGACTTCTTGAGTAGTTAAAAAAGGACTTAATTGTTTCTAAAACCATTCATAAATTATTTTAAAAAGTTTAAAAATAGGAAATATTTTATTATCAACTATTTTTTAACTAAGAAATTGTCAAAAATCAAAAAAGGCTTCGAATAAAAAAAATACCCAATTATATGTACTCTTAACATTAAAAAAACAATATATTTGAAAATTATTAATAATAAATTTATCTATATGTCAATTTGGAAAAGAAAACCATTAGCCCAGCTTATAGCAGAGTCCGCCGAATCTGAAAAAGGATTAAAAAGAACACTCACCGCTTGGACTTTAATTGCTCTTGGAATTGGAGCCATTATTGGGGCAGGATTATTTGTAAGAACGGCAACTGCAGCTGCCCAAAGCGCAGGTCCATCGGTAACACTTGCATTTATAGTTGCAGCAATTGGTTGTGCGCTTGCAGGATTGTGCTATGCTGAGCTCTCTTCTTCCATTCCAATTTCAGGTAGTGCATATACCTATACCTATGCCACAATGGGCGAGTTTTTGGCCTGGATTATTGGTTGGGATTTAATTTTAGAATATGCAGTCGGAGCTGCAACGGTTGGAATCGCTTGGAGCGAATATCTCAATAATCTACTTGTCAATGTGTTGCACACAAGTCCGATACCCTATTCACTCTCCCATTCTCCTTTCCAAACAAATTTAGAAACAGGTGAGCATGGACTAATCAATCTTCCAGCATTGTTTATTGTGGTAGCCATTAGTTTATTATTAATTAAAGGTATACAAGAATCCGCATTTGTAAACGGTATTATAGTAGTAGTAAAAGTCGCTATTGTTATTATGATTATAATTATTGGTTGGAATTTTATAAATCCAGCAAACCACACACCTTACATCCCGCCGACATCTATTTTTACAGATGAGCATGGAGTTGGACACGCTTTTGGCGGATTTTGGGGAATAATAGGAGCTGCAGGAACAGTATTCTTTGCTTTTATTGGTTTTGATGCAGTAAGTACAGCTGCACAAGAAACGATAAATCCAAAAAGAAATATGCCTATTGGCATTTTAGGTTCTTTGGCTATTTGTACCATATTATACATTTTATTTGGACATGTGCTCACTGGTGTAGCCACTGTTGAAGACTTTAGAACTGGAGGAAAAGAAGCTTCAGTAGCATTTGCAATCACGAAATATATGATTGGTTATGAATGGTTAGGACAATTAGTAACTGTTGCTATTTTAGCGGGGTTTTCATCTGTAATATTGGTGATGTTACTTGGACAATCTCGGGTGTTTTATGCAATGGGAAAAGACGGTTTATTGCCAAAATCTTTCAGTGATTTACATCCAAAATACAAAACTCCTTATAAAGCAAATCTAGCAATATTGGTAATCGTTGGTACATTTGCAGCTTTCGTTCCTGGAGATATAGTAGGAGATATGACAAGTATTGGTACTTTATTTGCATTTGTTTTGGTTTGTGTAGCTGTTATTATTTTACGTAAAAAAGAACCAAATATGGTTCGAGAATTTAAAACTCCTTGGGTTCCGTTGGTTCCGATTCTCGGTGTAATCTCTTGTTCATTAATGATGTATGGGCTGGGTTGGACTAACTGGCTTAGACTTTTTGCTTGGATGGCATTGGGTGTAATTTTTTATTTTATTTATGGCAAGAAAAACAGTGTTTTGAATAATCCAGAAAAATAAATTCCAAATTAAATAGAAAAAGGGATTATAAAGTAGTTTGCACTTTATAATCCCTTTTTATATTTTAAAATTCTTCCTTTCCTATAAATCAAAAACAGATGAGCGTTTGCCTTGAATTAAATCTTTTAACCGAATCCAAAAAGCCAGCGTCAGGTATATGCCAAACCACAATCCAGCTGTTACAAAACTGATGTAGATAAAAAACAATCTAACATCAGAAGCTCGCATTCCTAGTCTATCGGCTAGGCGCGAAGAAACGTGGAATCCGTGTTTTTCAAAAAAATATTTAAGTTGTATGACTGCTCGCACTTTTTTGGAGTTTTGTGCAAAATTAAGCATTATTCTTCAATAATTCCATCCCAATAGCACATTCAAGGCAGCGGCTTTTGTTACAATATTCATTTTTGAGTTGTAATAAAGATTGGGTTTCAAATGCATTTTTGGATTTAATTCCAAAAGAGCTAAACTTGTCCATAACCGCATTTTTTTCAGGTGCAACCTCATTTATCAATTGTATTAAATCTTCGGAAATTTCTTTTCCTTGACTTTTTGCATAAGCAAATTGTAGCGGAATTATGGTGTTAATTATCAACAAATCGACGAAGGATTTGGTAAAATTTTTCTTTTTCTTAGGGCTTTCTTTGTCAAACTGATAATGATTTTGCCAATAATCGGAAGTCGAAACATCAAAAGATTCATAAATCTTTTTCAACGACTTTGAAGTACTGATTATTGAAAATAAATTTTGCTGACTGTGGTATAAATTCGCCAATTGCGATAATCGAATTGTAGGGAAATTATCAGGTCGATGTTTAAAAAACTGAACGGGTTCTGCTACATTTCTGTCTATTTGGTATTTGTGTAGCAAATAAAAATATCTGAATTTTAAATCTTTGAAATAATTATCTTCTTTTTCAGCATCTAATAAACCTGCATTCCCAAAGAGTAAAGCTTCTAAATTTTCGACCTCAAAACTTTCTTTTCTTACAATTGAAAATGGGATGGATTGTGCAATTTTCAGAAAGATTTCGCCATTGGTATTTAAGCCAAAATTCTTTGCCAAAAGGCAAAACAAAACGGATTCCCAATCGTTATTTAAAAGTTTCAATAACTCGAAAATTGGATTAGCTTTCTTTTCTAAACGTTCGAAAAATAATCGTTCTTGCCAATTTTTCAGGGTAAAGCTTTTGATGTCTTTGAGTTGCTTTTCGCAATAAATCCAAGATTTTTGAGCCATCAAGGATTGATAATTTAGTATTGTTGCTGAATCAACATATTTCTTTAGTTCCAAAACAGGAATTTCCGTATTATTGCTTCTAAAAATTTCGGTGTCGTGTTCCCAAACTACATGAAGAATCACATTTTCGTAGGCTTCGTCTCTTTCGTGTTGGTGCAAATACCAATCGGAAGATTTTAAGTGGATTTCCACATTTCCCGCCCATTTTTGATTCCCAATTACAATCTGAGCGTTAAAAAAATCGGGACCAGCAAGTTCTAGATATTGTCCGACGTTGATAATCGTAATCTCTTCTCCATTGAAAGTTTTTAAATTCAAACTGTCGAATTTCTTGAATTTCCAGAGATAATGGAGAAAATCTTCTTTCATTTTTTTTTGAGATTGCGGCTAAAGAGAAAATAATTTTCCTAAAAGACTAAAGTACTAAAAAAAGTGTTCAAGTGAGCCAAACCTAAAAGAAAACATCGTAAAAATATTTTCAAATTCACAAAACCATTGTTCTTAGCGCAACAAATATAATTTGGCGCAAGCCCGAGCATCAGATAAAGCTTCATGGTGGTTGAGTTCAATGCCCATTTCACGACAACAATCACTTAATTTTGTTGGCTTTAAACCTTTAGATTTGTATATTTTTACTGTGCATTGCCAGCGTGGCCCAATATTTAAATCTTCATAATTTAATCCATATAGCGCCATCGATTTGGTTAAAACATTCCGGTCAAAACTTTCATTATGAGCCACAACAATTCGGTTTTGTAGCCGTTTCTGAATTTCAGGAAAAACTTGCACAAAGGTGTTAGCATTGACAGTATCTCGAGGATAAATCCCGTGAACCGCAATGGTATAAGGCGAATACTCGTTTCTTGGAGGCTTGATTAATGTTACATATTCGTCAATAATAAGACCGTTTTCGACCGTTACAATTCCTACTGAACAAGGATGATAGGCCGTGGCGGTTTCAAAATCTATTGCGGTGAAGGTCATTATTGAGGTTAGAAGTTAAAGGTTAGAAGTTACCATTGATATTGCTATTGATATTGCTATTGATATTGCCATTGATATTAAAATTAAAAATACAAAAAATAGATTTGAAATCATTTCAAAATGAACTTAATAAACCCTCCAATGCAAACTCAGTAATCTCTATTGGAAAAAATTCCAAACCAAACCAAAGCGGATAATAAAATCGCTGTACGGCATACTTGGAGAAGCTAAATAATTGTATCCTGAGAGTGAAGCATTAAAATGTTCTAAAGTTAAATACACTCTAGTTCTCTGAATTCGTGCATTAAAGAAGAAATCGAAGTTGGTGAAATTTCCAATTTTTTTCTGATTTTGAACAAAAAATTCTCCAATTACAGGATTATATTCGTTTCCATAATAATTTGTGAAATAATTAAAAGTAACGCCCGTTTGAAAAAACAAAGCTTTTTTAAACATATCTTGCGAATAATAAAGCGTATTCCTAGTAACAAATTCTGGGACATTCAAGATAAAATCTTGCTGATTTACTGTTTGATATAAAACTGTATTGTCCAAAGCAAACCGTCCTAACTTAAATTCCCTAGTCGCTTTTACTGAAAGATACTTTATGGTATTTGCATACTGTGTTGGCGAAATAATTTGCTGTCTATCAACAATCTGACTTTCATTAGAAACATCTTCAAAATACAAATGATCTTTCAGAATCGAATATTGTACAGATACATTCGCAAAAGGTGAGTCGGCATTAATATTTACCGAATTAATTTTTTCGTTCTTAAAATCGTTAGACCAATTGTAGGCTACATAACTACTTTGGTACAAATTATAGTTGTCGTTGGCTAATTTGTTCACATTTTGATATTGTACAGATAAAAGCATTTCGTCATTGAATTCATATTGCATCTTTGCCTCCAGATTCGACAGCGATTGATTGGTAAACGACCTCGTAAAGAGGAATTTTCCAGTCCATTTGTTTTTCTGATAATCATATTGACCGCCAAAAGAATCAATCCTTCTGGTTAAAGAGGCTGGAACAATTTCGGAATCCTTAATCAAAATTTGGTTGTAAAAATAATTGCTAAAAAAATCGTCCACAAAGAAATTAAACTTTCCTAAAATGTTGTTTTCATAGCGTACTCCTAATTTATTGTAGGTTTTATTATAATTTGTTTGATCATTTATTCCACCAGTTTTATAGGAATCTCCAAATCGGAATACAGTTCTGTTTCCTAATGCAGAAGCTAAGGTCTGCTGTTTGTATTCAAAAAATTTATTTTCATAATTGAATTGGTGTGCAACATACAAATTGTTGTTTCCCTTTACAGCATTAATTCTATAAAAGTGATCCAAAAAAAATCGTTTACCTTTCAAAAATGATTGTGCATCGGTCAAAAACACCTCCAGTCGCTCCCGATCTGTAAAGGCTGGATTCCCACTTTCAAAATCAGCAATAGTAGTAATTCCGCCATTCTCCTCGTTCAAAATATCTTGACTAGTAAAATGGAAATTAGCAAAATACCGCTCATTTTTGGTGTTATAACTAGTCGTAAACCTGAAATTTCCTGTACTTGTCAGTTCATTGTTGTAATGCCCTTGAGACCGTAATCCCCTGTAAGCCAATGAGAAATTCAATCTTGGCGAAATATTTAAAGCAAAAAACACATCTGTGCTTTGGCCTTTTTTCATGATAGTTTTAAAATACAATTCCGTAATGGGCGTGGCTACCGAGCTGTATCGAATTTGGTTCGCTTCAAGAAAATTGAAATGTTTGGCTCTGAAACCAAATTCAGGAAGCGGCGAAAAAGCATTTAAACTGTATTGCAAAGTGTTATAAGTTTGCCCTTCGTTAGGAAAAGGCAAAAGTCCAAAAGTATCTTTTCGCAAATAATTATGACTGTATTTTTTTTGAATTGTAAGTGAAGTATCAATATAAGTCGTGTCACGATCCAAAGTAATTACCCGATACATATCAATCGTAGCTACTTTTGCTTTTGGTTTTTTTATAGAATCAGATCTGTTATATTGGCTATTAAAATCTAATTCTTTAGACTTTTTTTCTTGTGAAAAGAGAAAAATAGGCAATGTAAAAAAAAATAAGACAATCAAAATCTTCATTTGAAGCTGGGTGTAATTAAGAAATTTGTTCAAACAAAGGTAAATTAAAAAACTATCAAATAAAAAATCACAATCCATTAAAGAAAACTAAAAAAAACATCATGGTTATAGCATGCTTGCCTAAACATTCAATTGAACTTAAAGCCACCGCTTTTTTTATACCGCAAAAAAACGGGACAAAAAATAGCTACACTGCTAACCCTTAGGTAACCTTACAAATAATTTCAATAATAATATAGTCAAATTCAGAAAATTGATTCAATTATTTCTAAAATAATTACAATATTTGTCATTCTAAAACATTCAGATGTTGCTCCAAAATTTTTCGAATTTTAGTATAGAAGCCGGCACAGATGAAGCTGGTCGAGGCTGCTTGGCTGGACCCGTTACTGCGGCAGCTGTAATTCTTCCTATAGATTTTGACAACTCAATTTTGAACGACAGCAAGCAATTATCCGAAAAAATTAGAGAAAAACTTAGACCAATAATCGAACAAGAAGCCGTTTCGTATATCGTCACGCATTTGCAACCAAAAGAAATTGACGAAATCAATATCCTCAATGCTTCAATGAAAGCGATGCAAGAATGTGTCCTGAAATTAAATCCAATTCCAGAATTTATTATTGTAGATGGCAACCGATTATTGAACGCAAAACTGGGTTTAAAAAGCACTTTTGGCAAACAATTTTCCAAGAAAGAAATGGATTTATTAAAATCAATTCCCAATCAAAGTATCATCAAAGGAGATTCGAAATATTTGAGTATTGCTGCGGCTTCTGTACTAGCAAAAACGTACAGGGACAATTATATGAATTTAATTCACGAAGAATTTCCGATGTACAATTGGAAAAAAAACAAAGGCTATCCGACAAAAGAACACCGAGAGGCAATCAGGAAATATGGCGTTACCAAATACCATCGCTTGAGTTTTAGACTATTGCCGGAACAATTGAAGCTAAATATATAAAGAAGTTGTAGTTCAAAAACTTATATAAAAGTTTGCCGATGTAAATTGGTTCAATGCAGAAACAAATCCAATTTTCGGCATACCAAAGTCTTACGACTTGATTTAGGTTGCTAAATCTAAATTTATATCGAATAATCAGAATTAGGAATCAATTGAAAAAAAAGCCGAAAGATTTAATTAAATTTGTAAAAAATCCATAAATGAAAATTTCAAAATTACATATTCACCAATTTAGGCATTTAGAAAATCTAGATTTTGATTTTACCTATCAAAGTGGCGAGCGAAATGGACAACCTTTGAATAAAATTTGTTTTATAGGACAGAGTTCGAGATAAAAACTATTCTAGGTTGGAATTGCAGCAAGCCTCATATTTAAGAAAAAAAACAAACATGCCTTTACAAAAAAATGGGGCACATAACCATAGCAAATGAAGACATCAATGAAGCTAGACGAATTGCAGAAGATGTTAAGAATACAATCAGAGTGATAAGTTCAAAATCTTAAAATATAAATCATGAAAATTTCCTTCTATACCTTTATTCTTTACATAATTTCAACGTATAGCTATTCCCAAACACTTTCAAAAGGGTGGTCAACGTTTTCTGGAAAAATAGACAACTATCCAATTAAAATTTCTATTTACAATGATGAAAATGATAAGTTATCTGGAAATTATTGCTACAACAAGCAAGAACAAAGAATTACAATAAAAGGAACAAAAAACGGCTCACAAGTTTATTTAGAAGAAGTTATTGAAAATAAAAAAAATGCAAGTTTTGAAGGTTCTATAGATGAAAACACAAATAGTATCAGTGGAAAATGGATTAATGCTACAAATAATAAAGAATTAAATTTCAATCTAAATCTTTCTTCTCGATCGGGAGAAACATTTGAAAACAGATATTTTTCAGAAATATCGAACGAATCTGTTGAATTGTTTATGAAAAAAACAAAGGAATCTATCATCAAAAAACAAAAAGATTGGCTGTCTCAAAACATTAAATATCCAATTTCTGTTGCTGTTTTCAAGAAAAAAATTAAAATCAAAAATCAAAAAGAGTTTTTGGCTAAATATTCTGCAATTTTTTCAGTACAATTTATAAACGAAATTAAAAAAAGTTGCTCCTGTGATATATTTTCTAATTATCAAGGAGCAATGTTTGCAGATGGTCTTATTTGGGTAAATGGATTTAATGGAAATCTAAAAATCACTACAATCAATAATTAATATACATATAAATGAGCAAAGTAGCCGTTATAATGGGAAGCATATCCGATATGCCCGTAATGCAAGAAGCTATCGACATCCTAAAAGGATTTGACATAGAAACCGAAGTCGATATTGTTTCGGCACACCGAACACCCGAGAAACTATTTGATTTTAGTAAAAATGCGCATACTCGCGGTATTTCGGTAATTATTGCTGGTGCTGGTGGAGCGGCACATTTACCGGGAATGGTCGCTTCGATGTCGCCACTTCCCGTAATTGGTGTTCCAGTAAAATCAAGCAATTCTATCGATGGCTGGGATTCAGTTTTGTCTATTTTGCAAATGCCAGGAGGCGTTCCAGTTGCCACAGTTGCCTTAAACGGAGCAAAAAATGCTGGGATTCTTGCCGCTCAAATCATAGGAACTTCAGACAAATGCGTTTTAGACAAAATCATTCTTTACAAAGAAGGTTTGAAAGACGCTGTGAATAAATCATCTGAAAATTTAAAAAAATAATTTCAAAATCATCTTGTATTTTTTCAGGAGCCATTTCCCGCTATACGTTACAATCTTTTCTTTTTTAAAGGAAAAAAGAAAAGGATTTCCACTGCTATCGGGGCTATGCAATCTGCAAAGTCAGCACCTTCCTGCAAGGCTTTTTTTAAACCTTGTAGGTCTCTTTTCAAAATCGCAAGTACTTATAAATACCTACAAGGTTCGAAAAAAACCTTGCAGGAAAACAAAATAAAAATGAAAATACTTACCCAACATTTCGACACCAAGCACAATACTGCACCATTTTCGCAAATAAAACTTTCCGATTATAAACCAGCTTTTATTGCAAACATCGCTTCTGCAAAAGCTGAAATTGATGCTATAATTAATAATCCAGAAGCTCCAACTTTTGAAAATACAATCGAAGCTCTGGATTTTTCTGGCAATGCCTTGGATCGTTTATCGGATATTTTCTTTAATTTGAATTCGGCAGAAACTTGCGAAGAAATGCAAAAAATCGCTCAAGAAGTTTCGCCTTTACTGACTGAATTCAGCAATGACATTACGTTAAACGAAGATTTATTCAAAAGAATAAAAGCGGTTTATGAGCAAAAAGACAAACTGAATCTATCTCCTGAGCAAGCTACTTTATTGGGCAAGAAATTCAAAAGTTTTTCGAGAAACGGAGCTTTGCTTTCTGA
>CAMCTL010000085.1 GCA_945878515.1 Flavobacterium psychrophilum | reverse complement strand
GATTGGAGTCGCGAAGTGCGCACTTCGAATCCGGATTATTACAAGCACACACAGTGGATTTTCATTCAATTATTCAATTCTTGGTACAATAAAAATACCGACAAAGCCGAAGATATTTCGACTTTGGTTTCCATTTTTGAAACAGATGGTAATGTCAATGTTAATGCAGTTTGCGATGATAATATTACAGTTTTTTCGTCAAGCGAATGGAACAAATTTTCGTCAGAAGAACAACAAAAAGTACTATTACAATACCGTTTAACTTATTTGGCTGAAACGGAAGTCAACTGGTGTCCAGGATTAGGAACTGTTTTAGCCAATGACGAAATCGTAAACGGCGTTTCAGAACGTGGTGGATTTCCAGTGATTCGCAAGAAAATGACCCAATGGAGTATGCGAATCTCTGCTTATGCAGAGCGTTTGTTGCAAGGTTTGAATGATATTGATTGGAGCGAAAGTATTAAAGAAAGCCAAAGGAATTGGATTGGGAAGAGTGTAGGAGCGATGGTTTCGTTTGCTGTAAAACCTCACCCCCAACCCCTCTCCAGCGGAGAGGGGAGCCAAGCTCTTGAAAAAGGATATATGACAGCTAATTCATCAATTGCTCAGCAATTGGTTGGTAATGCACGGGAAAATCGCAAGAATCCAACTGAAGCGGAAGATGCACTTTGGCAAGAAGTTAGAAATTCGAATCTAGGATATAAAATAAGAAGACAACATTATATTGGAAATTTTATTCTTGATTTTGTTTGTCTTGAGAAGAAGTTAATTATTGAAGTTGATGGAGGATATCACGATACAAAAGAACAAATAGAATTAGACGAACAGCGAACTTTAGAATTAGAACAAAAACATCTTTACAAAGTAATCCGTTTCACTAACGAAGAAGTTTTAACTGACATCAAATCTGTTTTATTAAAGATAAAAGAAGAATTGAGCTTGCGAAATTCCTACAAGACAAACAAGGAGTTAGCTCCCCTCTCCTCTGGAGAGGGGTCGGGGGTGAGGTTTATTGATGTATTCACCACTCGTCCCGACACCATCTTCGGCGTTACCTTTATAACACTCGCTCCAGAACATGAATTGGTGGCACAAATCACAACTCCAGAACAAAAAGCAGCAGTTGAGGCTTATGTCGAAAAAACCGCAAAACGTTCCGAAAGAGAGCGTATGGCAGATGTAAAAACCATTTCGGGCGTTTTCACGGGCGCGTATGCCGAGCATCCGTTTACCAAAGAACCGATTCCGGTTTGGATTGGTGATTATGTTCTCGCAGGTTATGGAACAGGTGCTGTAATGGCGGTTCCTTGTGGCGATGAAAGAGATTATGCTTTCGCGAATTTCTTCAAAGGGCAAGATGGAATGCCCGAAATCAAAAATATTTTTGATAAAGACATTTCCCAAGCCGCTTTTGGAGCAAAAGATGGTTTTCAGTTGGTAGAGTCTGATTTCCTGAATGGATTAGGATACAAAGAAGCAACCAAGAAAGTAATCGCTGAACTTGAAAAAATAAACCAAGGAAAAGGGAAAATCAATTACCGTTTGCGTGATGCCGTTTTCTCCCGACAAAGATATTGGGGCGAACCGTTTCCGGTATATTATGTAAATGGCTTGCCACAGATGATTGAGGCGAAACATTTACCAATCGTGTTGCCAGAAGTACAGAAATACTTACCAACCGAAGACGGACAACCGCCCTTAGGAAACGCTTTGGTTTGGGCTTGGGATAGTGTAAATAATAAAGTCGTTTCAAACGAGCTTCTCTCCCCTCCTTTGGAGGGGTCGGGGGAGGTTACTATTTTTCCTCTTGAATTGAACACAATGCCGGGTTGGGCGGGGAGTTCTTGGTATTGGATGCGTTATATGGATGCCAAAAATGAAGGAGAATTTGCAAGCAAAGATGCCTTGAAATACTGGGAAAGCGTGGATTTATATATTGGCGGGAGCGAACACGCAACAGGTCACTTATTGTATTCCCGTTTTTGGAACAAATTCCTGAAAGACAAAGGTTTTGCACCAACCGAAGAACCATTCAAAAAACTGATTAATCAGGGAATGATTTTGGGAAATATTGGTTATTATCCTTATATCGATGTTAATGTTAAAATTGACGTTAAGGATAATCCTTTTATTTCAGAAAAATACGGTAATGTATTTGGTTATGAAATTTTTGTGAAGGTGTTTTTTGATTTAATTGAAGAACCTAATAGTTCATTTTCAAATATTGAAAATAATTTAACTTCTCTTATAGAACAAAAGATAAATGCTAAAAAGAGTTTGATTTTTTCTACCGTTTTGAAAAAGGTGAAGTCAGAATATTCATTTGTTGATTGCAAAGGCGATTTTGAAACTTTAGATGTAATAGATGATGAGTTTTTCGAATTTCAAATTTCAAATATTAATTATAATTATGAATACAAGAGAATTCCTATAAAAGGAGTTGATTCACAAACTAATAAGATTGATGTAAATTTGATATCTTTAGATAGTACTTTTAGATACTCAATTGATATTTCTGAAAACGAAATTTTTGCTAAAACAGAAATAGGTAAAATGTCAAAAAGTTGGTTTAATGCTGTTACTCCAGATGATATTTGTAACGAATACGGAGCAGATACTTTGCGTTTGTATGAAATGTTTTTAGGACCATTAGAACAAGCGAAACCTTGGAATACAGCAGGAATTTCGGGAGTTTTTGGCTTTCTTAAAAAATTATGGCGTTTGTATTTTGATGAAAAGGGTTTAATCGTAACCAACGACGAACCAACCAAAGACAACTTAAAATCATTGCACAAAACCATCAAAAAAGTAGCAGAAGATATCGAAGGGTTCTCATTCAACACTTCGGTTTCACAGTTTATGATTTGCGTGAATGAATTATCGGCTCAAAATTGTCATTCTCGTGCGATTTTAGAACCATTAGCGATTTTGATTTCACCTTATGCACCACACATTGCTGAGGAATTGTGGAGCCAATTAGGAAATTCAGGTTCGATTTCAACAGTTGATTTTCCAACATTAGACGAAAAACATTTGGTGGAAAGCAGCAAGGAATATCCAGTTTCTTTCAACGGAAAAATGCGTTTCACCATCGAATTGTCTCTAGATTTATCTGTACCTGAAATTCAGGAAATCGTAATGAAAGACGAAAGAACTTTAAAACAGTTAGATGGAAAAACGCCAAATAAAATAATCATCGTTCCCGGAAAAGTGATTAATTTGGTGGGATAGAAAAAGATTCAATTTCATTTTCTATAGCAATAACAATGTCAATGAAAAATCTAAATTTAGAAATTCAAATTCTATTGACTATTTTCAATTAGAGTTTGGATTTTTTTTATGGCAAACACTATTGTTATTGAAATTGTCATTGTTATTGCCATTGTTATTGTTATTGCCATTGTTATTGCCATTGTCATTTTTTAATTTTTTTTTAACGGATGTCAAATTGACATTTTTTACATTTGGTTTAGAATTTGATAATCAAAGTTTAAACAATTTAAAGATAAAATTATGGGAATGGGATATTTTATTTTAGCAGGTTTAATTATGCTAGCCAGTTGGTTGGTGAGCTCAAGATTAAAAAGTAAATTCGAGCAATATTCCAAATTACATTTGCAAAACGGAATGTCAGGACGAGAAATTGCTGAAAAAATGCTTACGGATCACGGAATTCACGATGTTCGAGTAATTTCGGTAGGAGGACAATTAACCGATCATTATAATCCATCGGATAAAACGGTCAACTTAAGTGAGGCAGTTTACAATCAAAGAAATGCTGCTGCTGCTGCGGTTGCGGCTCACGAATGTGGTCACGCCGTGCAACACGCTAGAGCTTATAGTTGGTTGACTTTGCGTTCTCAATTGGTTCCCGTGGTAAACGTTGCTTCGTCTTATATGCAATGGATTTTGCTAGCAGGAATCTTAATGATTAAAACATTTCCGTCGCTGTTACTAATTGGTATAGTAATTTTTGCTGCCACAACTTTGTTTTCAATAGTAACTTTGCCGGTAGAATATGATGCAAGTAATCGTGCATTGGCGTGGTTAGAAAACAAAAGAATGTTAACACAACAAGAACAAGCTGGCGCAAAAGATGCTTTGAATTGGGCTGCGAGAACTTATGTTGTTGCCGCTTTAGGTTCAATCGCAACATTATTGTATTACGTTTCAATTTATATGGGCGGCAGAAGGGAATAACCCATAAACGCTTTGCAATAAATGCAAAAGTCCAATTTATGCGGAGCTTGAGTTTTTATTAATAATTAGATCTCTCGCATATACATAAAAAACAAAGTTGTTTACTTGAATTAGATTGAAAATTATTAGGTAAAAAGTAGTGATTGATAGCAAATAAATTTGCAAGCGAAGACAAATTTCTATTTTTTTCAAATTGGGAAATAACCTAACTTTTGCTTTACAGTTAACTTCAAGTAAATTACTTAGTTATTCTGTTTTATAAATTAGTTTTGCAGAATTTTGAAAAAGCAGCAAATTGTCTATAATTGGACGCGAACGAATAGGGAAGAGGCAAAATAAATAAATACAGCTAAAGTTCTGATTCAGTTAAGCTTAAAGTGATTGCCATAAACCATTTGCTACATTTGGCAATTTTGGTTGTTTTAATTTACGTATTTACACTTAAAAAAATCAAATGAACGGAACCTTAAATAAAGTGATGCTGATTGGTTATTTGGGCGATGATGTCAAAATGCACTATTTCAAAAGCGATTGTTGTATTGGAAAATTTCCCTTAGCTACAAATGAAATTTATATTAATAAGGAAACTGGCGAAAAAGTAACTTCGACTGAGTGGCACAATATTGTAGTTCGGAACAAAGCTGCCGAATTGTGCGAAAAATATTTATCGAAAGGCGATAAAGTTTATATTGAAGGTCGAATTAAATCCCGTCAATGGCAGGCTGAGGACGGAAGCACAAAATACATTACAGAAATTCAAGCCATAGACTTTACTTTTCTGACAACCAAAAAGGAAACAGAGAACAACAAAGGGCATAAATCGGTCGAGACAGAAAAAAACACTAACTTTGGCGATGAAAATAAAGGATTACCGATAAATGATTTACCGTTTTGATTGTTTAATTACTCTTTAGCAATTTTATTTTTAAAATATTTACCAATACAGAAATAGCATTTGCGTTTATCTTTGTTTGAAATGAAAAAAGACGATGCGCAGCAAATTGCTGGAATTATTCCTAAAATCTTCAGGATTTTTTGAAAAAATCAAATAATCATATTCGAAAACTATACGTTCGCAATTGAATTTCTCATTACAAAACCTACAACGCAAAAAAAACAGACTCTTTAATAATAATTAAATGTTAAAAAAACAAGCTACAATTTCGTTATACATTATATCGCTCTTCTCAATATTTAGCTGTAAAAACGAAGTTTTACCAAAGCCCCCAAGTTATTTAAGATTAGATTATACTCCGGCCGACTATGTAAACTTTGAAAATAGCGTTTTACCTTGTGCGTTCGAAATTAATTCTGAAGCTTTGATCAAAGGAAGTAAAGATTCTGGAGTTACTATTACTTACCCAAAAATGAAAGCTACCATATATTTGACCTACAAGCCGGTGAATAATAACATTGATAAATTGTTACGTGATGCTCAAAAGTTAACTTATGAACATGTCATAAAAGCGGATGATATTCTAGAACAACCTTATGTAAATCCGTCCAAGAAAGTTTATGGAATGTTCTATCAAGTGGACGGAAATAGTGCTACAAATTCACAGTTTTATGTAACTGATAGTACCAAGCATTTTGTAACTGGATCGGTTTATTTCTATGCAAAACCCAATTATGATTCCATCATGCCAGCTGCAAGTTACGTCCGAAACGATATGCAAAGATTGATGGAAACTTTAAAGTGGAAGTGAATTTAAGGCTTTGTTTTGTCTGAACTCGATTAATATTAGGAATTCTAAACCACATAGGAAATACTATTTTTCTAATAGAAAGATTCTTTGCGTATCAGAGATTTCATAGCTTTTCATATATAAAACACCTGTTAAAATCTTGATGAATTATTTTCTAAGTGGCTAATAATTTATGAAAATCAGTTTAATAACCCTACCTATGTTGTCAAAAAACATTGAAATGCCCACACAGTAGATAACAAAATTTGCCAATAAGTTTAAAACGTTTTCGCCTTTCTTATTTGCTGTTTTTGTTAAAGTAACAGCTTTCCAAATTAAAGTTGTTTTGTAGCATTATTATTTTTCTTGAGCGCCGCACGATATTCATAAAGAATAATTTTAAAATCGTCCAGCATTTCGTTGCTCAATTCCGATGGATGAAAAGTGTTATAGCCTTCTTTGTAGTCTTTTTTTTCTTTTCTTCCTCTAAGGTTTCTTTCTTTGTCAACGATATAAACGTTAGGAGTTCCGAAATCTGGATTAAGATTCCCTACCAGTTTTAACTGCTTGTAATAGGTTGTAATTTCTTTTGGAGTTGCAAAAACAAAATGCCATTGGCTGACATCAGTAGAGACACTAAGTGCGTCTACTATGGATTGTACATCTTTTTCTGTTCCAACAGGACAAATTACCACAAATTGCAGGTCTTTGAACTCGTGATAACGCTTGTAAATTTTTGCATTTAGATTAAAAAAATTGCCTTGATTTCTTAAAATATTAGTTCCAGAAAAACCGAGAATAGTAATTTTTTTATCAAGGCTTACTTTCTCGTTTTTAAGTGATTTCCAATTGCCAAAATCAGCAACTTTGGGCGTAATAATAGGCAATTTTGTAAAACTATTTACACCTGATGCGAAAAAAAGATAGGCAACGATGGGTAAGATAAACAGAACGAAGAGGACAATATTTTTTTTCATAGAAATAGTAGAAATAGCAACAATGTAAGGTTTGAAAATAAAAAAAGGCGCGCAAAGCGAGCCCTTTTATAAGAATTAATATTTAGTTAAAAATTCCATTTGATTGTAGAATTCTTAAAAATCTCAAAAATATAATCAGCTTCGGTCAAAAGAATAAAAAGTAAATAAGCTACTAAAAATATTAATGGCCAAATTACTGCATATCTTAAGGCCGATTTTTCGCCTTCCATGTGCATAAAAGCATAAACAATGTAATAGGCTTTTACACCGGTTAAAATAATGAAAATCCAGTTTAATAAATTTAAACCTAGTAAACTGTTATGGTGTAGAGATGCTGGCTTTATAATTCCGAAAATTACCTCAATGATTGTAATTATAGATAATATACCAAAAACTGTCCAAATTCTTTTTGTGTTAGAAACGTGTTCGTGTGACATAATAAAATAACTTTTTGTTAATTAAACTAGATAGAAAACTGTGAATACAAAAACCCAAACTAAATCAACAAAGTGCCAATAAAGCCCAACTTTTTCTACCATTTCATAACTTTTTCTTTTTTCGTAAGTGCCAAGTAACACATTAAAGAAAATAATGATATTGATAATAACTCCAGAAAATACGTGGAAACCGTGAAAACCTGTAATAAAGAAAAAGAAGTCAGCAAAAAGCTTACTACCATATTCATTCCTAGTAAGATTTGCGCCTTCCACAACTAAACTTGCATCTTTTAGACGCAATTCTGATTGCGCTCTAGTTAGAACTGTTTTTTTCTTGTCGGCATCAATAACCTCTGTTCTTACCAAAATATTTGGATGCGCTTTGAAGCCCGCTTGAACTTCGGCAACAGAATAAGATGGTAAAGTTGGTTCCTCCATAAACCATTTTCCTTTATCTCTTGTTAATTGCTCCCTTTCTTCGGGCAAAGTTACAGCGAAATCAGCCAAGGCTACTCTTTTTCCATCAGTATCAACAAACTGAAGTAAACTTCCGCCTTTGGTTTCAATTGCACCATATTCCCCTTTAATAAAGTTTTTCCATTCCCAAGCTTGAGAACCAACAAATATTAAACCACCAATAATGGTTAAAAACATGTAAATAACTACTTTATCTTTTTTCATCTGGTGTCCAGCATCAACAGCAAGAACCATCGTAACCGATGAAAAGATCAAAACAAAAGTCATAAATGCTACATAATACATCGGTGCTGTAACACCATGCATGAAAGGAAAGTGTGTAAACACTTCATCAGCTAATGGCCATGTTTCAATAAATTTGAATCTTGAAAATCCGTAGGCAGCAAGAAATCCCGAAAATGTCAACGCATCCGACAGGATAAAAAACCACATCATCAATTTACCGTAATCGGCTCCTAAAGGTTGGCTATTATCACCGCCTCCCCATACTTTTTCTCCACTTTTCGCAGTTGTAACTGTGCTCATATACTATTTTAATTAAAAGTTTTCAAATCTACAAATTTTTCTTATTCAAAGAAAAATAAAAATAAAAATAAATAAATCCATAGTAAGTCTAGAAAGTGCCAGTACATCGCACCTAGTTCTATACCTAATGTTTGCTTAGAATTATATTTATGTCGCAATTGCTTAAATATGATAATAAAAAGGGCAATTAATCCTCCGGCAAGGTGCAATAAGTGAACCACAGTAACGATATATAGAAATGTGGTCGTAATTGAACTTTCGGCTCCCGTAAAGTAGTAGCCACTTTCTACAATTTGGCCAAAACCCATAAATTGCAACACAACAAATGAAATTCCTAACACCAAAGTTGCCAAAAGAAAGGATGTTGTTTCTTGATGTTTGTCCTTTTGAATCGCTTTTTTGGCCAGATGAAAAGTGATGCTGCAGCCAATAATAACTATTGTACTGTAATAAAATGCAGTTGGCAATTCAAAATTCTTCAGCCAATCGGCTCTGGATTTGCTTACTACAAAAGCACTCGTTAAGCCGGCAAACATCATAATCATGCTAATCATTGCAAACAATAAGAGCAATTTGTATGATCTTGCGGTTCTAGATTTTTGCTCCTCGGCAGTCATTGTCGTAGTCATATCTATCTTAAAATTTTGTCAATTATATAAATTAATTGTAGTAAAGTAATGTAAGAAACACTTACTAACATTAAAGATCTTGCAACTTTGGTAGTTCTTGACTTATACAATTTCACGGCATAAAAAAGCATCCAAAGCCCAAGCAAAAATACTAAAAAAGCGGCTATTGGAGAAATAAAAAATTGCCCTGTATAACCTAAAGATGGGAGAAGCGAGGCGATAATTAACCAAAGAGTATATAAAATGATTTGCAAGGCTGTTCCATTATCTTTTTTTCCTGTTGGCAACATAAAGAAACCTGCTTTTTCATAATCTTCGAATAAAAACCAGCCAATTGCCCAAAAATGGGGGAACTGCCAGAAAAACTGAATCAAGAACAACGTTCCCGCTTCGATACCAAAGTTTCCTGTGGCGGCAACCCAACCCAGCATAAACGGAATTGCTCCAGGAATTGCTCCCACAAAAACTGATAAAGAGGTTACAGTTTTCAAAGGTGTATAAACACTAGTATATAGAAATATAGAAATGGCACCAAACATAGCCGTTTTTGGATTGATGTCGTACAACAATGCAATCCCAATTGCGGTAAGGATACTAGCAATAATAAGCGCAATATTTGGTGTCATTCTACCAGCTGGAACTGGACGATTCTTTGTTCTGTCCATCAAGACGTCAAGATCTTTTTCGATAACTTGATTGTATGCGTTTGATGCGCCAACCATACAATAGCCACCAACAGCAAGTTTAAGTAGAATCATCCAATCTAAAGAGAGAATATCAGGAACACCCAACAAAAAGCCTGCGATTGACGAAAAAACAACACTAATAGCCAAGCCAGCTTTAGTAATAGCTTTGAAGTCAATATAGGTGGATTTTATTGAAATGGAATTGATTGAACTATTCAAAGTTTGGTTGTTTTTTTTAAAACTTGTACAAAAGTAGTTTATCAGAAGAGATTTGGCAAAAAACAACTCATAAAAAATTCAAATTTTGTTTATCAGTAATTCATTTACATTTTTTTAATAATCAAAATACCAATTAAACACATCTGAACGAATGCCTAATGAAAACCATGTAGTACTTTCGTTGATAACTGTTGCAGTGTTTTGGTTTGGGTTGAAGTTTCTATAAATAAAACTACCAAAAAGTTTCAAATTCGTTATTGGGTTGACCAAATATCCAGCTTGTAAATCTGCAATTAAAATATTGGTTTTGTTGCCTTGTCCTACTTTTACACCAGAATTATAAGGCCTTAATTCATCGTAATCTCTGTAAATATTTCCGCCAAAATTTGAATTGGCACCTGAATTAGCAAAATCAAATCCACGAAAACCATAGGTAATTTTTGCATCAGCATATAATCGGCCTTTGTGATAACGAGCAATGGCCAAAAGTTCTTGAAAATTTGCTCCCCAAGGATGTCCAATGTTTTGATTGTTGTGTCCGTAATTGGTAATTGGAGCGCTATGCGAGTACACATAAGGTCGCAAGTGATTGTATTCCAATTGCAATAATAAATTTTCTACATTAAAAGCATTGAAATATTTCGCACCCAATTGGTAAGCAAATTTATTTTTCCAACTGTTTGATTCGTTTTTCACTTCACTAAGCGAAAATTCATCTAAAAGGAATTGTCCGTAAAACGTTATGCTATTATTCCATTTGTATTTGGAACTTAAACCCAAAATTGCATTTCCTGTTCGTGCCGAAGAAGTAAACTCAACAGAGCGATAAAAAATAATTGGATTAACAAAGTTCATATCAAAACCTCTATTGTTAGTATCTGTCCAAATAACGGATTCAAAAAATCCTAAATTCAATCGATTAGAAATATTCCAACTCAAATAATGGTTTGCCATAAACTTTGTTGTGTAAGTCCGTTCGAGAGTTGCTTCGGGACGAACGTCTTTCAGCCACATATATGTATTTGTGTATTTTATTTTCCAGAAATTTGTATTGATTTTAAAATACGGATATGGACTTGCGCCATCACTTTCAAATAAGGAACGGTAACCATCACCTATGAAATTTCGGCTATAGCCCAATTGCAAGTCAATGAATTTTGATGGAGCAAAAGTCAAATTTGCATCTGCTGAAGGGAAATCGTAAGCATCTGTTTTAAAGTCTTTCGCAATTCCAATACCAGGAACAATTGGCACGCCGTCAGCGGGTTGTAAAAATGAGATATACTGATTGAAATAATCAGCAAATCTTCCTTGACTTTCGTAAATGGTAGTTGTAAAATTAAGTTGCTTTCCTAATCCTCCGCTCAAATTTATTCCACGTGTGTTTATAAAAGTATTAACTTGTTTATTCCCCGAAGAAGTACCAACTTGCAAATCGATAATTGGATTTAAGACAAACCAATAGTCTTCGCCTTGGATTTCGACTAAGTTTTCGTTCCATAATTTTCTTGCCCACCAACCTGAAGCTTTTTTCTTTATCTTTTCGTTGGCCGCGGCAAGATTGTAATATTTGGCAACTTCTACATAAGTGTAAGGCTTTGACGCAGTATGATTATTGGCTCCAACCTGATTCATGGCTGGATCAAAACGGGAATAAAAACTGTGAGAAAACGGAACGTTTAAATTACTTTCAAACTGTGGATTATTGAATTTTTTATAAACAATACTGTCCAATTCGGTAAGCTTTTTAGGGATTACTTTTGAGGCCACGGCTGCAACAACAGCTTCAGAAGCTTGTTGCTGGGTGCTTTTTAAAGGTATTGCAATCGTAATGTTGTATTGAGAAAAAGTAGAATTTCCGTTATAAGTTGCGGCTTTAATATTTGGAAGTTTTGCAAAAACTCTTTTTGCTTCATTGATCAAATCTTCATCAACTGAATTGACATAAATCACTTTGAAAGCACCATTTTTATCTACCTCAAAAAGTACTTTTACACTGCCTGTAAAATTATTTTGAACCAAATTTTCTGGAACTACAAAATTTTGGAAGACGAAATCTTGAACCTCAATGTAAAAACATTTTTCTAATTCATTGGAATGTAAACCTTCACAATTCGGAAAAACTGGAAATAGTTCTCTAGAAAAATCCTTATTTACGGTGTTCCCTTCCTGGGCGATTGCAATTAGAGTGATTAAACATAAAAACGATGATAGTAATCCTTTTTTCATATTGTATTTGTACATTTAATATTCGCCATTGGATTTTTGCCCATTTGCAATTGCTTTTGCGCCTGAGGTTCCAATTCTCTTTACTCCAAGTCGAATCATCTGCTGCGCTTCATCATACGTTCTTACTCCACCAGCAGCTTTTACGGGAAGCGGACTAGCGTTTTCAAGCATTAGTACAATAGAAGGAACAGTAGCACCATTTGGCAAATTATTTTCTGTTTTAAAAAAGCCAGTTGATGATTTAACAAAAACCGAAGCGTAATTTTCTTCTTTAAAATTAGTAATAACGACGTTTTTAATCAAAGCCGAAATTTGTATAATTTGTTTATCTGTCAGTGCCGCTACTTCTATAATCCATTTTACTACTTTATTATGAGCCAAACCTAGTTGTGTGCATGCTAATATTTCTTTTTTAACCAAATTTACATTTCCGTCTTTGAAAGCTTCATAGTTGCAAACAAAATCCAAATCATCAGCTCCGTTCTGAATAGCTGTTTCAGCTTCAGCAAGTTTCTCTTCCAGACTTGCTTTTCCTTCTGGAAAATCAATTACAGTTCCAATTTGAACTGCTGAATTTGCTTCGACTATCATCTCACTAGCCATGGACACCATATCCGGTCGAATCATGATGAGTTTAAAATTTTCATCAATTGCTTCTTGGATATGCTCTTTAACAATTTTTGTATTTTCTGCTACTGATAAACCAGCTTGTAAAGGCGTTTTTAGATAAGTCGAGTCTAAATATTGTTTTATATTCATTTATACATTAGATTTAAGAGGATTGTTTTTTATAGTTTCCAAACAAAAAAACAGAGGCTAATCCTAGAAAGGCACCTAAAAGATTTGCCAAGATATCAAATAAATCAGCACTTCTTGTAGTAGTAAATGTCTCTTGCATTATTTCGATTACTATTCCAAAAAGGAATGAGAATACAAACGAACCCAATGCAAGTCGAATTTTTTTTGTACTTATAAACTTCTTTTGTACATACAAAAACCACAACACAGTAAAAACAAAATGAAACACGACATGAATAACTTTGTCAAATCCGACAATATTAATATGCCGCAAATCATTGGCGTTTTTTAAGCAGAAATAAATTATAAGTATTGACCAAAATATTGCTGCATAAAGAAAAACCTGCTTACGCACCGATTAATTCTTTATAAGACTCACTTGAAAGAAGCGAATCAATTTCGAGAATATCTGAAATTTTTACTTTAATCATCCAACCAAGTCCATAAGGATCTGTATTTACACTTTCTGGTTTGCTTTCAAGTTCGTTATTGAACGCTATAATTTCTCCAGAGAGCGGAAGAAATAAATCTGAAACGGTTTTTACTGCTTCAACTGTGCCAAAAACTTCGTCTTTATCGAGTGTTTGGTCTAAAGTTTCTACCTCAACATATACAATATCGCCTAATTCTTTTTGTGCAAAATGAGTAATTCCTATTGTTGCAATATCGCCATCGATGCTAACCCATTCGTGGTCTTTAGTGTACTTTAAATTTTCTGGTATGTTCATAATATTTTAAATTATAGATTGTAGATTTTGGCTCTTAATTTTTTTTCAAAAGTATTATTTCTAATTTTAATATTACACGGATTGTTATTAAACTTTAATTAATTTCCAAAACTATATCGAAGTGTAAACCCAGAACGAAGATTTGTTAAAGGAAAGGAAGTTGAAACAACCGCCTGTGAAAAAGCATGATCATAATAAAAGATTGCTGTTAAGTTTTTGCTAAATGAATAGTCAGCGGTTAACTTCAATGACCAAATATTTTGACCCGCAGCCAGTTGATTGTTGTCATAATCTAAATATCTTACAATAGTTTTATTATTTCGATACGAAAAATCAGCTTTAATTATCACATCACTTTTTATAAT
>CAMCTL010000084.1 GCA_945878515.1 Flavobacterium psychrophilum | reverse complement strand
GTTGTCAGAAGACAATTTGTAACATTCTGATGATTAATTGTAGCTGTCCGATGTATGTTTGTAGCTGTCAGATGACCGTTTGCAGGCATTTTTTATACTTATAAGAACTTTAAGCGTTGTTTTTTGTGTGTTTTATGTATTTCGGACAGCAAATAATGATTTTCAGAAAGTGAGTGTTGTTTTTAGAATAGTGTAAGGAAAAGTAATTTCTATGCAGCATTGCTTCTTGAAAAAAATAAAGAATAAACAGAAAGAAATTGTTAATGGTTTAAGTCTTAAATTTATATATTTGTTCAACACAAAAGCGAAACAAAACCAGCTCGGTAGCCCGACGAGAAGTAGAAATAGAACTCATTAAAACCATTCACCACATTGGCGAAAAATTCCCTGGAGATGTAGCACAATGTATGGTGTATTTTGATTTTAATTTGTTGTATGCTAAGAGTAGAGGTAAGAAAACGGTTGAGAAATTATAGTAGTAAATTGAAGAAGCGCTATGAAATAGCGATTTTATACTATTTATACACAAGTAAAAAAACAGAAACCAAAATATAATATGAAAGCACCGGAACTAACTCCCACAGCCGAAAAAATTGATAGACTGATTAAACGAATTGATTCAGGAGACGTAAGAATTCCAGCTTTTCAAAGGGCTTATGTTTGGAAACAGAATCAAATACTCGAATTATTGGACAGTATTGTAACCAATTTCCCAATTGGAAGTGTTCTTTTATGGTACACTAGTGACAGACTAAAACATACAAGAAACATTGCTGGGTACCTAATTCCAGATACTAAAATCGAATACCCTGTAAATTACGTATTGGATGGACAACAAAGAATATCCTCAATTTATGCTGTTTTTAGCGACCGAGCTGAACAAGATGTTCAAACCGAACAGTACAACCCTAACTTAAATATTTTTGAGATTTATTACGATTTTGAAAATAGGAAATTTTTACCACTTTCTGAAGTAGAAAATACTAGCGATAGCATCATATATCTAAAAAACTTAATCGACACAACGAAGCTCATTCCTGCTCTTAGAAAGCTTAATTCAAAATACCACACAGAAGCTAGTGAACTTTGCTCTAAATTTTTGAATTATGAAATACCAGTTGTAACAATTAAATACAGAACAAAAGAAGAAGTTGGAATTATTTTCGAGCGAATAAACAATACTGGCACCAAGCTTTCTACAGTTGACTTAATGACCGCTTGGACTTGGACGGATGATTTTCATTTATTAGAATCTACTAACGTATTAACAACTGAACTTGAAGAAAAAGGTTTTGGGACAATCCCATATAATATAATTTTACAAGCTATTTCAGGAGTTATACAGGATGATACAACAACACAGTCAGTTCTTAAATTGACAGGTGAAAGTGTAAGAGATAATTGGAAAGTATTCTGCAATTCCATAAAAAAGGCAATAGATTTCTTGTCGACAGATTTAAGCTGTATAAATTCAGACTTTTTACCTTTTATCCAACAACTTGTAGCAATAACAAAGTTTTATTCTATTTCAGGAACAATTGAAGCGGAACAATTAAAAGCACTTAAACAATGGTTCTGGAGAACTTCATTTTCGAATAGGTATTCAACGGGTATGACAACAAGCAAAATGAATGTTGACATTGAGACTATTATTAAAATAAGAAATAATGATTTTTCCGATGTAGTTAATTATTCCTACAATGTGACAAAATCTGAACTTATTGTAACTCAATTTAGTAAGGGGAACTCCTTATCTCGTGCTTTTCTATTGTTAATGGCTCAAAAAGTACCATTAGATTTGATGAAAGGAACAAAAGTTGATTTAGATATTTCATTAGCGGAATTTAACAGAAAAGAGTACCATCACGTTTTTCCACGTGCGTTTCTAACCAGACAAGGACTTTCAAGTAATAAAATTAATAGCTTGATTAATTTTTGTTTTCTCCCTTCGGACTCTAATAAAAAAATCAGTAAAAAAGAACCGAAGGATTATTTCTTCAATCTTATACCGCAAGCAGATTTTAAAAACATTTTAGAAAGTAATATTTTACCAATTGACAAAACAATCTATCAAGGTAATAACTACTTGACATTTCAAGAAAAAAGAGCTGAAAAAATAATAACAATAATTGATGACATCATAAACTGACAGAAACCCGATCGCTCGGATATAAATAAATTTTCTTGAGTAGGATAGCGCGGTTCTGCATCCGCGCCCGCAAAGTGGAGCACACAAAACAAGGCAAGAAAGCTGTAGCAATAAAACGGTTCGGCTTTATGTCCAAACATAGTAAAAGAAAAAAAAATAATTGTATGTAGGAGCGAATCGCTCGTACTAGCGGAGAAATTTTAAAAAGTCAACTACACATTGCAGCATGGAACGATATGAATACTTAAACCTTTTTCACGACCTTAGCACAGATGATTATGTTTTATTGACAAAAAACCTAAAAACAAAAACCTTTAAAAAGGGTGACTTTATAACAGTTGCAGGGCAAACACAACGAGAACTTTACTTTGTAAAAAGCGGTGTTCAAATGGCATACTTAGACACTGATAACAAAACACACGTATTAGCTTTTGCATATTCACCAAAATTTTGTGCAATTGCCGAATCATTTTTGTTTCAAGTCCCATCAAAATACTTTCTAACTTGTCTTACAGATAGTGAATTTGAATACATCACTTTTGAAGAACTTCAAAAACTATTTGACCAATCACAGCAAATTGAACGACTTTTTAGACGAATGACGGAAGTTGTTTTAGCTAGTGTTATTAATAGACACATCGAACTTCTAAGTTTGACGATTGAAGAGCGTTACAAAACATTTTGTAAGCATAGCCCGCATCTACTCCAACTTGTGCCACACAAGTACATTGCGTCTTATTTGGGAATTAACCCAACCAATTTTAGTAAATTGTTTAACACAGTAAAAATATAATGTTGGTATAAACAAACATTTGATTCCAGAATATTGAAGACTTTTGTGCCAAATAATTTGAGTATTGTAAACTTGAGGTCTATGTTTAGGGTTTTTTCAAACACCGACTTTAATATCAATCTTGAACAATAAAAATTTAGCAATGAAAATATATAGTAAATCAAATTTTAAAGAAGAAACAAAAGATCTAAACTATTTTGAAAATTGGGTAACACAATTAGAAAAATTTAATAACAGACAATATGAACGTTATGATATTAAAACTTCACTTGGTAAAACACACATTTGGGGCCTAAACACAAATGACGAAACACTAGACACACTGGTAATTTTTCCAGGAGCAAGAACAACCGCTTTGATTTGGGACTTTGACAAAGGCCTTGATAACTTAAATCATAAAATGAGAATTTTTATGGTAGAGACAAACGGTCTTCCAAATTTAAGTGACGGTTCTACACCAGACATTAAATCCTTAGACTATGGATTATGGGCAGCTGAAGTTTTCCAAAAGCTTAAAATTGAAACCGCATTTGTTGCCGGTGCTTCTTTTGGTGGACTTATTTGTATGAAACTTGGAATTGTAAAACCGGAAAAAATAAAAGCGACCTTTTTATTAAATCCCGGTTGTTTACAGCCTTTTTCATTGACACTTAAAAATCTATATTATAACATTCTTCCTTTAATAAAGCCAAATGAAAAAAACGTACTGAAATTTCTTGACAAGGCAGTTTTTTCTAAACCAAATCATAAGTTATCTGACTTTTCAGAAAAAATGCTTGTTGACTATGAAGTTTTTGCGATTAGCCGATACAAAGACAAGACACAAAAACCTTACTATATGGACAAACAACTTGAGAATGTAAAAGCTGAAACATATTTGCTTGTTGGAGACAAAGACTTATTATTTCCTTATCAAAAATCAGTTGATAATGCACAAAGACAAATTAAGACTTTGAAGGAAACAAAAATTTTCAATAACGTAGGACACGGTATTGAGACCTACGACAAAGCGTTAAACTATATTGGAGACAAAATAAAAAACTACCGCTAAATGATAGACAACATCAAAATTTTAGAAACAGCTCTGCGAAGTCTCCCGATTTCGTGGCTATTCCAATTAGCAGCAAACAATAAGTAAAAAACAAAACTCCGATTGATCGGATCTGAATAAATTTTACCCGCTCAACGAGGTCTTCTCTAAATTTTTTTAACCTTACCAACCTTTATAAATATCACTTTAGAAAAAATTGACATATTTTTTCTACTCTCAAAACACATATTGGATAGAATTGTTTACTTTTGTTGAACTTTATTAAAACATAATTAAACAAAAATGCCAGTCGCACAAAAAACAGATTTAGACACCATAGCCATTGACCGAATTATCGAAATGGCTTGGGAAGACCGCACTCCATTTGATGCCATAAAATTTCAATTCGGATTGGCGGAAGCCGATGTGAAGGCCTTGATGAAAAAAGAACTCAAATTCTCTAGCTACAAATTGTGGCGTGAGCGGGTCGAAAACTGCAAAACCAAACACACCGCAAAACGCGTTGAAGGTATCGACCGTTTTAAATGCAAACTGCAACGGTCTATTTCGAACAACAAAATATCAAAGCGATAATTCAAATGAAAATGGAAAAAGACAAACCCGACAATATTGTTTATAGCAAAGAGCAAGGTTATAATGCTAGCGTTTTACCTTACGGAACCAATGTTGGCGCACCTGTAATCGTCACTGAAGATTTAGTAGCATGGAAAACCAGAGGCATTCATCAGGTAAACAAAGAGTTTGAAAACAAATTTGCCGAACTCAAACAACAGTATCAAAAATTGATGGAGGAATACGAATGGAATGATTTGGTTTATAATGCTAAATTCTCTTTCGAACCCGTTATTGGCGAGGTATATCATTTGTACAACAGCGATGACTCCACTGCTTTTTTGTCATTGATTGGCCCAACAGAATGGAACAAAGAACATATTGCAACGTTCAAATTGAATAGTGACAAAAAATGGATTAAGTTATAATTCCAAATAACGACTCTTTAATATCGGCTACATTCCAATCTTTATAATATTGCAATACTTTATATTTTGAATAGAATTCCAATAAATATAGTTTGGTTCAAACGAGACTTGCGTTTTTCGGACAACGAAGCTTTACATAACGCACACCTTTCGGATTTGCCGCTGTTATTGGTTTATTTCTTCGAACCATCGGTAATGAATTACTACGATTCCGATACCAGACATTGGCGTTTTGTGTATGAATCGTTGCAAGATTTACAAAAAAAGTTAGAACCTATTGGTGGTAAAATCCACTTTTTTCATTCTGAAGTGGAACCTGTATTTTTATCATTGTTGGAACAATACGAGATCAAAACTGTTTTCTCGCATCAGGAAATTGGCAACAAAATTACCTTCGACCGGGATATTGCAATGCAAGAATTCTTTCAAAAAAATAACATTCACTGGAAAGAATTTCAAATGCACGGCGTGATTCGGAAACTAAAATCCAGACAAGATTGGGACAAACGCTGGGAAGCCGTAATGCGAGATACACCAAAAATGCTCAAAGAAACCAATTTGAATTTGATTGCTTTGGATTCGGATTATTATGATTTGATTAAGGGAGAGCCTTTAAAACCTGAAATCACGACAAGAAATATTAATTTCCAACAAGGAGGCGAAAATCTGGCTTGGCGGTATTTAGACAGTTTTGTAAAAGAACGCTATGTCAATTACAGCAAACACATTTCGAAACCAGCTTTGAGCCGTAAAGGTTGCAGTAGATTATCACCGTATTTGGCCTACGGAAATATCAGTATGCGAATGGTTTATCACTACACCAATCAGTTTTATGAATCTTCTAAAAACAAACGAGCCATTTTGAATTTTGTGTCTCGTTTGCATTGGCATTGTCATTTTATCCAAAAGTTTGAAGACGAATCTAGAATGGAATTCGAGAATGTCAATCGGGCTTATGACACATTGGTTAAACCAAAAAATGAAACCTACATCAAAGCTTGGCAAGAAGGTAAAACAGGTGTTCCAATTGTGGATGCTTGCATGCGATGTTTGGTGGCAACGGGTTATATCAATTTTAGAATGAGAGCAATGGTGGTATCATTTTTTACGTTTAATTTATGGCAAGACTGGCGCGAATTACATTTCTTGGCAAGACAATTTTTGGATTATGAACCCGGAATTCATTATCCGCAGTTGCAAATGCAATCAGGAACAACAGGAATAAATACGATTCGAATTTATAGTCCTATAAAAAATTCCGAAGATCACGATTCAGAGGGAATTTTCATCAAACAATGGATTCCTGAATTATCAGAAGTGCCAATTGCATTGCTGCACGAACCTTGGAAAATGAACGAAATGGAACAGCAGTTTTACAATTGCAAAATTGGAATCGATTATCCAGAACCGATTGTAAATATTGAAGAAACCAGAAAATATGCCAGCGATTTGGTTTGGAGTTTTCGCAAAAAAGAAGAAGTTAAAATAGAGGGAAAACGAATTTTACAAAAACACGTGAGCAATCCAAATTCAAAGACAAGAAGAACGAAATCTCCAAAAAAAACCTAAAAATGGCAATATTTTTAAAAGCAAATTGGGAAGATATCATTATGGCGAACTACGAAATTGACCCTGAAATTCTAATTCCATTTGTACCAAAAGGCGTAGAATTGGATTTACATAATGGAAAATGTTATGTTAGTTTGGTGGGATTTATGTTCAAGAACACCAAATTGTTTAACGTGCCAATTCCCTATTTTGGCAATTTTGAAGAGATTAATTTGCGGTTTTATGTGAAAAGAAAAGAAGGGAATGTTGTAAAGCGAGGTGTCGTTTTTATCAATGAAACAATTCCCTACCCAGTTGTGGCTTGGGTTGCCAATAAATTGTACAACGAACATTATACAGTTGTACCAACAAAACACGAGATAATTACCAAGCAATCTTCAACAGATGTAAAATTTGAATGGTTGTTAAATAAAAAATGGAATTCTATTGCGGTTGCAAAATCAAATACCTCTAAAAAGATGGAGCGAAATTCTTTAGAAAGTTTTATTTACGAGCACTATTTTGGATATACCAAAACTGCCAAAAATGAAACCGAAGAATACAAACTGCAACATCCAAGTTGGAAAATAAGTGAGGTTTTGGATTACAACATTGACTGTGATTTTGAAGCAATGTATGGAAAATCATTTTCGGTTTTGAACCAAACCCAGCCCGAAGCTGTTTTCATTGCAGAAGGTTCTTCGGTAGGAATTGAATGGAAAAGAACAAAAATAAATTAATATAAAAAAGTCCCTCTCCTTTGGAGAAGGTTTGGGGAGAGGATTATGAAAGGCGTTAAAAAACAAAATCTACCGACAAAAATTTGTGTGGTTTGCAACAAACCTTTCGCTTGGCGCAAAAAATGGGAAAAAGTGTGGGACGAAGTGAAATATTGTAGTGATAAATGTAGAAGTAATAAGTAGAACCAATTTACTCGTCCAAATCAAGTCGCTAAATAAAACATTACTTTTTTGGGATTTAGACCTAACAGGTTTTTAAAGCCTGTAAAGTCTAAGTTGCATATTTAAAAGAAAAAAAGAATTTTGTTTCTCAAACTTAAACTTCGGTTTAAAAAAAATATTGACTTATCCCTTTTATTAATAAAGGCTTCGACAAGCTTAGCCAGACAACATTCAGAATTTCGATTAGGAACCTTAATGTCTCCCTGAGCTTGTCGAAGGGTTTCTGTTAAGAATCGTCAATAAAGACTCGTTCTCCAAATATTAATAAAAAGAATAAGTCAAAAAGAATAATAATTGCGATTCCTTATCATTTATTAATTGAATTCAAGTCCACAAAAAAGCATCAATAGATTTAACCAAATAGTTCCAATTTTTAAAACAATCCTTTGTACTTTTGTGACAATTGTTTAAATCTCAAATAAAAACTGTATGCTAAAAGGATTTTTTAATGCACCAAAAGCCGTAAATGAACCCGTAAAATCTTACGCACCAAATTCTCCAGAAAAAGCCGCCGTTCTCGCCACATACAAACTGATGTGGAATTCCACTATCGAAGTGCCACTTTATATTGGAAGTGAAGAAATCAAGACTGGGAACACAAGAAATATGACTGCTCCTCACGACCACCAACATGTTGTTGGAACCTATCATCTTGCCGAAAAATCACATATTGAAAAAGCAATTAGCAATTGTCTTGAAGCCAGAACCAAATGGGCTAGTATGGCCTGGGAACAACGTGCTGCCATTTTCCTAAAAGCTGCCGAGTTAATTGCTGGACCTTACAGAGCAAAAATAAATGCAGCAACGATGATTGCGCAATCCAAAAATATTTTCCAAGCCGAGATTGATGCTTCTTGCGAATTGATTGATTTCTTGCGTTATAACGTGGAGTTTATGACACAGATTTATGCCGATCAGCCCAAATCAACTTCTGATGTTTGGAACCGCTTGGAATACAGACCACTAGAAGGTTTTGTTTATGCTATAACTCCTTTTAATTTTACAGCCATTGCCGCAAATCTTCCCGCTAGTGCAGCAATGATGGGCAATGTGGTGATTTGGAAACCTTCCGACAGCCAAGTTTTCTCTGCAAAAATCATCATTGACGTGTTCAAAGAAGCTGGTGTTCCTGATGGCGTTATCAACGTTGTTTTTGGCGATGCTTTGATGATAACCGACACTGTATTGGAAAGTCGTGATTTTGCAGGCGTTCATTTCACGGGTTCCACACACGTATTTAAAGATATTTGGGCAAAAATTGGAGCCAATATTCACCACTACAAAACTTATCCTAGAATTGTGGGCGAAACGGGCGGCAAAGATTTTGTTGTGGCGCATCCAAGTGCCAATGTGAAACAAGTTGCCACCGGAATTGTTCGTGGTGCTTTCGAATTTCAAGGACAAAAATGTTCTGCGGCTTCTAGAGCTTATGTTCCGCAAAGTATGTGGTCAGAACTTAAGCAACAATTAATTACTGATGTAAAATCCATGAAAATAGGTTCGCCAGAAGATTTCGGTAATTTCATTACGGCAGTAATTCACGAAGGTTCTTTCGATAAATTGGCAAGCTATATTGATCAAGCCAAAAAAGATGAAGATGCGGAAATTATTGTTGGTGGAAATTACGATAAATCTGTAGGATTTTTTATAGAACCAACCATAATTGTAACTACAAATCCACATTATTCCACAATGGAAACTGAATTGTTCGGACCTGTAATAACAATTTTTGTTTACGAGGATGCTCAGTGGGAACAAACTTTAAAATTAGTTGATACCACCTCTGCTTATGCTTTGACAGGAGCAATTTTCAGTCAGGATCGTTATGCAATTGAACAAGCAACAGTCGCTTTGCAAAACGCAGCAGGAAATTTCTATATCAACGACAAGCCTACTGGTGCCGTTGTGGGAATGCAACCTTTTGGTGGCGCAAGAGCTTCTGGAACCAATGATAAAGCAGGTTCGGCATTGAACTTGTTGCGTTGGGTTTCGCCTAGAACAATTAAAGAAACGTTTGTAACTCCAGAGGATTATAGATATCCGTTTTTGGGGGAATAGTTTTCAAGGTACAAGGTTAAATTTACGAAGTACGAAATTTAAAAACCCACAAGAATTCATGCTGTTTGAATTTTTGTGGGTTTTAATTTTTTGAATAATATTTCTAAGAAAAAACAGGAAAAAAAGAAGCAATTATACGAAAGTACCTTAATTTAGTAAAGAATAGTCTAAATGTTTGCGACTAAAATCCTTGTTCTTGATGGTTTTGACGCGCTTTCCTTGCTTCCATCATTTTTTCAATATTGGCGGCTTCCATTTCTTTCATTTTCTTGAATTGCTCTGGTGTTAAAATGGCTTTCAATTTATTGTCTTTTAAAGTTTTTTCTTCATTTCGTTTTTGCATTAGAGCCTTGCGTTCTTCTTTGGACATATTTTTAAAATCGGGTGCTGTTCCTTGATCTATCATTCCTTGAAATTTAGCATTTTGTTCTGCAATAATGGGTTTGATTTGCTCTTGCTGTTGCGCATCCAAATTCAATTCTTTTGTCATTTTGTCTAGCAAAAATTGATTTCTTTGCTCTGGCGACATTCTTTCTCTTTTTACTTTCTTGTCATTTTTCTCTGATTGTACTTCTTGTGCAAAAGAGAAAATGCTAGTAAACAATAATACTGCGACAATTAATTTCTTCATTTGTTTATAATTTAAAGTTTAAGATAATAAGACGGTCATATTTTGAATTGGTTTAATTGATTTTAAATAAAATTATTGGAGTTTAATCTGCTCCAAAACAAGACTAATAATATTAAACATAAAAACATTATGACTAATTGTATATTAGACTAAAAACAAGAGATTATGATCACAAATTATTCGAATATAAACGCGTATTGCAATATCAAAAAACGACCACTTAACTATTTGAATACAATCTTATTCTAAAATTTGTAACTTTACAAATAAAAACCACTCAAACAATAATTATCTTACACAGAATCGAAAAGCAAATTTTGCAACTATATTCTATTTTCGGTTCACTCATTAATAAAAATATGCTTTCAAAAATCCTTATATTTCCTTTTGTATTTTTGGTTCGATTTTATCAAACAGCCATTTCTCCATTTACTCCGTCAACTTGCAGATTTGAACCTAGTTGCTCTAGTTATATGATTGAAGCATTACAAAAACATGGTTTGCTTTATGGTGGATTTTTAGGAATAAAACGAATATTGAGCTGTCATCCGTGGGGAAAAACAGGTTATGACCCCGTACCTTCTTCAAAAACATCAAACCAAAACCAAGCATCAAAAAATAAATGCTTACAGAAACATTAACTTTTAATAAAGAAATGCTTTACTATAATTATATATTTTTACAAACTTAAAAAACACGCTATGACACACTTTTTAAACATAATTTGGAATCCATCAGAAGGCATTGATTTAGGATTTTTTATAATCCGGTATTATAGTCTTATGTTCGTAATTGCTTTTGGGTTGGGCTGGATTATTATGAAAAAAATATTCGAACGTGAAAACGAATCGCTAGAAAAATTAGATTCATTATTTATTTGGACCGTTTTAGCAACATTGGCTGGAGCACGGTTGGGACATGTATTCTTTTACGATTGGGAATACTATAGCAATCACAAAATTGAAATTCTTTTGCCAATTAGAGAAAATTCCGAAAAAATGCTTTTTAATATTATTAATGGATGGGAATTTACGGGTTTCCAAGGATTGGCAAGTCACGGCGCAGCCATATCCATAATAATTACAATGTATTTTTTTAGTAAAAACATTTTGAAAAGACCGCAACTGTGGATACTAGATAGAATTGTTATTCCTGTTGCAAGCGGTGCAATTTTTGTACGTTTAGGCAATTTTTTCAATTCAGAAATTGTTGGAAACACAACTACCTCTCCTTTTGGAATTCGATTTATACGTGATCAATTTAGCGCCAGAGAAGCTGTAAATGCTACGCAATTGCCTTCACCAAATGACGCCTACAATGCAATTGCAACTAACCCGCAATTTGCAGACTTGCTGCTCCAAGTTCCAACCAAACACCCTGCACAATTGTACGAAGCGTTTTGCTATATTTTTGTTTTTGCGATATTGTTTTTCTTGTATTGGAAAACAGATGCAAGAGAAAAATCAGGATATTTATTTGGACTTTTTCTGATACTTTTATGGACTGTGCGTTTTGTTGTAGAATTTGTAAAAGAAAGTCAAGGCGGTTTCGAAAGTGCTTTAGGCATTTTATCAACTGGTCAATGGCTAAGTATTCCGTTCATAATTATTGGGTTATATATGGTTTTTAAAGCAAAAAAAACAGTTTATATTTAGAAGCCATTTACATAAAATGAAATCAAAAAGCCCCTCATTATTATTTGTGGGGCTTTTTGATTTTACTTCGACTCTTAATTTGTTTCTGAGATGAAACTTTCAATAAAACAACAATTATCTGCACAAAGTAATACCATTTAGAAATATAAAATAGTTTTTTATTGTTATCCTCATCCCAACCCTCTCCAAAGGAGAGAGAGCAAAAATTGGATTATTTTATATTTCTAAATGGTTTAACAGAATCAACATAAATCGTCATTGAACATACTCTTTGCAAATAATACCAACCACATTCTTAAAATTGTTCAATGAGATTTGGTAAAATGCCGATACAATATGAATACAGAGCATTTTTTGTTGGACTATATTGACAAGCGACATCTAATAATTGAAGTTATACATCATCGGTATAAAATAATAAGCTACACACAATGAAATGATATAGAAATGGTTTACTGTGGAGGGGACTTTACAGTATTTTCAAAACAAAATAAATTACAAAATGTTAAAAAAAAAGACCCGAATACAATTCGAGTCTTTTGATTCTATAATTACAGGATTTTTATGCTTCAGTATTGTGTTCTTTTTCAATTCTTAAATGTTCCGCTTCAGACATGGTATCACACAAAACAGGCGTTGCAATGAACAATGAAGAGTAAGTTCCAACAATAATACCTATAAGCATTGCGAAGATAAATCCTCTAATAGATTCTCCACCAAAAAGAAACATAATCAACAATACCATAATCATCGTTAATGAAGTATTAATGGTTCTAGACATTGTACTGTTAATAGATTGATTTACGATACTATTAAAATCTCCTTTGGCTTTGTTTCCACCTAAGAATTCACGAACTCTGTCAAATACAATTACAGTATCATTCATAGAATATCCAATTACCGTAAGAATCGCCGCTATGAAATGTTGGTCAATCTCCATTCCGAACGGCATAAATTTGTAGCACAAAGAATAAATTCCCAAAACAAATATAACGTCGTGCACCACAGCGGCAATTGCACCCAAACTGTATTGCCATTTTCTAAAACTAATAACCAAATACAATCCTACAATTAGCATTGCGCCAAGAACCGCCCAATAGGCATTGGTCTTGATGTCTTCTGCAATGGTCGGTCCAACTTTTGAAGCAAGCAAAATTCCTAAAGTTTTTCCATCATAAGCATTAACAAACTTATCGTAAGTTAAACCAGCTGAATAATGTTTTTTCAAATTATCGTACAATAACTTGTTTACTTCTTCGTCGGCTTCGCTTCCGCTTTCTTGTACTCTATATTTAGTAGTAATTTTTAATTGATTGTCATTACCAATAATTTTTACTTCGGCACTTCCGTCAAAAACTTTGGCTAATTCTGCTTTTATACCTTCAACTTCTACTGGTTTTTCAAATCGAATTTGAAAAGTTCTACCTCCAACAAAGTCAACACCTTGATCCAAACCATTTGTAGCTAATGAATAAACACTAACAATGGTTACAATTGCTGAGAAAGCATACGTCCATTTTTTAATTTTCAAGAAATCAAAATGGAAATTGGTAAAGAAATTTTTAGAAAAATCAGTTACAAATGATAATTTACCACCTTTTAAAATTCGTTTATCAATAAAGATTCTTGCAATAAAAATTGAAGTAAACAAAGAGGTTATAATACCGATTAATAAGGTTAAAGCGAATCCTTTTATTGGTCCTGAACCAAAAACAAACAAAACACCACCAGTAAGAATGTGCGTAACATTCGCATCAACAATCGAACGCATGGCGCCTTTCCAACCATAAGAAGCTTGAATCGCTTCTTCAATTGATTTTCCTAATCGCAATTCTTCTTTTGCTCTTTCATAAATGATAATATTAGCATCGACAGCTGTTCCCATTGTCAAAACAATACCAGCAATACCAGGCAAAGTCAATACGAAATTGAAACTAGCCATTATTCCAAATATGAACAATAAGTTGACCGCCAACGCAATATTTGCATACCATCCTGCTCTTCCGTAATAAATCATCATCCACAACGACACTAATAACAAGCCTAAAAGTGCTGAATTTGTTCCGTTATCAATAGCTTCTTGTCCTAAAGATGGTCCAACAACATCAGATTGGATAATGTCTGCTGCAGCAGGAAGCTTTCCAGCTCTTAGAACATTAGCTAAATCTTTGGTTTCTGCAATTTCAAAATCTCCTGAAATTTCTGATCTACCACCAGAAATTGGTCCGCTTGTTACACCAGGCGCTGAATAAACAACATTGTCTAAAACAATTGCAATATTGGTTTTTTGAGTATATGCTCTACCTGTCAATTCTTCCCAAGCTTTTGCTCC
>CAMCTL010000083.1 GCA_945878515.1 Flavobacterium psychrophilum | reverse complement strand
TTATCCGCTGAATCGGAATAAATCACACCTCCAAACTGCATTTCGCCAGTTTTGGTTTTTGATACTTTGCGTTGATTTGCTACTATCCCAACGGCCCATCCGTCGATTCTTGCGTAACCCGTGATAATCGTTTGTCCGTAACCTTCTTTGTAGGCTTCAAATTCAGAATCATCCACCAATCTGTTGATGATATCCATCATGTCATATTGTTCGTTTCGAGCCTTTGGTAAAATTCCGTAAATTTCTTTTTGCTCCAAAACTGGTTTCGCTGTCTTAATGCGGTTAAAACCGGCCTTATCATAATCTCCAATTTTGTCAACAATATTTTTTATTTTGTCTAAGGCATCTTTGTCG
The DNA here is from genome assembly GCA_945878515.1 of Flavobacterium psychrophilum. Classification (GTDB taxonomy): domain Bacteria; phylum Bacteroidota; class Bacteroidia; order Flavobacteriales; family Flavobacteriaceae; genus Flavobacterium; species Flavobacterium psychrophilum_I. Next base: position 13,876 of record CAMCTL010000083.1, on the reverse strand, counting down.
TCTTTGGCTTTATAATCCGTAACGCCCGAAATTTCACAATGGGTTGTTGCTCCGCCAAGCGTTTCGTTGTCAATATTTTCGCCAATTGCCGCTTTAACCAAATAACTTCCTGCCAAAAAAATACTACCAGTTTTATCCACAATCAAAGCTTCGTCGCTCATAATAGGAAGGTAAGCACCACCAGCAACACAGCTTCCCATAACTGCCGAAATTTGCGTGATTCCCATGCTGCTCATTAAAGCATTATTTCTAAAAATGCGTCCAAAATGCTCTTTGTCTGGAAAAATTTCATCTTGCAAAGGCAAAAACACACCAGCCGAATCTACTAAATAGATTATTGGTATTTTATTTTCCATCGCAATTTCTTGCGCTCTTAGGTTTTTTTTGGCAGTAATCGGGAACCAAGCTCCCGCTTTTACAGTAGCATCATTGGCAACAACAATGCATTGTTTTCCTTTTATATAACCAATTTTCACAATAACACCACCCGATGGACATCCTCCAAATTCGGAGTACATTCCTTCGCCAACAAATGCACCAATTTCAATCGATTTTGCTTTGGTATCTAATAAATAATCAATGCGTTCACGAGCGGTCATTTTTCCTTCGGAGTGTAATTTCTGAATTCGATTTGTGCCACCACCAACTTTTACTTTGGCAAATTTATGGTGTAAGTTAGAAAGAAGGAGTTTATTGTGGTCTTCGTTTTTATTGAAGTTCAAATCCATATTGAAAATGTATTTAGCAAAAAATAGATTGCTAAATTACGAAAAATCAATGGAATTAAGTTTAGATCCACAGGTAGAATTATTTAATTTGCAGATAAAAATAAATTTCCTTTCACTACAAAATTTTAATTAAATCTATGAATGAAAAGTAATACTGTTATACTTAAAAATTAAATGCTATTTTTCTTTGTTCGTTTCACTCTTTTGTGATTTGTTTGACGAAGATTTTTATCGCCAGAAATGATGCTAATATTGTCGTCAATTTCCAACATGGCCAACTTTACATCTGAAAAATATTCGACACCGTGTTCCCGCATTGCCTCATGAATTTCGTCGGAAGTTATATTCAATTTACTTAGAGATTTGAAATCCACTTTGCCATTGTGAATTAAGATTTCTGGTTTCTCTTGCATTAAATCACTAAATTTTGGGAACTTGTACATCAACTTTTTTAGAACATAATTTATTGTAAAAAGAACAGCAGCTGCAGCTAATCCTCCGTAAAGGCTTGTATTGCTTCCTACCATCGCATTTTGAACCGAGTTGCTAATAAGTAAAATTAAAATAACATCGGCTGTGTTGAGTTGTGATAATTCTTTTTTTCCAAAAATCCGTAGAGCGATGAGCATAAATAAATATACTGATGCACTCCGGAGGATAATGTCAAGATAGGAATTCATTTTTTATATAAATAAATCAAAACACAGTAAATTTAATTATTAGGTTTTAAAATTCTTTTCGATTGCCAAAATCATTTCTCCTGCAATGTCTTTATTGGTAGCACCTTCAATTCCTTCTAATCCCGGAGATGGATTCACTTCAAGTAATAAAGGACCTTTTGTGGGGCTCAATAAGTGCTCAATTTTATTTCGCATCGATTTGTGTTTTTTTGTTGAAACAAAATATTTACTATGTTTGCACAAAGCATAATTCTTTAAAAGAATTTAGGACAAGAAATCGTAAAATATAAGAGTTTTAGGTTGCACAAATTTAGTGCAATTAATTTGAATTTTTTTTATAAAAGGTTAATCTCAATATAATCACAATATATTATTAGCGAGTCAAAAAAATTATAGTTTACAATTATGATCAATTTGTACACAGCGTTCGATTTATACATACGAAATAGACAAGTAATTGATTGGGGATTTCAACAACCTAAAGGTGTTTTATTGCCTACTGGCTACTTAGCGTATCCCGGAGGCTATTTCACCGCGTACGACAATGGTTACCGTCTGATTTCGAGTGGCGCTTCACTTGGCGAAACTGCAATACAAGAAATTATGATATTAGATCCAGAAGGTATTCCCATTGCTAGAGATACCGAAGATTTTAGGTAGAATAGTTTATAAATAGCAATAAACAAATGCACTAAAACATCTATAGTACAAACGTATGAATAAACGAATTTCACTTTTGATATCATTTTTTTGTTTGGCTGTAAATGCACAACAAAATGGTACGGATGAAAGCTTTGAAAAAAGTTTAGAACGAAGCATAACTTCTCAACATGCAAAAAATATAAAGGTAAATAAGATTATTGCTTGCGAGCTTTATATTTCGTATACCATGTATTTCTTTGATGCAGTAAAAGAATATCGAACCTCAATTCCTTTAAAAGGGCTTCAAATTTTGGAAGATGGTACTTTCTATAACAAGAAAGGAATTTTAGTTGAACGTTTTGGTAAATATTACTACAAGAAAACAATAACGGTTCTTGCAGATGTTAGTCTTGAAGTAAATTTGGTAGAACGGAAAAATTTAATTCGTGAAATTGAAAACTTATCTACAAAATGCGATTAGAAAACATATTTTAGCCTCTTACTCCCATAGAACCAGTACCCGCAATTTTTCCTTTTCTAATAGTGATCTTTTTTCGAATTTCACCTTTGACAAAATCGATTATTTCAAACGGCTCCGATTCATCTGCATTGTAATACAGAACCTGCACCTCGATACTTTTGGCCGTATAGTTTGCAGTGAATGCAGCACCAGGACCGATTCTTTGCTGGCTAATACTTCCATTATCCAACTTAACAATTACTGTTGCAGTTTTGTCTTTTGTGTAATTGTTAAATTGTGCAATAACCGCTTCCCCATTTAACATGGAAGTTATTAACGTGAATTTACCTTTAACACCGGCGAAGTCTTCTAGTACAACTTGCTTTTCGTTTTTCGTGATTGGTTTTTGACCAGTATTTTTTGTTATCAATGGGTCCACTTTGGCTGTTGGTGTTCCAATTAACTTGTTTAGTCTACTATAAGACCAATGGCCTGATGCGGTTAAAGTGTTTTTGTCCGCACTCAAAGTAAGCTTCAATTTATTGGCTTTTTCCCAGTGCCCTTTTTGAGTTTCAGTGCCGCTATACATCCAAGCATTTTTTTGCGCGGCCCATGTACCGTTGCCTTCATAAAGTATACCATCATATAAGGCTCCACCAACGATGTTAGGCGTAAGGTCGGTTTTTTCTACAGAGTATATAGTAGCGGTCGCTCCATTTATTTCTATAAATAACTCTTTTCCAGCTTTCGTAGATTGCCATTTGCCTTCTAAATCGATAGCTTTAAATGAAGTTTGGGCGGAGACGGAGACGGCGAAAAAAAATAAGATTCTTGAAAGATTTTTCATATTTAAAAATTAGTTAAATCTATAAATTAACTTAGCGTCAACGGAGGGAACGATATTTTTTTCGTCATCTATCATAACTTTAAAAGTAGATGTATTGCCTGAGCTATTTGTATTAATAACATTTTCTTTTGTTGGTTTTATAGCTATATAACTTATCCCAGCCGCAATTCCTATCCCAAAACCATCGCTAAAATAAACGTTGATTCCCAAAGTCGCATTAGAATAAAAATTAAAATCGCTGAAATAATCTCCAATTTGTGAATCCTCATTGCCGGAAGCTATTAAATCTGTATTTTTTGCTCCGAATAATGGATTAATAGAAACCGCAAGAGGAAATTCAATAGTTCTATAATCTTCCGCGCGTTCACTTTTTGTCATAAAACAATACATCAATCCTAAAGACGGTGAGTAAAACCGGGTATTTCCAAATTCACCTTCTCCAATCGTAACACCCTCATTGTTTAGCTTTTTAAATTTTGGTATTTTTACCCATGCAAATCCCACAGGAGAAAAACTTAATCTGAGTCGGTTTCTTCCAAGTGTAAAATTGAGCCTGACTTCGTCAACATTATACTTTTCACCTGGAAAGGCTTCTCCATTGAGATAGGAGGAAGTTGATCCTTTAAATTCCCAGTTGAAAATAGAAAGTACACTTGATACAGCATCAAAAGTCGCAACCATAGTTTCTGTTTGTGCCTGCTCTCGTGCTACAGCTTCGTTTCTCATTAAATCGATATTGTAGTCAACGTTGCAATTGTCGGCATAATATTCGTCAATCGCTGTTAGGACTTCTCTCCAACTCGTTAATGTTGATGTTTTAGGATCGAGTGCTTTTGCATAAAGCTGGTCTATTTGAATACTCTTATCAATACACCATTGTCTTGGTACATATTCTGAAGTTTCTGAAGAAGATGTTGATTTTTTAGCATTTTTCTTTCTTGACGATGTTGTTGTGGTTTCGGTTCCGGTAACCATTAGGCTACCCGGTTTATTAATTTCTCCGGAGTACTGACCATAGTCTTGCAGCGAACTTATTACTTCTTTCCTATAAAGTTCAATTTCTAGTGGCGACAATTTTTCAACTTCGTCTATTACAGTTGTAAAAGAAATATTATCCTCTAGTGTGCTATCATGCTTTCCATAATATTCGTCAAAAGTTACTTGAAAAACATGATACCCATCTTTTCTTTTTTCCCTAATAAAAGTTTCACGGCATTGCTGTGAATATTTCCAAACATTCTTTTGTTGCGGGATGGAGAATTTTTCTCCATTTGGGCAGTGCCCGTTAGCATATACCACGTCCCAATAAGCATCTGCTTTATGTGCGGTCAATATAAGATCTTTTGCAATACCTTTGTCATAAACCCTTTCGTTAAATTCAATATCAGAGAGTTTGCGGTTAAAATTGTTTAGAGCATTTTCAGCATAAAGATTTGCCGCATTATATAATTTACTTGACACATCATTATAGTTGCCCTCATATTTGATTCTATAAATGTAGCTACTAACCAATAAAATTTTACAATTACTATTTAATGGCGATGTAGCTTCTTCGTATAAAAAGTACGACTTTCTTTTTGAGGCTTCAACTATTTTGGATTTGTCATTTTGTGCATTTGCTGTAAATGCGATTGCTATAATTAAGTAAATTGTGAGTAGTTTTTTCATAGGGTTTTGTTTGTTTTAAGAATTAATCATTACTTTTTTCTAACAGTGTTTTTGAATAAGCCATTACCGATTGGTATTTCGGAAAAAGATGTCCCTCTATTCTTTCTTTTAGTTTTTCTGGGGTAAAGTTATCATTGTAATAAATTATTTCATTTCTTATTTCTCTTAACTCCACTAGAATAAGCTTATAAGTATTTTTTTTCGTTTCTATTTGAAATAATGTATCTACTGATGTTAAGGCTGTTATTACAGTTCCTAAAATTAAAGTTATAGTGAGAGAACTTTTTTCATCAATGTATTTTAGTCCTGACAAAATTGTTATAGCTCCAGCAATTATTATTAAAGAAAGACGCATTAGATAAAATAGGTTTCTATACGTATCAGCTTTGAAATCCGCACGATCAATATCGTTTTGAACCTGAATAAAAAAGGGGTGATCAATTGTTCTTTTCATACTTTTTATTTTAAAATGTTTCTTTCTTTTTAGCAGGACAAAATGTAGCTAAATGAGTTATTGCTTTTCGAATCCTTTCTGTTATACCAACCTCGCCTGAAGTATTAATGCCAAATAAGCCATTCATTGTGCTTATTTGGCGTGGATCATGTATATCACCGCTATCCCCATTTTTATAGGTAGAAGATGTCATTATTACATCTATACCCTCATAGCTAAGATAAAATGCACCTTTATTGATCATGCCCAAACCTTGGGTTGGAACAATAAAAGTATATCTTTCCGTTATGCCGCCGGCAACAGGAGTATAGTATTTACATTTATTTTTTATCCAGCATTCATTAATTTCGACACTTTCAAATGTATATGGGCAACTGAAGCCATAATTGCATTGAGATAAACTTATAAAATGTGTTTGTAGCTTTTCTTTTAGCCATTCAATAGTCTCTTCCTTCGTCTGAGCCTTTGCTGTGTTCATAGTGCCGATGCACAAGAATAGAACAATTGTGAAAATTATTTTCTTCATACTTATTTGAATTTTTTTCATGTTTTGATATTGAATAATGAAATCTGTGTGTGCCATCTTTTGTAATCTTCCGTCAATGACTAAATTAAGATGCTTAGGGGGTTAGTGTTGATTTTTATCAATTGTCATATCGCACTATTTATTGTTTAGTGTTTTCAGTTTTATTGTCATTATTAATTTTAAAGAGTCCAACACCTATGCCCATACCAAACCAAGGCATATTGCTGTACACCCAATTTTTTTGCAAACTTCCAGCAGGGAAATCAATTCCTGTCAAAAGGCTTAGTTGTACACCATTTTTCTCCCACATCCAGCCGATAGCAGGTGAAAAAGTTGCGATTTTGTAGTCTTCTCTTGTTTCTTTTATTTTGCTTTCGTCAGCAGTATAGCTACTAATCCCTACATACAATAATAGGTTATGTGTAAAATTAGTTTTAAAATTATGGTGTAGCGTCCAAGAAAGTGTTGTTCCAACTGAAACCCCATCTGAAAAATCGAATTGCCCACTTTCAGTAGCAAAAGGTCTTATTTTTATTGGCATTACTAGCAGTCCAATATTCCACGCATCACTTTTATCCTCAAATTCTTTTGAGTTGTTAAGTAGTGTTTTGGTTGGAAGAATATAATACGTTTCGGTTAAATCAAAATTATCAACCTTGTCGGTTGCAACAAGGCCTTTAAATTCTAGGGAGTTATAATCATTATCTAATTTAAATTTCGAAAACTTGACATCTTCTTTCTTGATTTTTTTGTCTTTAAATTTTTCGATTAGTGATTTACTTGTACTATTCTTTAAATCCCAAAATTTTATAATGCTGAATGAGCCAATTTCTTGAACAACATCAAAAGCGTATCCTTTTTGAATTAAAATTGTTTTCACCAAAAGGGTGTCAATTAAAACTTTTTTGACTTTTACCTCTTTGCCATCTTCTCCTATTTTATTTTCAAAAGCTAAAGTTGAACTTTCAGAAATTTTAATTGTAGAAGTGTTTGAGACTAAAAGACTTTTCACACTGTACGATTTAGAGATGTCAATCGGGCACAGTACAGTTGCGTATTTTAAGTATCGCGGTTTTTCAAATTTTGTAGTTTGAGCCAAACAAAAAGTAGTTGTAACTAATAAAACAAGGATTAATAATTTATTCATACTTGTTTGTTTTTAAAATGTTTTTTTTGTTTTTAAAATGTATTTTTGTTTTGAGTTGCTCAATGTATCTCATGTTTATGTCATTTATTAGGAATATTTTTTATGCTATATTAATAGAAATGTTAAGTTTTTCAAAAGAACAAAATATAGTATACTTATACAATACCCATTAATGGGTATTTTTTAATTTATTTAACAATTGTTATTTTGTTAAACCTATAACATATGAAAAGTTAGAGAAATAAAAAAAACGCCAATTAGTTTAGGTGTTTTTCCCTCAAAGAATTATTGTTTTCGGTATGGAAAATACAAAGTAAGACAAATTATTAAGTGTACCTACAGTTTTAAAATATAAAATATTTACAATTAAATTACTTTTTTAGAGTTATAAGTCCTTGTATATAGCAATATTTTACAACAGCGGACATTTTTTTTAAGCCAGATTTTTTTATAATGTTGGCGCGATGTGTTTTTATAGTTTCTGGACTCAAAAACATTTTTTCTGAAATTTCTATAGTAGATAAACCATCAGCTATACAAGTAATAATTTCAATTTCTTTATCTGAAAAACCTGGTTCATTACCTATTTCTTTATTTAATTTTAGATTTAAATAAGAAGGTTCATTGTTTAGACCTATGAACGAGATTTGAAAGTTATTTATACTATTTAAATGATTGATGTTGGTATGAATATTTAAACATTTCCCTAACCCACCATTGGGTCCTAATGTCAACATCAAGGCTTGATGGTTGAAAAGATTGTAATCACCATTCTTTAGCTTAATCCTAAAATTAAAGCTCGTCTTGTAACTTAAAAGTTTAGTCGGATGAATGTTTTTATAAAAAAAATCGCTAACGAAAGCTTCTGTTTTAAAAATAAAGTCCATATCATCGGGATGAAAAACATTTAAGAGATTTTGAAATGTTACTTTTTCAGCATCAAAACCCAGCATTATTTCGATAGATTCACTAACATGAGATAATGAATAATCTGAAAAATCAATTACATAAAAATAAAAGTCGCCAGTACTGGTTATAGCGTTAGCCAAATCATCAAAAGTGATGTGTTTATTTTCGGTTCCTAAAATACCTCTATTCAAATCGGCATCCCAAATTTCCTGAAGTTTATTGATTGCAGGTTTCATATATAAGTAAAAAAGTCCTATTTAGTTTTTTATAAATTTTTCTTTAAACAAATCTTTTTCTATTTTCTTTTTTAAAAAGTTCATTCCCTGTAGCAAATTACTTGTGTCAATTTTGTTATTAATAAGGTTTGAAATGTTTTTATTTATATCTGAAAAGTCGCAATTACCATAGCTTTTATGTTTTCTATAGTTACATTTTTACCATACAGATAACAAAGATTATTTATAACCAGTATTTATAAAAAGGTGCTTTATTATTTACGAGAATGATTGATGATAGTTTTAAAACCAATATTATCAGTAGTTGCAAAGTTAATCAATCTTCTTACATTTTGATATTTATTGTAAATATATCGAAATAATGTTAAAAGATATTAGTTTGTTTAGATTATTACTAATTATTTGCCGATAATGGTTTGTTTGTAGTCGATTGCAATTTTAATGAATGTATTTGCATAGAGTTAAAAAAATTAAAGTAGTAGTGTTACAGAAATATGCACACCGCGCCAATTTTAAGAGAGAAATTCGTTACTATTAAAATATCACTTATAGTTGTGTTATAGGAGTACATCAACAAGTCTATTACGCTTTAAAATTCTTTTCGATTGCCAAAATCATTTCTCCTGCAATGTCTTTATTGGTGGCGCCTTCGATTCCTTCTAATCCTGGGGATGAATTCACTTCAAGTAATAAAGGACCTTTCGTTGATCGAATAATGTCTACACCTGCCACTTTCAAATCCATTGCTTTAGCGGCTCGAATAGCAATTTTTTTCTCCTCGGCAGTGGGTTTTATGATCGATGCTGTTCCACCAAGATGTATGTTGGCTCGAAATTCTCCCGGCATTGCTTCTCTTTGAATGGTAGCTACTACTTTACCATCAACGACAAACAAACGCAAATCTTTTCCGTTGGCTTCTTTGATAAATTCTTGTACTAATATATTTGCATTCAAACTCTTGAATGCGTTAATTACGCTTTCTGCCGCTTTTTTTGTCTCGGCTAAAACAACTCCTTTTCCTTGTGTTCCTTCTAGTAATTTTACAATTAAAGGCGGACCGCCTACCATTTTTATCAAATCATTAGTATCCAAGGGAGAATTAGCAAAACCTGTTGTTGGAATATCGATTCCGCTGTGCAAAAGCAATTGTAGCGAAAATAATTTATCTCGAGATTGTGTAATTGCCGTTGAAGAATTCAAACAAAAAACGTTTAAGGCTTCAAACTGACGGGTTAAAGCGCAACCATAAAAGGTAATACTTGGACGAATTCTAGGGATTATTGCATCAAAATGATTTAATATAATACCGCCACGATAATGAATTTCTGGAGTTTTGGCATCCAGTTTCATGTAGCATTCTTTAATGTTCAGGAAGTGCATTTCGTGTCCTCGCATTTCACCTGCTTCCATAATTCGTTTGTTGCTATACAACTCTGGATTACTTGCAAGAAGTCCGATGCGTAAACCCGAACTAGTTTTAACAGCATTTTTATAGGCTTCTTTTAAATTATCTAGACTGTGTTGACCCAGAAGATATTGTTGTTCAGGATCGACTAGTACTCTGCCGCTCATAGCTTCGCGACCCAATAACATTCGAAAACCCATGGAATCTCGGTTGGTTAGAGTCATTTCTATAACCCATTTCGAATCTCCAATTTCTAATGAAGTTTGAATGACATAGCGTTGTTCTCTAAAACCGCTTGAGCTTTTTACGACTCTTTTATCGACCAAAGGCGCTTCGCAGTGCACCACAGTTTTGATATTATTTTGAATTGGATTTACATCAAATTTGACAAAATTCCTTCCGTCTTTTACAAATGGAGCAATGTTTTTGGCGTGTAAAGCAGAAGTTTTGGCGCCCGAATCAACTCTTGCTTTGATGGATGGAATCCCCAATTCGGGGAAAGTACACCATTCTTCGCTGCCTAAAATTATTTTGTTTTGTAACATAACTGAGAATTATAATTTCAACTTTATTGGGAGTAAATATATAGTGATTGCAGCCGTTGGAATGTTAAGTTACGGTTAAATCGATTTGTGGTAATCTTAGCAGCAATAAAAAAAGCCACGAAACAAATAAATTTCAAAAAATAATTCGTGAAATTCATATCATTCGTGGCTTTAAAAATCTATTTCGGAATCCTTAACTTGTAGGTTCTCCTGTTTTTAAAATTTTTACTGATAACTCTTGCGAATTTTCGTCCTCAATGTCCATAAAGATCTCATCGCCAGCACCTACTTTTGAAGTTATTATTTCTTCGGCTAGCACATCTTCAACATATTTTTGAATGGCTCTTTTCAACGGTCTTGCACCAAATTGTCTATCAAAACCTTTCTCGGCAATGAAGGCTTTTGCTTTGTCAGAAAGAGATAAATGATATCCCAAATCTTTGATACGAGCGTATAATTTTTTCAATTCAATTTCAATAATTAAATTGATGTCCTCTTTTTCTAGGGCATTAAACACAATTACATCATCAATTCTATTCAAGAATTCTGGGGCAAATGTTTTCTTTAAAGCATTTTCGATAATGCTTTTCGAATTATCATCGGCTTGAGCTACTTTGGCTGCAGTTCCAAAACCTACACCTTGTCCAAAATCCTTCAATTGTCGTGCTCCAACATTGGAAGTCATAATGATAATGGTATTTTTGAAATCGATTTTTCGTCCCAAACTATCTGTTAAATAGCCATCGTCTAAAACTTGCAACATCATATTAAAAACATCTGGATGCGCTTTTTCTATTTCGTCCAAAAGCACTACACAATAAGGTTTACGACGCACTTTTTCTGTCAATTGTCCACCTTCTTCATAACCTACATATCCTGGAGGCGCTCCGATTAATCTAGAAATGGCGAATTTTTCCATATACTCGCTCATATCAATTCGGATTAATGCATCTTCTGAATCGAATAATTCTCTGGCCAAAACTTTCGCCAATTGTGTTTTTCCAACACCAGTTTGTCCTAAGAATATAAAGGAGCCAATCGGTCGATTTGGGTCTTTCAATCCCGCTCGATTTCTTTGAATAGCGCGCGAAATTTTCAACACCGCTTCTTTTTGGCCAATGACTTTATTCTCTATAAGTTGTGGTAAGATTGCTAGTTTATTACTTTCAGTTTGGGCAATTCGATTTACAGGAATTCCTGTCATCATCGATACAACATCTGCAACGTTGTCTTCGGTAACTTGAATTCTATTGTTTTTAGAATCTTCTTCCCATTGTTCTTGGGCTATTGCCAAATCTTTTTCGAAACGTTTCTCGTCATCTCGAAGTTTGGCCGCTTCCTCATATTTTTGTTTTTTGACCACCGCATTTTTCAATTCCCGAACATCTTCCAATTGTTTTTCTAGTTCCAAAATTTGGGCTGGAACTTCAATATTGGTAATATGAACTCTTGATCCAGCTTCGTCTAAAGCATCGATAGCTTTGTCTGGCAAGAATCGCTCTGACATATATCTATCAGTCAATTTAACACAAGCTTCAATAGCTTCTTGTGTATAGGTTACGTTGTGGTGATCTTCATATTTGTCCTTAATATTGTTTAGAATCGTAATGGTTTCTTCAACAGAAGTTGGTTCTACAATTACTTTTTGGAAACGTCTTTCTAAAGCGCCATCTTTTTCAATATATTGACGGTATTCGTCTAGGGTTGTGGCACCAATACATTGGATATCGCCTCTGGCCAAAGCTGGCTTGAACATATTAGAAGCGTCTAACGAACCTGTTGCTCCGCCAGCGCCCACTATAGTATGAATTTCGTCAATAAAAAGAATGATGTCGTCATTTTTTTCCAATTCATTCATCACAGCTTTCATTCGTTCTTCGAATTGCCCACGGTATTTTGTACCAGCAACAAGACTCGCCAAATCAAGTGTAACCACTCTTTTATTAAATAATATTCTAGAGACTTTCTTTTGAATTATTCGCAGAGCCAAACCTTCGGCAATAGCTGATTTACCAACTCCAGGTTCGCCAATAAGCAACGGATTATTCTTTTTACGACGACTTAAAATTTGCGAAACACGTTCAATTTCTTTTTCTCTTCCAACAACTGGATCAAGTTTTCCGTCTTCGGCCATTTCTGTTAAATCTCTTCCAAAATTATCCAGAACAGGAGTCTTAGATTTTTTGTTAGATTTATTGGCTGGATTATTAAAATTAGCTTCTTTCAGACTGTCATCTTGTCCTGAATCTTCGTTATAAGCGTCGTTTTTTGGTAAGTTTTCGATAAAATTTTCTTCGGATGGTGTCATATTTAGGTATTGTTCTTTGGCTACATCATAATCAATGTTTAGCTTATTCAGTAGCTTGGTTGTAGGATCATTTTCATTTCTAAGTATGCACAATAATAAATGCGCAGTACTAATTGAGGTACTGTGAAAGACTTTAGCTTCAAGAAAAGTAGTTTTCAATGCACGTTCGGCTTGTCGTGTCAAATGCAGGTTTTTCTTTTCGATGTTGATTTCTATCGTAGGACTGGCTGGACTTAGTATTTCTACTTTCCTACGCAATTGGCTTAAATCTACTGCTAGATTATTTAAAATATTAATAGCTTTGCCGTTTCCGTCTCTCAATATTCCAAGCATAAGATGTTCAGTTCCAATAAAATCGTGACCCAAACGCAACGCTTCCTCTTTGCTATAAGTAATAACATCTTTTACTCTAGGCGAAAAATTATCATCCATATTATTTATATTTCTAATGTAAAATTAGTGAATTGATATTGTAAAACCAAAAATCATTCCTTTTAAAAGTTGTGTCAGCTAATTGACAAAAAAAAGAACAAACAAACCCTCAAAATAAAAGAATTTATTAACTAAAAAGCAAGTTCATTTTGTTAATAAATCATGAAAATAAGTACTGTATTGTTTGTATAAAACCATCCAAATACCCTATATTAGCACGTTTGAAATTAAATTAAATTTATTAAATATTACAACTTATGTCTGAAGGAGAAAAGTTAATTCCAATTAACATTGAAGATGAAATGAAATCAGCTTACATCGATTATTCGATGTCGGTAATTGTGTCAAGAGCGCTTCCTGATGTTAGAGATGGCTTGAAACCAGTGCATCGAAGAGTCCTTTACGGAATGTATGATTTAGGAGTAACTTCAAAATCTGCGCATAAAAAATCTGCAAGAATTGTCGGAGAAGTTTTAGGAAAGTATCATCCACATGGAGATACTTCTGTTTATGATGCTATGGTTCGTATGGCTCAAGAATGGAGTTTACGCTATTTATTAGTTGATGGTCAAGGTAACTTTGGCTCTGTTGATGGCGATAGCCCAGCTGCAATGCGTTATACAGAGGCTAGAATGCGCAAGATATCAGAAGAAATTATGGCCGATATCGAAAAGGAAACTGTTGATTTTCAATTGAATTTTGACGATACCTTATACGAACCAAAAGTAATGCCAACTAGAGTTCCTACATTATTAATTAATGGAGCCACAGGAATTGCTGTGGGTATGGCTACCAATATGCCTCCACATAATCTTACCGAAGTTATCAACGGAACTTTAGCATTTATCGATAATAACGATATTGAAATTGACGAATTAATGACCCATAT
>CAMCTL010000082.1 GCA_945878515.1 Flavobacterium psychrophilum | reverse complement strand
AAGGAAATCGTTTTAGGTCAATCCGTAGTTGATGAAATTACACCTGCTTTTGCTTTAGAGTTGTTGTCTCACATGAAAGGTGGAACTTCTATAGCGGTTTTGCTTGATTTAGCTTTAGGTGATGATGTTGCTATTGCAAAAGAAGCTGCGGAAGTTTTAAAAACACAAGTTTTTCTTTACGAGGCAGATACAGATCGTCTAGAAGCAGCATTCAAAAGTGGTAACGGAATCTCTGCTGCCATTCTTGAGAGCTATGCAAAAGCTGAATTCTTTACTAAATTACCAGAAATTGCTGAAGAAATTAAGGTGGTTACTTTTATAGCTGGTGAAGGAGATATTTCAACAGATTTACTTTCTCCAGGAAACCAAGCACACTCTCGTTCAGATCGTGAATTGCACGGTAAATGTATGATTACCCCTCAAGCACAAGATGAAATTACGGCTTTAAAAGCACAACATCCAGACAAAAGTGTGATGTTAATCGCTGAAAAAGGGACTATGGGTGTGGGTTCATCAAGAATGTCAGGTGTTAATAATGTGGCACTTTGGACAGGTAAACAAGCAAGTCCTTATGTTCCGTTTGTAAATTTTGCTCCAATTGTTGCAGGAACAAACGGTATTTCTCCAATTTTCCTAACAACTGTTGATGTTACTGGTGGTATTGGTTTGGATCTTAAAAACTGGGTTAAAAAATTAGATGAAAATGGCAACCCTGTTCGTAATGAAAGTGGTGATCCTATTTTAGAAGAGGTTTATTCTGTTGCTACTGGTACGGTTCTTACCATCAATACCAAAACTAAGAAATTATATAACGGTGATAAAGAATTAATTGATATTTCGAAAGCATTCACACCTCAAAAAATTGAATTTATAAAAGCGGGCGGGTCTTATGCAATTGTATTTGGAAAAAAATTACAAACATTTGCTTCAAAGACTCTTGGGATTCCTATTGTGCCTGTTTATGCTCCGTCAAAAGAGGTTTCTATTGAGGGACAAGGTCTTACAGCGGTAGAAAAAATATTCAATAAAAATTCGGTAGGAACAACTCCAGGTAAAATTTTACACGCTGGTTCAGATGTTCGTGTTACCGTAAATATTGTGGGTTCACAAGATACCACTGGATTGATGACTTCTCAGGAATTAGAGTCTATGGCTGCTACCGTGATTTCTCCAATTGTTGATGGTGCTTACCAATCAGGTTGCCATACTGCTTCGGTTTGGGATAATAAATCTAAGGCGAATATTCCTAGATTGATGAAATTTATGAACGATTTCGGTTTGATCACAGCTCGTGATCCGAAAGGAGTTTATCACGCAATGACGGATGTAATTCATAAAGTATTGAATGATATTACCGTTAACGAATGGGCTATCATCATTGGTGGTGATTCTCACACCAGAATGTCAAAAGGTGTTGCTTTTGGTGCTGATTCAGGAACTGTGGCGCTTGCTTTGGCTACTGGTGAAGCTTCGATGCCAATTCCAGAATCTGTGAAAGTGACTTTCAAAGGGGAGATGAAAGGGTATATGGATTTTCGTGATGTAGTTCACGCTACACAATCTCAAATGCTTAAAACATTTGGTGGAGAGAATGTATTCCAAGGAAGAATTATTGAGGTTCACTTAGGAACGCTGAACGCCGATCAAGCCTTTACGTTTACGGATTGGACGGCAGAAATGAAAGCAAAAGCTTCAATCTGTATTTCTGAAGATTATACCTTGATTGAATCGCTTGAAATGGCGAAAGGTAGAATTCAGATTATGATTGACAAAGGAATGGATAATACAAATCAAGTGCTTAAAGGATTGATTGCTATTGCCGATAAGAGAATTGCCGAGATTATTTCAGGAGAAAAACCAGCTTTAAGACCCGATGCAAACGCTAAGTATTATGCTGAAGTTGTTATTGATTTGGATGAAATCGCTGAACCAATGATTGCAGATCCAGATGTAAATAATGCGGATGTTTCTAAACGCTATACTCACGATACCATCAGACCTCTATCTTTCTATGGCGGAGTTAAACAAGTAGATCTTGGATTTATTGGTTCTTGTATGGTTCACAAAGGAGATATGAAAATTTTGGCTCACATGCTTAAGAATATTGATGAGCAAAATGGGAAAGTAGAGTTCAAAGCACCATTAGTGGTTGCTCCACCTACTTATAATATTGTTGATGAATTAAAAGCAGAAGGCGACTGGGAAATTTTACAAAAATATTCTGGTTTCGAATTCGATGATAACGTTCCTAAAGCTGCCGCACGTACTTCTTACGAAAAAATGCTATACCTAGAGCGTCCAGGTTGTAACCTTTGTATGGGGAACCAAGAAAAAGCGGCCAAAGGAGATACCGTTATGGCAACATCTACACGTCTTTTCCAAGGAAGAGTTGTTGAAGATACTGAAGGTAAAAAAGGAGAATCTTTGCTTTCTTCTACGCCGGTTGTGGTTTTATCAACAATCTTGGGTAGAACGCCAACAATAGAAGAATATAAAACGGCGGTAGAAGGAATCAACTTGACTAAGTTTGCGCCTTCGCATAAGTTATTAGTTAAATAATGTGCCTAATTCGTTAATTATAGTTTAAAAGCCTGAGTCGAATGATTCAGGCTTTTTTTAAGCAATATCCCAAATTTTTTGTATTACCGAAATTAAACTCTTCTAATGGTTTGTAAGAGAAAAATTAATATATTTGAACAAGAATAAATGCTGATTTTTGTCAGACAAATCGACTCAATTTTGGGAGGTAAAGTCGGACACTGTCAGTCTTATATTAAAGTTGGTAGCAATTTTAACGAAAAGCCGAAAAATTATGGGATATCCAACAATTGAAAGATTTGATATTGAGTTCATTAAAAGAACAAAATCTAATGTGGAAGAGTTCGATGACGGAAATAAATTCACACATCTTATAAACTCATTACTTGGTTTAATATTCATTCCAAATGAATTTCATAAAAAACAAAAACGGACATATACTATTGATTTTTTGAATCAAAAGATATCTGAATACGAAATACTGAAGAACATTTTTTCGGGAGAAATAATTTTAACAAATGAACAAGGTATTACATTCAATCAAAAGAAGTTTTACTACAAGAATAGAGAACAATTAAAAACAATTGATGAAACGACAATTGGAGATTTAGTTCGATTTTTTAGAAATGGAATTGCACATTCAAATATAATTCCAGTTTCAGAAGGTCAGTATTGGAAAGGTATTATAGTTAGAAACTTCACTTCTTTTGAGAAAGAGAAAAATAACGATTTTAACTTTGAAGTATTTTTAAATCAAAAAGAAGTAAGATTGTTCGCTACTTTGATTGCTGATTTATATATTAACAGCATTAACTAACAAAACTCCTATGTCAAAATTTTATCTTGCTTTATTTTTAAATCTTTTTTTACTAACTAATTGTAACGCACAGTCTGAAAAAGAAACAATTGATTTTTTAAATGATATGTTTTCCTCCTATTCAGGAAATATGAGCGTTAACGAAACTACAAATCTTCAAATTAGAACAGAAATTAATCCAGTTTCTAATCGAAAACTTTTAGTTTTCGATTACTTTATACAAAATGAATTATTTGCAACCTATAAGTTTAACGGTGAACACATTAACAGTTTATTGTTTGACCGTGCACCTAACGGAAATCTTTATGTGAAAATTATAAGTTCTAGAAATCTTATTTTAAGAAAATATGCAGGTGAATCAGATCAAGTTTTTGAAAGTTTTATACAGCAAGCTTTTGCAAAAGGGGCTGATGAAGAAGTTCAAAGAATTAAAAAAGCTTTAATCCATCTTTTAAAATTAAATGGTGCAAAATTTCCTAATGATCAAATGTTTACCAAATAAAAAAATTGATACCAACCGCCGTTTGGCGATATGGCGAGTTTAGGCTTAATTTAAAGATGGTTTTGTGTCTGAAAGTTCAGTCATTAACCAAAGATTAGGCTTTCTTAATCGCGACATTGTCAAGGGGCCAAACGTTACCAACAAAAAAATTGAACATTAAATTATAAATATGAAATTATTTTCTCTTTCTATCTGCATTTTTTTTCCTTATCAACATTGTCCCAAACAGTTCTACAAATGGAACGTAATAACGGTGTTTACTATGTTCCTTGTAAAGTAAATGGAGTCCCACTAAATTTCATATTTGATACAGGTGCATCTGATGTCTCTATATCTTTGACTGAAGCGTCATTTATGATAAAGAATGGATTTCTTAAAAAAGAAGATCTCGGCGAAAATGTATATTATAGTGTCGCAAATGGAACTACTGCTAAAGGAACAAAACTAAACATTAAAGAAGTTGAACTTGGTGGATTAAAGTTGTTTAATATTCAAGCATCTATAGTTCACGAAACAAATGCACCACTCCTATTAGGGCAAAGCGTTATTGAAAGATTAGGCAAAATACAACTTGACGGAAACCAACTTACAATTTTAAATGGTGTTGATACTAGTTATGACTATTCAGGTTCTTCTAAAATTCAGAATGCAACAAGTAAAAGTGATTATGTTTATAATAAAAAAATTGATATTGAAAATTTAATAAAACGCGGAGCTATGACTTCTAATGGATTGATTTTTAAAATTACTTATTCAAAAAGCGGACGAAAGCCAACAGAGGGTGAAAATGTTTATATAAACTATTCAGGATATTTAGAAAATGGCGAGCTATTTGATTCTAGTGTTGAACAAATAAGCAGAAATTTTGGCATATTTGACCAATCGAGACTCAATCAAAATGGATATTCTCCGTTTCCATATAAATTAGGATCAGGCGGTCTAATACCAGGATTTCAAGAAGCAATTAATTTGATGAGCATTAATGATAAAATGGTTGTTTATATCCCATCAAATTTAGCTTACGGACAAAACGGAGCAGGTAAAGTCATACCGCCAAATGCTAATTTAATTTTTGAATTTCAACTGTTAGAAAAATAACCGGCTCATAACCGCCTTGGCAATATGGCGGGTTTTGGGCTTAATTTAAAGTTGGTTTTGTACTTTGAAAATTAGTCATTAACCGAAAGTCAAGGCTTCATTAATCGCCACATCGCCTAGCGGTCAAATGTTGGGCAGCAAGCTTACCGAAATAGTAATAAATTTAGACGTTTGAAAAAAAAGATGAAAATTGGAATTCTTGCATTTGGGTCATTAATAGAATTTCCAGGAAAAGAAATAGAAGAAATTGAAATTGGGAGAATTGAATGTGTAACACCATTTAATGTAGAATTTGCCAGAATAAGTTCTACAAGAGGTTATGCACCTACATTAATTCCGATTTTTGATAATTCTAAAGGTCTACAAGTTAATGCAATAATAATAATTATTGACAGTGAAGTTAGTATTGAAAAAGCTAAATCAATTTTATGGAGAAGAGAATGTCATGTAATTGAAAAATCAGAAAATTACAAAGAACCTAAAAATCCAACTTCCAAAAATGTTATGATTGGAGAGCTAGATAACTTTTGTAATGTGGAAAAAGTTATTTTCACATATTTTATAATTCAAGAAGATTATAAAGATTTAAATCCATTAAATTTAGCAGATTATGCTATTAAATCTGCACAATCCCAAGCAGGAAAAGAAGTAAAAGACGGAATAAGCTATTTAATATCTATTAAAAAATACGGAATTATAACTGAATTTGGAGAGGATTATGAAAAAGAAATATTAAATAAAACTAACACAACTTCATTAGAAAATGCTCTTAAAAAACTAATTAAATAGCATTTTATTTTAAAAATAAAAATTATGTCAGAATCTAAAGAAGGCAAAAAAGCAGGATGTGTAGTAATTGTGATTTTGTTAAGCTTTTCATGGGGAGTGCCAAGTTTAATTAGAGGAGAAGGTTTTTTTAATGGAATAAAAGAGAATCTTTTTGCAGCAATTACAATTGGGTGCGATTGGTTTATGTGCTTTTGCAATTTATAAAATATTTTTAGAAAAATAAAGCCAGTTGCCAACCGCTAGTAAATAATAGTCGAGGGGTTGGCTTTCTGAAAGTTGTTTTTTTTATCGTTATATAGCATTGTGTTATCGCTTTAAAGATTTTGATTTTATAACTTCCAGCATATTAAATTGTAATTATCCCTTTTTGAATACTTCGGATAGCTTGTGGAGATTATTTTAATATATTTGTTTGAATTTAAAGAAGAGTAATATGTCTTACATAATAAATCAAGAAGTCACATACACTTCAATCACTGGGAGCAAAAAAACTGCTAAAATAATTAGCCGAAAAGTTGATTTTGAAAATGGAAGTATAAAAACAGAATTTGCCAGTGGAAATTTTGACTATATTATTTCTTTTGTAAATGATGAAGGAATAATTGAAAAACATTTTTGTCAAAAGGAAAATCTTGAATAAAATCTTTTATCTAGTTCTTAATAATACGATGTTAAAATTTAGAAGGATATTTATAAAATGAAAAAAGTAATAATTATAGTGTTATTTTTTATTTGTGTTGCAGGTTATTCACAAGTAATATTTCACATTGGGGAAAGCAGTAGAAATATATTTAGTAAATACCAAAATTTATCCTATAAAACCGAATTTGTTACCTTGCCTAATGGTGAGGAAGTTTTTGATATACACATAGATGATGTTGGTCCTGTAAGATTATGGTTTAATAAAGATAATATCTGTATTCAACAACAATTACATGCTTTTACTCGTGAGAAATATTATGAATTATGTGATATTTTTAAAATATCAGATGCATTTAAAACACAATATACTTCACATAAAAAGTATAAACTTAAAATAATTACAGAAGGTTATAATGGATGGTATTCTTTATTAATTCATAAAATATGATGAAACACGACGTACTAGATATGCAATACGCACCCCCTACTGGTGCTCGTCTGCGACGAGTATCTACTTAAATTAGTACTTAAATCGTAGCGTTTGCAACGCGGTTAATCCCAGCTGTACAAGTCTTTCCCTAAAATAAAATTATTGTTCTATTCTGAGGTGCTGTGCGATTCCTTAAGTTATTGAAATCGCGCAGCACCTCAGTTTTCAGCGTGCTTTTATTACTGAACACATCTGACAACGGAAAAAACAGGAAAAAATTTGTACAAAATGGCATCACTGAGATACCTTAAAATAAAACACAAAGAAAAACCAAATTTATTCGCACACTGGTCATTGGAATTTCCGTAAATATTAATTTATATTTGCGTGATTTAAAACTATCAAGTGCCATGCGAAGGGAAACTTTAAGCACGGTTGCGCGACTCGATTGTAAATTGCAGTATCAAAATCTATTTCAAACTTAGTATATAAGTAAAGTAAATAAAATAATGTCGTGTTTATTTCTTCTGAAAGCATTGTAATTACTTGTAATTTCACATTATACAATACGACATTATACAATACGACATTATACAATTCTTACTAATTAGAAGTGGATTTTTTGCGAATAAAGAAATAATTTAAAGCCTCAGAAAAAAAGGCGTATCCGAAAAGCAATACCAGTAGGACGAAAAATAAAATAAAATAAATATAAAAGTAAAATGAAAAAAACATTCTTATTGATCTTGACAATCTCATTTGTAATTGTAGGGACACAAAATTTAAAAGCACAATGTCCTATTAGACTTGATTTTCTCGAAAAAGCAGCAGTGCTTAGCAAAGACAAATTTGATACTGCGGTTTTGGGTAAAGGGTATTCGTTAAGCCCAATAAAAGGAGATGGTAAATCCGATTTTGTTCAATACTGGTGCGACAGCAGAAGACCAGGTGGAGCGCTTGACCAAGTAGAAAGAACGGCTGCTGAAGGCATTAATGCGGCAATAGGATTTAACACCGTAGACAAAGAACTTTATCTTAACTTCAAAAAAGATTTACAGAAAAAAAAATATAAATTGATTGAACAAAAGGAGCAACCAGTTGGAGCCGTAACCGCTACTTTTTTTTATTATGCCAATGCAAAATATCAGGTACATTATTATACCTATTATTTTGCTAAAGACGGAACTACAAGATATGTGATGAATGTTGTTAAAATTTAAGGCTCGCGCACACGTCCTTTCGTCTGATTCAATGCCATCTGCTACAGCCAATTTTGGCATGCGCTGCTACTTCAAAAAAATACTTACAGTGGGAAGGAAAACCAACGCTGCTTTAGGAAATGCATGATTTTAGATTTTGTCATTAATAATATGCTCTAGAAAACTAGGGCATTTTTTTATGCAAGTTTTGTTAAAATGATTATAAAGAGTCACTCAAAAATTGCGAAATTTACATAAAAAGTTTAAGTTTGTTTTCGTGTAAAACTTTTTTGGTAGGTTTTGCCGTCAAAGGGAAACAATTATTCAATTTTTTGACAATTTTAGTTGTTTTTGCATCAGTTATTAAAATATGATGCGTTACAAGTTTACATTTAAATAAAATTACATTTATGAAGTATTATCAGTGGCTTTTTTTGATTGTTTTTTTTAATAGTATGTTTGTTTTTTCGCAGGAAAAATACAAACAACACACTGTTTCAAAAGGGGAAACCATCAGCGAAATTGCACAGAAATACAATGTAAAGCCATCGGCAATTTATGAGCTAAATCCTGATGCCGTTAACGGAATTAAATTGAAATCCGTTTTACTAATTCCAATCAAAGCTAAAAAAAATACCACTGTTGCCTCTTTGGCAATTGCAAATAATCTTCCTGAAAAAACACACGAAGTGCAACCCAAAGAAACGCTTTACGGAATTACAAAACAGTATCTTACAACTGTTGAGGATTTGTATAAAGTCAATCCTAATCTGGAAAAAGAAGGGTTGAAAATAGGACAAACCATCAAGATTCCACAAGCGGCTTTAGAGAATGTTGATGCAGCAAAAGAAATAGTAAAATTAGCTAATGTTGAAAAGGTAAATGTTCCCAAAAGAAATATTCCAAAAGAAGAAATAGTCGTTGCTCTTAAAACAGGCGAAAAATTAGAAATTCCAAAAGAAGTGATTGAATATGAAGTTTTACCAAAAGAATCTTTATATTCTATTGCCAAAAAATATGGAATCAAGCTCGCCGATTTGCAAAAAGCAAATCCCGAATTGGCCAACAAATCCTTAAAAGTCGGTCAGAAAATTACAGTTCCAGTAAAAGCGGATGCTAATGCGACTTTGGTAGCAGAAAAATCTGCGAATGCAGAAAAATACCAAAAAGAGGAAACTAAGCAAACGTCAGCTTTGCAAGAACAAATAGTTGAGAACAAGAAATTAGAAGCTGAAAAAACAATTGAAGCACTTGCCCAAACTTCAGCTGATGTTCCAAAATCATCAAATGTGTTTACTCACGAAGTCTTAAGAGGAGAATCTTTGTATTTGATTGCAAAAAAATACAACATTACGCTTTCTGATTTGAGAAAAGCCAATGCTGAATTGGGAAATAAGTCATTGAAAGTAGGGCAAACAATTCTTGTTCCAGTAAAAGCCAATTCAAATTCGAGTTTGGTTGCAGAAAAGACACTCGAGGAAAAAGAAGTTAAAACCGATAAAGAGCTTTCAACAGTCCCAAAAGATGATGATGAAGTTAAAAATTCAGAAATTGAGATAACGCATCAGGTGTTGCCAAAGGAAACTAAATACGGAATTGCTAAAAAGTATGGTATTTCAGTTGCTGTTTTGGAAAAGCAGAATCCGAATATTTCAAAAAAATTATTAGTTGGTTCCCAATTAATCATTCACAGTACAAAACCTGTTGAGGAAGAACCTATTTCTGAAAGTATAATTACAACCAACGAAGCAACTGTCACAGAAAAAATTGAAAATCAAGAGACAAACAATGTTTTTGGGCCTGATTTTGTCGATCAATTGATACAAAAAGCTTCTGAAAATATTGGGACACGGTATCGATCTGGAGGTACCACGAAAGAGGGTTTTGATTGCTCTGGATTAATGTACTACACTTTTAGTAACTACAATATAAAGCTTCCTAGATCATCTTTCGAAATGGCGGCTTACGGCACAAAAATTGATGCCCAGAATGCTCGGAAAGGTGATTTAATTTTTTTTAGAACTAGGGGAAGTGGCCAAATTAACCATGTTGGAATGGTTGTTGAAGTGTTAGAAGACGAATTAAAATTTATTCACTCGGCAACACGTGGTGGCGTGATTATATCTTCTTTAAAAGAATCTTATTACGAAAGGAATTTTGCACAGGTTAATAGGGTTTTGTAATTCTTTTACTCCCAACCTTATTTGGTTGATTGACTTATCCCTTTTTATCAATAAAGGCTTCGACAAGCTCAGTCAGACAACATTCAGAATTTCGATTGGGAACCTTGATGTCTCCCTGAGCTTGTCGAAGGGTTTCTGTTAAGAATCGTCAATAAAGACTCGTTCTCCAAATATTAATACCATTTAGAAATATAAAATAATCCAATTTTTACTCCCTCTCTTTTGGAGAGGGTTGGGGTGAGGATAACAATAAAAAACTATTATATATTTCTAAATGGTATAATAAAAAGGATAAGTCAATTAGTTGATTTATATTTAGCAAAACGATGCTTGCTTTTGGGGCATTAATGGTTGCTAATGAAATTGTGGTCTGCTGCGACACTTTTCTGCTTCAGTCACTAATTTAAATTCCCTGATATTTTTTGCATTATACTTTATCAATATTGTAAAATTATTATTTGGGCAAAAAGTCAGGATGATTTTAAATCCTCAAACAATCAATTAAAAATTGCTCCATTTGATTGCATATTATTTTGCATTACTTTTTACAGTGATCCAGTTATTATATATTAGTTGATTAGCAATACTATAAAATGTAGCTAAAAATTTCTCGTAAAATGCAATATTGATGATCATTAATGCGAATTGAGAAAGTATATTATTTGTATTTTTTTATTATATTTTTTCATATACTCATTTTTTTAGCATATTATTATTAACAATTATGTTTTTTTTCGGCTTAATTTATGTGATTTTAGCCCTTTTATAATACAACAATACTACATCATTGAGCACAATAGCACTACATCATGCACAAATATCGATTTCGTAATATTTTTGAAAAGTTCAAAAAGGTGCAGGTTTTGCGCCTATTTTTAAACTAAAATGGTTAGGTCGATAGTTGTATAGTTTTTCTATAGTAGTATTAATGCAATAAAAAATGTTTTGATTTGATTAGATTTTTAACTTGCTACTCTAATTTTAAAACAAATTAATTATGAAAAAATTATTTTTATTGTTTTTCCTAATGACTATTTCATTAGGACAATCGCAAACTCTCAGGTTAGGTTTTGAATCTGGCGAATCTGGAAATGCTAATGGCCCCTTCGGAGGTTTTGCCATTCAACCATTAGAAGCTGGAACTGGATCGAATACATCTAGGGTATTACCTATCGTTGCTAATGCTGCTGGACAAATTTGGCAAGGCTGTAATTTTGTATTAACTTCACCTGTTGAGTTAATTGCATCTAAAACAATGACTATTGATGTATTGTCTTCTACTCCAGTTACTTTTTTATTGAAAGTAAATGGTGGTGTAGCTGGTGCTCCAGAAGCTGCTGCTCAAGCATCTCACAACGGTGATGGAACTTGGCAGACAATTTCTTTTACCTTCAATACCGCTTTAGATGGAAAGGCTGCTACAGCTAATGGTGTTTACAATAATATGGTTATACACCCATTTTTCCCTTTTAATGGGTCGGCAAGTGCAAGATCATTTTACATCGATAATATCAGTGGTCCTGCTGTATCTCCTCCACCAAGTAATTGTACCAATGGTATACAAGATGGTACTGAAACAGGTATAGATTGTGGTGGTTCATGTTCTCCATGTCCTCCTCCAGCTCCATCTGTAGCTGCTCCAACACCTGCTCAAGCATCCGCCGATGTTATTTCTGTGTTTAGCGGTGCTTACACAGATTTGGCTGCAACTAATTATTTTCCAAGTTGGGGCCAAAATACACAGTATGCACAATATAACGCTGCTGGCAACGCTACTTTACGTTACTCTAATTTAAACTATCAGGGTATTACTCTTGCTACTCCGGCAGATGGTTCGGCTATGACAACGCTTCACTTTGATATCTGGACACCAGATTGTACTTCATTCCAGATGTTTGTCCTTGATGGAACTAATCCTGAAGAGCAAGTTACTGTAACTCCTACTTTAAGTGGCTGGAACAGTTATGACATTCCATTATCATCTTATCCAAACTTAACTAAATCTAACCTTAAAGAATTTAAGATTGTTGGAAATGGTACTGTTTATTTGGATAATATTTTTTTCTGGAAAGTTCCTGCAGGTACCAACACATATTATGCTGATGCCGATGGTGATGGATATGGTGCAGGTGCTGCTACTTTGTCTACTGCGACAACTCCTCCAACAGGATTTTCTGTAAACAATACAGATTGTAACGATAGTAGTGCAGCTGTTTATCCTGGTGCTACCGAAATTGCAGATGGTTTAGACAATGATTGCGACAGTACTGTAGACGAAGGTTTTCCTCCTAGCACAGCTGCGCCAACTCCTCCAGCAAGAAACGCTTGGGATGTAAAATCGATATTTAGTGGTGCTTATTCTAATGTAACATTAAATGAACTTCCTACAGAATGGTCAGGATTAAATTCTTTTTCAGTTGAAACAATTGGTGGAAATCCAACTTGGAAAATTGATGGTGAATTCTTAGGTATAGTTACTAATTATGCAAATGGTATTGATTTAACTCAAATGACTACTATGCACATTGACTATTGGACTCCTGATGCAAAAATTATGATTGCCAAAATTGTGAACACTATTGATGGTGTATCAGAAGGGCTTACTATTGTTCAAGATC
The DNA here is from genome assembly GCA_945878515.1 of Flavobacterium psychrophilum. Classification (GTDB taxonomy): domain Bacteria; phylum Bacteroidota; class Bacteroidia; order Flavobacteriales; family Flavobacteriaceae; genus Flavobacterium; species Flavobacterium psychrophilum_I. The sequence goes on along the minus strand of CAMCTL010000082.1, from coordinate 1,438 downwards.
CAGTTGTAACTGGTACATGGAGAAGTGTCGATATTCCAATGTCTTTATTTGGAGGATCAGTAAATAAATCTAAAATTACACAGATTTTATTAGACCCACAATCTGGTGGTTCTACTGTGTATGTTGACAACTTTTATTTCTACAGACCTGAAACTGGTGCTCCTTCTGCTACTTTAGGTGCTTTTACAGTTCCTGCAAAAGTAGTTGGTGATGCTAGTTTTAGCTTAACCGCTCCATCTTCTAACAGCGCTGGCGCATTTACTTACACTAGTAGTAATGAAGCAGTTGCTACGATTTCTGGTACAACAGTAACTATTGTAGGTGCTGGTTCTTCTATTATTACAGTTACACAAGCTGCTGCAGGAGGTTTTGGTGCTGCAAGCACTACTGCTACCTTAGTAGTTTCATTATCTACTGCTGCTCCAGCACCTTCTATTCCAGGTGATAGAGTATTGTCAATTTTTAGTGGTGCTGACGGTTATGCTAATGTTGCAGGTACTCAATTCTATCCAAACTGGGGACAGCAAACACAATATGCTTTAGAAAGTATTGCTGGAAACCCAACTCTTAGATATTCTAATCTTAACTATCAAGGAATTCAATTGGGTTCAGTAATTGATATATCTTCTTATGATTCTATTCATTTAGACATCTATGGTGCTGGAACTTCATCTGTAGTTTTTAGAGTAATCAACCAAGTTGGTGGAGCTGGAAGTTCAGATGTTGCAAGAGAAGCAAATACAACAATTACACTAAATCCAGGTTGGAATTCAGTTGTTATTCCTGTATCATCGCTTACAACTATTAATCCAGATTTTGAATTAAATAGAGTAGGACAATTAATGTTTATAGGTTCAGGAACGATTTATGTAGATAACATCTTTTTCTCTAAAGCCATACCAACAGCAGTTGCGCCAATTGTAAGTAATGTTTCTTTTTGTAAAGGTTTGGGAACTGCATTAACTGCAACACCTTCAGGAAATAACCCATTACGATGGTTTACAGCTGCCACAGGTGGTACAGCATTATCAGTTGCTCCAATTCCAACAGCTACTAAAACTTATTATGTAGCACAAGTGATGTCCAATGGTGTAACTAGTCCAAGAGCAATGTTAGTTGCAACAATGGTTGCGCTACCAACAGAAGCCATAGGAACAATCACCAGCAACACAGCAGGAACAACTGCAGGTACATTTGCAGCAGCCACTTTAGCGGTTGGTCCATTTGTAGGAACAGCTACAACAGTTTCATACAGAGTACCAGCATTTGTAGGCGCTAATTCTTATTTATGGACAGTACCAGCAGGCGTTAGAATTGTTGGACAAGCCGAAGGAGTAAGAACAGTAACTCAAACCGGTGCCAATGGCAACGTTTTAAATGTAAACTATAGTGGTATTGCAGCAGGAGTAGGTTCAGTAGGAGCGATTACAGTACAAGC
>CAMCTL010000081.1 GCA_945878515.1 Flavobacterium psychrophilum | reverse complement strand
TCTGGTCCAAAAGGATTGATGGTTCCTGTGGTTCGAAATGCCGAAAACTTATCGTTTCGTGGAATTGAAGCTGAGATCAAAAGATTAGCAATCAAAGCAAGAGACGGGCAAATTACCGTTGACGATATGACAGGAGGAACATTTACCATAACAAACGGTGGTGTTTTCGGAAGTATGTTGTCTACGCCAATAATCAACCCGCCACAATCTGGAATCCTTGGTATGCACAACATTATCGAGCGTCCGATTGCTGTAAATGGCAAAGTAGAGATTCATCCAATGATGTATGTTGCACTTTCTTATGATCATAGAATTATCGATGGTCGTGAGTCTGTTGGTTTCTTGGTTGCAGTGAAAGAAGCATTAGAAAATCCAGTAGAATTGCTTTGTGGTGGAAATCCTAAGAAAGCATTTGAAATGTAGGATAATCAAATTCATAAAATGCAAAAATCCGTTTAGTTTTATTTCTAAACGGATTTTTTTTGTTTATTTGTCTTACAAACCAAACTCTTTATGTCCTCAAATAAAAAACAAGCTGCAATAGGTTTTATTTTCATCACTATGTTAATCGACATTACTGGATGGGGAATTATCATTCCAGTAATACCTAAATTAATCAAAGAATTAATACAAGGAGATGTTAGCGAAGCTGCTAAATATGGTGGTTGGTTAACATTTGCTTATGCTATGACCCAATTCATGTTTGCTCCATTAATTGGTAATTTAAGTGATAAATTTGGACGAAGACCTATAATCTTAATTTCCCTTTTTGCCTTTTCATTGGATTATGTATTATTGGCCTTTGCTCCAACTATTACTTGGTTATTTATAGGACGAATAATAGCAGGGTTAACAGGTGCAAGTATTTCAACCGCTACTGCGTATATAGCTGATGTCAGTACGCCAGAGAATAGAGCCAAAAACTTCGGAATGATAGGTGTAGCTTTTGGGTTAGGATTCATAATTGGACCCGTTTTAGGGGGGATTTTGGGGCATTATGGGTCTAGGATTCCTTTTTATGCGGCCGCAGCTTTATGTTTGCTTAATTTCTTGTACGGTTATTTTATTTTACCCGAATCATTATCCAAAGATAATAGAAGAGCCATTAACTTAAAAAGAGCTAATCCAATTGGTGCTTTTTTGAATTTAAAAAAATACCCTTCTCTATATGGATTTTTGATTGCTTTGTTTTTGATTTTTGTTGCATCCCATGCTGTAGAAAGCAACTGGAGTTATTTTACAATGTACAAATTTAGTTGGGACGAAAAAATGGTTGGAATTTCGCTTGGCGTTGTTGGAGTTTTGGTAAGTCTTGTTCAAGGTGGATTGATACGATGGACTAGTCGGAAACTAGGAAATGAAAAAAGTATTTATGCAGGAATGCTTTTGTATCCAATTGCAATGTTTTTGTTTGCCTTTGCTTCCGAAAGTTGGATGATGTTTCTCTTTCTGATTCCGTATTGTCTTGCAGGAATTGCCGGTCCAGCATTGCGAGCCATTATTTCAAATCATGTTTTGCCGTCAGAACAAGGCGAAATTCAAGGAACAATTGCTAGTTTAATGAGCGCCGCAACCATTATTGGACCTCCAGTAATGTCGGGTCTTTTTTATTATTTTACACACAAAGGCTCTCCATTTGAATTCGCAGGAATGCCATTTATTCTTGGTGGAGTACTGATGATTTGTAGTGGTATTGTCTCTTATTTTTCTTTAAAAAAGTATGCTATTTCAAATACAAATAGTGATTGAAATAATCAATAATTGCTTTGCCTTTCATTAAAACATCAGCACCAATAATGCCATGAACAGGCTTGGCTTTGTGTGCAATCAATGCCTCGTTTACGTGGGACAAATCGAAAATTACAAGGTCAAATTCAGCGTGTTTCCAACTGCCCAATTGTAATTTACTATCAACCGCAATTTGGGTAATCATTCCAGTTGCACCAGCTCCAGAAGCTTTTGTCTTCGATTCTTTTGCTTCCAACAAGAAAAATTCAACACTTTCAAAACCAATACAACTATTCGACGCTCCGGTATCGAGAATGAAATTTCCTTTTACGCCATTGATTTTTGCTTTGATGAGCAAATGTTGTGTCTTTGAAACCTTAAATTTTATTTTTTTGTAGTTTTCTTTTTTGAGAAGATAAGGAAGATAATTCATAAACATATTTTGTTCTTCAAAAGTAATCTAAAAATGAATAATTGTACCATTCAATCCTTCAAAAAACTAACTTTGCTATTTTAAACTAAATTCATGATACTTACCGATACGCACACCCATTTATATTCTAACGAGTTTGATCAAGACCGCAAACAAATGATTCAACGCGCCATTGATGCTGGAGTTTCTAGGTTTTTTATTCCTGCCATCGATTCTACATTTACACAATCAATGTATGATTTGGAAAACAATTATCCCGAAAATATTTTTTTGATGATGGGCTTGCATCCTACACACGTACAGGAAAACTATCTTGAGGAATTGCAGCATGTTGAAGAAGAATTAGCCAAACGAAAATTTGTTGCTATCGGCGAAATAGGTATTGATTTGTTTTGGGATAAAACCAGTTTGCCGCAACAACAAGAGGCTTTTAGAAAACAAATTCAGTTGGCAAAAAAATATAAATTGCCAATAGTCATCCATTGTCGGGAAGCTTTCGAAGAAATTTTTGAAATTCTAGAAAAAGAAAAATCGGCTGATTTATTTGGAATATTTCATTGTTTTTCAGGAACCTACGAACAAGCACTACAAGCTATTTCATACAATATGAAACTAGGAATTGGCGGCGTGGTAACATTTAAAAACGGGAAAATAGACCAATTTTTGAACCAAATCGATTTGAAACATATTGTACTTGAGACTGATTCTCCGTATTTAGCACCGGTTCCATTTAGAGGAAAACGCAACGAAAGTTCCTATTTGTTGCTAGTGGCAGCCAAACTTTCTGAAATCTACGATACTTCGCTAAAAGAAGTTGCACGAATTACGACAGAAAATTCTAAGTTTGTATTTGGAATTTAATCTAAAATTTCAGTTTAATTAATATAATTTTTGTTCATTTGTTTTTGTAAATCATATTATATGTCACAATTTGACGCTATTCGTCCTTTTTATGAAACCGAAGTTAATGACGCACTTCAAAATGTCGTTCATCATCCAATGATGAAAGCGTTGATGAACTTTACTTTTCCTGAACTTGATGATGAGGTTTGGAAAGAACAATTGCTTAGAACCCATTCGACCAGGGATTTTCAATGTAATTTTATTTATGCATCAGTTCAAAAAGTTCTAGAAAAAACCTCCGACGGACTCACTACTTCAGGTTTTGAAAAGTTAGAAAAAAACACTTCCTATTTATTTATTTCTAATCACCGCGATATTCTTTTAGATACTTCATTACTGAATGCTTGTTTATTCGAGCATAAATTGGTGATGACCGCATCGGCTATTGGTGACAATTTGGTGCAAAAATCATTCTTGAAGACATTGGCAAAATTAAACCGAAATTTCTTGGTTCAACGCGGTTTGTCTCCGCGAGAAATGTTGCAAAGTTCCAAATTATTATCTGAATATATAAGTAAGTTATTGCAACATGAAAACCGTTCAGTTTGGATTGCACAACGCGAAGGACGAACAAAAGATGGAAAAGATGCTACAAATCCAGCGGTTTTAAAAATGCTAGCCATGGCATCGGACGAGGGAAATTTGATGGATTATTTCAAGAAAATCCAAATCGTTCCAGTTTCTATTGCTTATGAATATGATCCGACCGACGCTTTGAAAATGCCTCAACTTTTGGCAGAAGCAAAACAAGAAATTTATATCAAGGAAAAAAATGAAGATTTCACCAATTTGATGAGTGGAATTATGGGACAAAAGAAAAAAATCCACATTCATATCGGCGACGTTCTTGAAAAAGAATTAGAGGATTTGAAAATTAATCATGACTCCACAAATAAGCAAATTCAAGCTTTGGCTCAGGTAATTGACGATTCTATCTTGAGCAATTACAAGCTTTGGCCCACAAATTATATTGCTTACGATATCTTAAATAACACCCATACTTATTCGAATTTATATACAGAAAACGAAAAATCACTTTTTGAACGCAGATTAGAAATGCGAATCGATCAAAGTAATCCATTGGAGTTGCAAAGTTTTTTAGCGATGTATGCCAATCCGGTTGTCAATAAACTAAAATACAAAAATGTACAGTAAATCCAAAATTCTTTTAATCTATACCGGTGGAACTATTGGTATGATGAAAGATTTTGAGACTGGAGCACTTAAAGCTTTTAATTTTAGCGAATTGCTTCAAAAAATTCCTGAATTAAAACAATTGGAGTGCAATATCGAGACAGTTTCATTCGAAACGCCAATCGATTCATCCACAATGCATCCAGATAAATGGAAAGAAATTGTCGAAATCATCGATAGTAATTATGAAAACTTTGATGGATTTGTTGTGCTTCACGGATCCGACACAATGTCTTATTCCGCTTCTGCATTGAGTTTTATGCTCGAAAATTTATCAAAACCGGTAATTTTCACTGGTTCACAATTGCCTATTGGAGATTTAAGAACCGATGCTAAAGAAAATCTGATCACAGCAATTCAAATTGCCTCTTTAAAAGAAAACAACAAACCTTTAATTAGCGAAGTATGCCTATATTTTGAATACAAATTGTACCGAGGTAATAGAACTACAAAAATAAATGCCGAGAATTTTAATGCTTTTATCTCACCTAATTATCCAACCTTGATAGAGTCGGGTGTAAACTTGAAGATTTTTTCTGAATTATTTTTACCAAAAACAGTTCAAGGAAAATTGAAGATTCATAAAAATTTAGATAAAGATGTAGTAATTATAAAGATGTTCCCAGGAATTACTGAAACTATTTTGTCTGCTATATTTCATACTCCGCAGCTCAAAGGAATAGTTTTAGAAACTTATGGTTCAGGAAATGCACCAACTGAGAAATGGTTTTTGACATTACTAAATAATGCCATCATAAGCGGATTACATATTATTAATGTAACGCAATGTGCTATTGGAAATGTCACTATGGGAAAATATGAAACGAGTACTGTTTTGAAAGAAATTGGCGTGATTTCGGGCAAAGACATTACCACAGAAGCGGCAATAACAAAATTGATGTACTTGTTAGGACAAAATATTACGAAAGAAAATTTTAAAAGTACATTTGAAGCTTCATTGCGGGGAGAAATGGAGTAAAAAGAAGCTATTCATTTTCTAAAGTCAAATTTTTTAGTGTTCTTTGCAAACCAATTTAAATAGAGAGGTGTCCGAGTGGTTGAAGGAGCAAGCCTGGAAAGTTTGTATATGGGCAACTGTATCGTGGGTTCGAATCCCATCCTCTCTGCTGAAATGCCTCAAAACCCTTATTTAATAAGGGTTTTTTCTTTTAGGAACATAATTAGGGGCATAAAATATCTTTATTCTTTAGTTTATCTCAACGGATTTTTATGAATAATTTCATCTGCAATCTGGTTTGATTCTTCTTTTTTTGGCACTATACGCTACTTTATATATTTTATAACAATGTTCAATTTTTAGAAAATAGCCTTGCCAAGTTTCCAAAAACCGATGCAAATACAATTTATATTATTAGTTTGCAACGTAAAACGGATCGGGAAAAAAAATTTATCAAAAATTAATTGAAAATTAGTTTTTCATCGATAAAAAACGTTGTTTTAACGACTAATTAATTCGTAAATAATTGACAATCAATTTTTAAAAAAATTTTAATTTCTAAAAAAAATTATGTACATTTAGAAAATAAAATAACCCAAAAAAATATAATTATGAAAGTTACAATTGTTGGCAGCGGATATGTTGGACTCGTTACAGGAGCTTGCTTTTCGGAAGTAGGTATTAATGTTGTTTGCGTTGATATTGACAGTAAAAAAATTGACAATCTCAATAATGGTATTATACCTATATATGAGCCTGGATTAGAAGATATGATTACCCGAAACATGAAAAAAGGGAGATTAGCTTTTACAACTAACATTGCAGAAGCTTTAATAGATTCTGAAGTTTTATTTATTTCGGTAGGAACTCCACCTGACGAAGATGGTAGTGCAGACTTAAAATATGTACTTGCAGTTGCTAGAGATTGCGGAAAAAATATTAATGATTACCTATTAGTGGTAACAAAAAGTACAGTTCCGGTAGGTACTTCTCAAAAAGTTAAAAAAGCATTGCAAGAAGAGCTTGATAAAAGGAATGTAAAAATAGACTTTGATGTAGCATCAAATCCAGAGTTCCTTAAGGAAGGAGCAGCAATTGACGACTTTTTGAAACCCGACAGAATTGTAGTTGGATTAGAGAGTGAAAGAGCCGAAGATTTAATGAAAAGTTTATACAAACCATTTACACTAAATGGTCATCCTGTAATTTTTATGGATATTATTTCTGCCGAAATGACTAAATATGCCGCAAATTCGATGCTTGCTGCAAAAATTAGTTTTATCAATGATATAGCAAACCTTTGCGAAATTGTTGGTGCGGATATAAATAAAGTAAGAAAAGGTATTGGTTCAGATTCACGAATTGGACACAAATTTATTTACCCAGGTATTGGATATGGTGGTTCTTGTTTTCCAAAAGATGTTCAAGCATTAATAAGAACAGCAAGTGAAAATAATTATGAACTGCGAGTTCTAAAAGCAGTAGAAGCAGTTAATAACGATCAGAAATTAGTGCTTTTCAATAAAATAATGAACTATTATAAAGGAGATGTAAAAGGTAAAACTATTGCTTTATGGGGTTTATCCTTTAAACCACAAACCGATGATATGCGCGAAGCACCATCCTTGTATATAGTAAAAAACCTTTTGCAAGCTGGAGCGATAGTAAAAGCCTACGACCCTATTGCTATTAATGAAGCTAAACATCACTTTGGCGATACCATTTCCTATTGTGAAGATCAATATGAGACGCTTATTGATGCAGACTGTCTAGCAATCCTTACAGAATGGCCAGAATTTAAATTTCCAAATCTAAAAATTGTTCAAAAATTACTTACTAATCCTGTAATTTTTGATGGAAGAAATATTTACGATAAAGACGAAATGAAAGCAAACGGTTTTGATTATTTCTGTATTGGAATAAATACATCACTATAAGTAGAAAAAAAACAGCTTAATAAAATTAATTATGTCAAAGAAAAAAATATTAGTAACTGGTGGTGCTGGCTTTGTTGGATCCCACTTGTGCGAACGCTTATTAAACGAAGGTAATGAAGTATATTGTCTTGATAATTTTTTCACTGGACAAAAAAAGAATGTTGTTCACTTGTTAGACAATCCTTATTTTGAATTGATTCGGCATGACGTAACCGCTCCTTTTTTTATAGAGGCTGATGAAATATACAACCTTGCTTGTCCAGCTTCCCCAGTACATTATCAGCACAATCCTATCAAAACGATCAAGACTTCGGTAATGGGTGCTATTAACATGTTGGGACTTGCAAAAAGAATAAACGCAAAAATATTGCAAGCCTCTACTAGTGAAATTTATGGTGACCCACATGTTCATCCGCAACAAGAATCTTACTGGGGTAATGTTAATCCAATTGGAGAACGTTCTTGCTATGACGAGGGAAAACGTTGCGCAGAAACATTGTTTATGGATTATCACAAACAGAATAATGTTAAAATTAAAATCATTAGAATATTTAATACCTATGGACCAAAAATGGATCCTAATGACGGAAGAGTAGTGTCTAACTTCATAGTTCAGGCTTTGCAAAACCATGATATTACCGTTTATGGCGAAGGACAACAAACCAGAAGTTTTCAATATGTGGATGACTTAGTGGAAGGAATGATAAGAATGATGGCTTCGCCGGATCAGTTTCTTGGGCCTGTGAATATGGGAAATCCAAATGAATTTACAATCCTTGAACTTGCCAAAAAAGTAATAGAACTCACAGGATCCAGTTCGAAAATTATATACAAACCCTTGCCTTCTGATGATCCAATGATGAGACAACCAGATATTTCTATTGCTAAAAAAGAACTAGAATGGTCTCCAAAAATAGAGCTAGAAGAAGGTTTGATAAAAACTATCGATTTTTTTAAGTCTGTTATTTAAATTACCTTTAGTAAAGCATTAATATTGTTTGCAAAATTAATTTAGAATTGTAATCATTATTTAACAGATTTGTTAAAATTGATTTAACGGATAAACATTACATTTTAACTATTTTAGCAATTTTGCAATTACCTAAAAACTCAAATATGTCAACAATGAAATTATACGACCTTGAAATGATTCATAAAATGTGTCGTGGGGACGAAGAAAAGATTGCAAAAATGGTTGACGTCTTTATTGACCAAATTTCGCAATCTATTGAGGAAATCGCTAGCGCTTATTCTGAAAAGGATTTTTTAAAAATTGAAAGGTTAGTTCATAAAATAAAACCAACATTAACTTATTTTGGTGTGGTAACGCTAGAAAAAGAAGCCCATAATTTAGAAAATATGCTACATAACAATTCAGAATCAGCGGAATTAGAATTTAAAATCTTAAGTTTTAACACACTTATAAAAGAAGTTGTTGATAGTATGAAAAATGATTTTAATGTAATTAATTAAGAAAATTATGAAGAAAAAAGTATTAGTAGTAGATGACGAAAAAAGTATTTGTCTTTTATTAGAAAATTTCCTTTCTCAGGACTATGATGTAGTTTCTATGGATGACGGACTAGAAGCTTTGAATTGGCTGGAAGAAAATCTTCCTGATTTGATTATTAGTGACATTCAAATGACTAAAATGGATGGTTATGAGTTTTTGACTAATGTTCGCCAAAGAGGCTTTACAAAACACACACCTATTATTATGTTGTCAGGTAAATCTGAAAGCAAAGAACGCATTAAGTGTTATAAACTTGGCGCTCAAGATTATTTAACAAAACCTTTTAATCCCGAGGAATTAGAAGAATTGGTCAAAAAAAATCTTTTCCCAATTCACTTTTCAATAGAATGGTAACTTTGTAAATACCAGCTATTCTCGATCTACTTTAACCGACCAAATTCAATAATTATGAACTCAATTCTTAACATAGTATGCATTGGTAACTATCCGGAGTGTTTTCAAGTTTTAAGCAAAAACGAAAATGTATCTGTGATTACAATAGATAATAGCATTCAAGCGACTAATTATCTTAGTACAGACGCTACTGTTGACGCCATAATTTGTAATTACAATTTAGCTGGAAACAATGGGTTATTTCTTTTTGAATGGGTAAGAAAACATTCCCAATTTAATACTATTCCTTTTATTCTTGTAGCAAAAGAATTTAATAGTGATGTATACAAACTGGCATTCAAAAAACGAGTTGACGATTACTATGTGACCACTGTTACTAATCCCGAAGACATATTACATAGAATTTATTTTCTTTGTCTCCACAAAAAGGCGCCAAAAATTGTAAAATTGCCTACAACAAATGAGGAAATGTATAGAATGCCTCTTTCAAAACGTATTTTTGACATTTTTGTGGCATTATCTGTTTTGTTAGTAGCATCTCCTTTTTTAATACTCATATTGATTGCTATAAAACTAGAATCAAAGGGTAAAGTGTATTACATTTCAAAAAGGGTCGGAAGAAAAACTTTTGATTTTTACAAACTTCGTTCTATGCGAACAGGTTCAGATGAACTTTTGAAAAAACTAGCAAAAGAAAAAAATCAGTACAATACCACACAGAAACCTATAAATGAAATAGTAAATCAGCCTTGTCCAAGATGCCTGAAGTTACCAGAAGGAGAAACTTGCTCACCAGTCATGTATATAGACACTCACGAGATTTGTGATTATTGGTTTAATGTGCAAAAAATTGAGGCAGCAAAAACCAATTCTACCTTTGTTAAAATTGTTGATGACCCTCGTGTAACACGAGTAGGTAAATTTATACGAAACACCAGTATTGACGAATTACCCCAACTTATTAATGTGCTAAAAGGAGATATGTCTATTGTAGGCAATAGACCATTACCCGTATATGAAGCAGAAATGCTTACAGCCGACTCTTTATCGAAACGGTTTTTGGCACCTCCGGGCATTACAGGTTTATGGCAAGTGGAATTAAGAGGAAGAGGTGGTAATATGTCTGAAGAAGAAAGAATGCGACTAGATAATGAATACGCCGATCATTTTAAAGGAGATAACTATTCATTTTGGTATGATTTAAAACTCATTTTACGAACCATACCTGCCCTACTGCAAAAAGATTCTGTTTAATAATTGAATTAAGAATGATGAAAATTGTATTAAAAATAATCTTCCTTTTGTTTATAAATACTTTCTGTACTAATGCTATACTGGCACAATCAACTCCTATAAAAAAAACTTCGATTGATGAAATTGAAGTAAACATACCGCCATTAAGTGTTATCATAGATTCAGTAGTAAATCGTAATGGTATGGTGCGATTTAGAAGACAGCACGTAGGAGTACAGGTTGGCAAACTTAAATCAGAAACGCTGTATTGGACACGAAACTTCGGAATCCAAGGAGATGGTAGATATGGTACTTTTGATAACACTTCTTTAACTGCAACAGGAGGGTCTACTGGCACCGTTTTAAACACCACAACTTCACAATTGAATTATGGTGTTGGTCTGTATTTTAAATTTCCAGTTTTTGATTTCGTTCATAGAAAAAATCAAATTAATCTGGCAAAAATGGAAATTGAAGAATCCAAAAGAATGGTGCAATTCCAAGAAGATGAGATAAGACAAACTGCAATAAGATTGTATCAAGACTTAATTTTAAAGCAAAAAATTCTGAAAATAAAATCAGAAAGTATGAGCAATGGAAGAGTCAATATGCAAATGGTGGAGAAGGAATTTAGAAATGGTTTAGTTCCTGTTGCAGAATATGTTAGAATAACAAGTATGTCTTCAAATATGGAGGCAGACTACGAATCGGCTAAGTCTGATTATTTATTAGCAAAACAAATATTAGAAGATATGGCAGGTTTTGCATTTAATATAATACCAACAAAATAAAAGATGAAATTAATTGAATTTATACGGTTAATATTGAAGCATAAAATACTTCTAATAATTGTGCCAACCCTACTTGCGGTTTTGGTCACATTGCTTACCGTAAAACCTCATTTTGAATATTCGTCGCAAAGCCTTTTGTACACTGGACTTGCTTCCGGCTCGTCCATTGAAATGGATAAAACATTCAATTATCAGGCTACCAATACGGCTTTTGATAATTTAATTAATATTATTCAATCTAGAGAAACGCAAGAAGAAGTTGGTATTAGATTGTTGGTACAGCATTTAATGTTGCCTAAAGCAAACCCTAAATTCATATCCTCGGCTAATTATGAGAAATTAATAAGCAAAATTCCAAAAGAACTATATCAATATATAGAAAAAGGTAAAATAGCAGCTAACAAAACAACACTGCCAGAAAATTTTGATGGATTATTTCCGCCTGAAATCAATCGTGCTAATTATGAGAAAACAGTACAAAATTTCACTGCCCTAAAGAATAGTAGTACTTCTAATTTTGTATATGAATTACTTAATTATGAACATCCACATTATTCTATAACTGCAATAGCTACAGTAAAAGCGCTAAGAATATCAAATAGCGATTTAGTAAAATTGACCTATCAAGTTGACGATCCTGGTATTTGTCAGCAAACGCTTGCAATTTACAATGAGGTATGTATAAAAAATTACAGAAATATTAAAGAAAACAGGTCAGATGCAGTTGTAAAATACTTTCAGGCACAACTAGCGATTGCAAATGAAAAATTAAAAAAAGGAGAAGATAAACTACTTGAATTTAACAAATCCTACAACATTATAAACTATTATGAGCAAAGTAAAGCTGTAGCTGTTGTAAAAGAGGAGATGGAAGTAGCCTATAACGATAAAAGAGCTGAATTAGCAGGGCTTGAGGCTTCAACAAAAAGATTAGAAAAGAAGTTAAGTATTCAGGATGTTATTCAATCAAAAAGCAATGCTGTTCTTGAAAAAAAGAAACAACTAGGAGAACTTAATTATAAAATAGCCTTAGTTCAAGCAGAAATCGAGTCTGGCAAAAACCCTAAAGATCTTGTTAAATTAGATGCCCTTAAATTACAATCTGAAAATTTATTGAATGACATTAGCAAAAGTATAAACGAATTATATACTTATCAAAACACGGTTGATGGATTGCCTGTAAACAAAGTTCTGCCCGATTGGATGGATAATATTGTCGAAGCTGAAAACATAAAAGCCAAGCTCAAAATAATGGATGCTGACAATAAAAATTTTCAAAAACAATATGAAATTTATGCTCCCGCCGGTGCAAATATTACTAGGATTGAAAGAGAAATTTCTGTATCCGAACAAGAATCTTTAGAAATTCTTCATGGCTTAAATTTAGCCAAACTAAAAATGCAAGACAATACATTGTCATCAAACTTAAAAACAATTGACCCGCCTTTTTATCCATTATCACCCTTGCCAACTAAAAGAAAAGTACTTGTAATAGCTGCAGCTTTTTTGGGTTTTATTCTAACTTTGGGAATTTTCATCATAATGGAATATTTTGATGATACATTAAAAAATGCTAAAAAGGCAGGTAGAATTTTAAAAGTGCCATCCTTGGGAATGATGCCCAAAATATTACTGCATCCCAATACAAGCAATTTACCTTTCATCCAAAACCGTCTGATTGAAATCATTACTCAAAATATCTTAAAATTTTTAGGAAACACTAGTACAGATGATGCCGTAAAAACAATTGTTTTCTTTAGCACCCAAAAAATGGAAGGAAAAACAGTATTAGCAGGAAATATTGCACAGGAATTAAAAAAAGATGGAAAAAAAATACTTTTCCTTAATTATTCCACCAATGAGCATAATTTCAAAAAGCAAAATAGATTTCCCATTTTGACCAAAATTTTAGGCTATCAAGACCCAAGAATTGATTTTAACAATCCATTTTTATCCCAAGCGATAAGTGCTCTTCAGCCGTCAGAATATTTTACTTATGCAATTAATGATCAGTTTTATAAAGCACTAGATTATAAAGATATTTTGGAGCAAAACAATATACAACTTGATTTCACTCCCGACTATGTTATTATCGAATTGCCACCAATAATTCATAATAATTATCCACCAGAATTATTTACACAGTCCGATATTGATATTCTTATTTGTCGTTCCAATAGATTATGGTCAGAAGCAGATGACTATGCGTTAGGCGGACTACTTCCAACAACTGCATTTAAAACCCATTTTGTAATTAATGGCGTTGAACTTAAGGAAGTTGAATCATTATTGGGAGATTTACCTAAAAAGAGAAGTGAATTCAGAAAGAAACTAAAATCTTTGTTCCAATTTCAATTTTTTAATAAAAATCAAATTTAATTCAACAAAGTGATGCAAAAACTAAAAAAAATTGTTCGAGAAGACAATTTTCTGTCATTGGCAGGAAATATGGTTATCGCAATTTTAGGAATCGCAGGATTTGCATTGCTTACTAGAAGTTTGTCCTTGGAACTTTTTGGACAATGGGTATTGTTTATCACCGCAGGTTCGTTTGTCGAAATGTTCCGATTTGGAATTACCAATACGGGATTAATTCGCTATTTATCTGGAGCAGAACACGCTGAAAGAGTCAAACTAATAGGTTCTAATGCTTTAATTGGATTTGGCGCCACCGTTTTTATTGCAATTATTCTGATATTGTGCAATATTGTGTTTAATGAATCGATCAGTAAATCTGGTTATGGTTTGTTTTTTACTTGGTATCCAGTATTAGCATTTTTAAATCTTCCGTGGAATAATGCCCTAGTAGTATTGCAAGCGGACAGAAAGTATGGAAAAATATTAGCAATCAAAGCTTTAAATAGCGGATCATTTTTCGCAGTACTATTAGTTAATTATTTTTTTCTAAATTTTACTGTAACACAACTCGTTTTTGCAATGCTTATCATCAATGCTTTCACCTCATTGATTAGTATCATAGCCGGTTGGGATGGAACAAAATACGTTACCAGAGCCAATGCGGAAACCAACAAAACATTGTTAAACTTTGGAAAGTACACCACTTTTACGCTGATAGGAACCAACCTTTTGCGCAGTGCCGACGTTTTGATTATTAGTCTTAGCCCTTTAGGCAATGCAGCTGTTGCGCTTTATAGTATCCCATTAAAACTTACTGAATTACAACAAATTCCTTTAAGAAGTTTTGTTGCCACTGCATTTCCTAAAATGTCTAAAGCAAGCTTACATCATAAAATAGATGAAGTAAAAGATTTGTTTTACTCCTATACTGGTGCACT
>CAMCTL010000080.1 GCA_945878515.1 Flavobacterium psychrophilum | reverse complement strand
TCTATAATTAAAGTGGTGTAGGGTAGATTTTTCATTTATACAATGGTGATGTAAATTGTAATTTCTTTTTTGGGTTTATTGTGCCAACTGATTTCAGCTTTATCTCCATAACTAAATCGCAGCAAATCATAAACTGTTTGCAAACCGTGTCCACTGACCAATCCATCCGGAAAATCGGGGCCGTTGTCCTGAACCGAAATCAAAATGCCTTTGTCTTTCTTATTTACTTTCAAAACAATTTCTCCTTGACCTTCTATTTTAGAAATACCATGTTTTATAGCGTTTTCTACCAAAGGTTGCAACATAAACATTGGAATTTCTACAGCCAATAAATCAGGTTCGACATCAATACTAAAATCCAAACGGTCACCAAAACGGATTTGTTCAATTTCTAAATAATTCCGCACCAAGCTTAATTCGTCACCCAAAGTATTCACTTTTTTTCCTTTTCGATTGATGCTGTGACGGAACAAATCCGATAAGGACAACGCCATTTTTTCGGTTTTATCAGCATCCGTATGTGCTAAACTTGCGATTGAATTCAAGGCATTATACAAAAAATGTGGATTAATTTGCGATTGCAACATTTTGACTTCGGCTTCGGCTTTGGCTTCCTTCAGACGGCTCAACTCCACATCTTTTTCTTTGGCCAATGATTCTGAAAAATGATTCAAATACAACAATATACCTCTTCCAATTGCTAATCCAGCTGAGAAAAAAATATAGGGAAAGAAAGATTCTAAAAGTCCTGCTCTGTCAGATTCTACCACTAGTAAAAATATCATCAAAACTAAAAATGAGAGAAAGGTAAAAATTACTTTCAGAATCAATTGATGACTAAAATTTTCATTTACTTTGAAACTTATTTTTTCTAATCCCCATAATACTAAAGAAATTAGGGGCGCTACTACCAAAGGGAAAATCAAATTGAAAAGAATATTATTTTGGCAAGTTATAATAATGTTAAATGTAGTAAGATAATCATAAACTAAACTTAACTGTAAAAAAAAGAGCAAAATAAAAT
Source organism: Flavobacterium psychrophilum (assembly GCA_945878515.1). Taxonomy (GTDB): domain Bacteria; phylum Bacteroidota; class Bacteroidia; order Flavobacteriales; family Flavobacteriaceae; genus Flavobacterium; species Flavobacterium psychrophilum_I. The sequence continues at coordinate 13,541 of CAMCTL010000080.1, read as the reverse complement.
AGATTGGAAACAAGTAATTGAGGCAAGAATACTTGTATTTTCTATCTTGAAAATAACTAAATATTAAACCAAAAGCTAATAAACCTACACCAATAATAATTCCCCAAACTTTAAAATTATGCATTTTTTTATTAATAAAACTACTTGCATAACGCCAAGGATAATTGGAATACATATAGGTTTCAAATTGTTTTTTGAAATCCGTAGCAAATAGTTTCGTTATCAAAAATGCATCATCTTTTATAAATCCAATATTTTTATTAGTAGAAGAAAGGTTGTATTCCCAATATTTCACTCGTTCATCTGTATCCTGTCTTAAAGTTAAATATTCAGGTGTTGTAGTAACAAAATTTTTATAATAAATTTTCCAATAAACCTTAAAAAATTCGGAAGCGATAAAAGTCCGTCTTTTTTTGACTGTTACCTCGTCATTAAAACCAATAATTAATAATGTTGAGTTATTATACATATTCCACACATTTTCACGCAATGCCCCAATAAAAGGATACAAATTAGAGCCATCATAGGTACTGGTCCCAGAATTTGTATATTGCATCTTGGGGTCAAATGATAACTGGATAGTGTAAGACATTACAACATCAAAAGATTGTTTGATAGGTTTTAATGATTTCCCGTTTTTTTTGTAAGTTTCAAAATCTGTTCCCACAAAATCTGAAAAGTAACGCACTTTCTTTAAAGGGAATAATTCTTTTAAATTTTTTATAAAAGTAAGTACCGCAAGACTGTCTTTGGCGGTCGCATTTTTTATATCCAACAAGATAGGTTCTTGATATCTTTGAGGATAATCTATTTCTAAATCAATTTTTTCATCCGCTATTTCGTGCTTTATATACTCCCATCTCTGCTTTATTGGATTTGTATTTTTTTTGTTTTCACTGGCAATTTCCATTTCTAGAGATGTATCTTTTTTAGAAACAACAACGAAACTACTAATGATCAAAATCAGAATTAATGCAATTAGTTTTTTCATAATAATGGGCTGACTGATTTATGGGGCAAATGAACGAATAGAACCCATTTGAAAAAACATTTTTCCGACGAACTGCATTCAGATAACACCAAGTGCTTTTTTAACACTACATTAGTTTTTAATTGTCAGCAATTTATATCTTTTAAGTGAATCTGAAAACATTATTAACTTCAGCTTTAAAAATTCTAAAGAAAACCATAAAATTATTTTCTTTAGAATTATTTTGCGTTCCTTTATGCGCCAAAAATTTCAACTGGCAAATACTGTATGAAAACCCGTAAACAAAAAATAGTTTTAGCCGCAAAAATAGTTGTCCTAACTTTTTTGGCATTGATTATTTCCCTTTTTGTTTTTAGAAATGAAGTCTTGCAGCAAACCATTGCCAAGACTTCCTTTAAAATGGCAACCGAATACAACAGTACTTTTTCGATAAAAAAAGCCAATTTCGTTGGGATTTCGGGTTTGAGTTTTTCAGAAATAATTTTGGTTCCCAAAAATGCCGACACGCTTTTTAGCATCCGTAAAATGAAAACCAGTGTCAATTTATGGCGATTATTGTTGGGCGATGTACAACTAGGAACCTTAGAAATCGATAAAGGTTATGTGCAACTCGTCAAAAATAAAAATGGTAGCAATTTTGATGCATTTCTAAAAAAAGACAAAACGGAATCATCATCCAACGAAAAAAGAGATTACGCCGAGTTTGCCTACAACATCATTTCGAAAGTATTGAACTTGATACCAACCGATATGAAAGTCGAAAACCTTTCGTTCCGATTGGATGACAATGGAAATAAAACCAACATTAATTTTCAAAAACTGCGATTGGTCAACCAGCAACTCGAAACTTCTATTAAAGTTGAAACTAAAACTTATTCACAACGCATCCGAATCGCAGGCCTAGCCGATCCAAGAAACAAAATGGCCGATATTCGGTTTATTAATATTGATACAGGCGCTATAAAAATGCCCTATATTGACCAACGTTACGGCTTGAAATCCAGCTTCGACGCCATTCGAATCAACATACAAAACATTGACAAATCGAGTGGCGAATTGCACGTTGACGGCTTTGCTTCCATTGCGAATTTGATGGTCAATCACAAGAAAATTGCTAGCAAAGACGTGATAATAAAAAATGCAAAATTCGATTTCCGTTTTCTCTTGGGTTCGGATTTTATTTCGATTGACAGTAGTTCAACCGTTCAATTCAACAAGATAAAATTCCATCCGTATTTGGCTTACGAAACCGAAGAAGATACGATTTACAAACTTCAAGTCGCAATCCCAAAAATGAAAGCGCAGGATTTTATCGTTTCGCTTCCCGATGGTTTGTTTACCCATTTTCAAGGAATGGAAGCCCAAGGTAATTTCGAGTATAAATTGGATTTTATGTTTAACAAAAACAAACCGAACCAACTTATTTTTGACAGCAAACTGAAAAAAGAAAACCTAAAAATCACCAAATATGGCGAAGCAAACCTCAACAAACTCAATGGCGAATTTGTCTATCGCGCCATCATTCAAAATGTGCAGCAACGTCCGATTTTAGTAGGTTCCGCTAATCCAAATTACACACCATTAGATCAAATATCGCCTTATTTACAAAAATGTGTTTTAACGTCTGAGGATCCGTCGTTTTTCTCGCATCGCGGATTTATCAACGAAGCTTTTAAACAATCGATTCTTAAAAACATCCGCACCCATAAATTCTCACGAGGTGCCAGCACCATTAGTATGCAATTGATTAAAAACGTATTTCTTACTCGTGAAAAAACAGTTTCCCGAAAATTGGAAGAAATCTTATTGGTTTATATTCTAGAAAATAACAGAATCGCATCGAAAGAACGAATGCTCGAAGTTTATTTCAACGTTATTGAATGGGGACCAAATGTCTATGGAATTGGCGAAGCAGCGGAATTCTATTTTCAGAAAATTCCAGCCGATTTGACTTTGAAAGAGTGTTTGTTTCTAGCGACGATTGTTCCGCGACCAAAAAAGTTTATGTGGCAGTTTGACAACCAAGGAAACCTAAAATCGTATGCGGAGAAAAACCAAAAATTTCTGAGTAATTTGATGTTACGAAGAGGAATTCTAACTGCCGAAGATACTATTGGGCAATCTATTCCGTTACAACTTACTGGAAATGCGCATTCGATTTTGAATATAAAAGTACAAGATTCTACGGTTATAGATTCGTTGGCGGTGGAAGAGCCGTTTGAGTTTTGATTGTTATTTAAACCCAACCCTGTCAGGTGGGATGTCAATTTTGAATGGTTCAATTTTTAAAACTTCGTTCCTTTTTTAATTAGCTAATTTTATAATTCTAGGACAAAAACGCAAAATGAACCGAGCCTACGGCTCTCTATTTGATGCTTGACGATGTAAACCGGACTAAAGTCCGGCCTTAAAAAATGGACCAAGCCTACGGCTCTATTACTTTATGTGAAAGTTCCATAGGAACGAGACATATTGTAGCAACGGATTTTAATCCGTTGGATAATGAGTAATAAATTTAATTTCATCCTAGAAAAAAGAACGAACAATTTTTTACGAATCTAGTCAAATTTGACACCCCACCTGACAGGGTTTCTAAAATAAAAAGATCTTTTTTAAATAAAAAAAATGAAGCTTCCCAACCTTTTTACGTTATTTGTTCTCTAGTAGATATATTATAAAATTGATACATTATGAAAAAAGTTTCTTTCCTACTTGCTTTCTTGATTTCGGCATTTGCCTTTGCTCAGAAACCAATTTTTGTTGCTGCCAAAGTAAAAGCAGTAACTGTATATTTTAATTCTGCCGAAATTTCGCAAACCACATCTGTATTTTTGCCAAAAGGCACTACCGAGATTGTTATAAAAAATGTTTCGGACTATATAAATGAAAACACCATCCAAATTGGCGCTCCTGCGTCAGTTACTGTACTTTCTACACAATTTACAAATAATTATATTTCAGAGTATGATATTGATGAGCGCAATCCTGCCATAAAAAAAGTGCGAGATAGCATCAATTTGGTACAAAAAGAACTGAACAAGGTAAAAAACGCAAGTTTATCTGAAACAAAAACCATCGAATTATTGGATAAAAACCAACAAACTTCAGGTGTAAATTCAGGATTAAATGTAGCAGAACTTGTGAAAATGGTCGACTATTATAAACTCAAACGCACAGAATCCAGCAACAACTACGATGCTTTGCAAGAAAAATTGACACGACTTAATGAACTTTTAGCCAAGTTGAATGCCAAACTTGAAATCAATACTTCAAAGGAAGAAAAAACATCTAACGGAAAACTTATCATTCAGGTGATGAACGAAATCGCTAGAAATGTTGAGTTGGGCATTAATTATTTGACCTCAGCTGCATCTTGGAAACCATTCTATGATTTGCGAGCCAACAACATTGGCGAACCAATGAATATAATGTACAAAGCACAAGTTGAGCAAAATACAGGTATTGATTGGACAAAAGTAAAACTGACTTTATCATCTGGAAATCCGAACCAAAACAATCAAACACCAATTTTGAGTTCGTGGTTTTTGAGGTATCAAGAAAATTATGGTTCCTCCATGGGGTATATGAGTGAAAATTCAGTTCAAAACACTTTACAAAGAAGGGTCTCTGGATTGCAAGTAACTGAAAGTGTTACTAACTCAGATATTAGAATTAGAGGTGTAGCTACTTTAGATAACAATGGTCAACCATTAGTTGTTATTAACGGTGTTCCTTCGACTCAAGAAGCAATGGATGGTTTGTCGCCTGAGTCTATCAAATCAGTAAAGGTATTAAAAGATGCATCAGCTACGGCAATTTACGGCTCTCGAGGAGCAAGTGGAGTAATTTTGGTTACAACTAAACAAATGAGCGATTATACTTCTATTAACGAAAACCAACTCAATATCTCTTTCGACATTGATATTCCTTATGATATTTTATCGAATGGAAAAGCACATAGTGTAGCATTGAAAGAAATAAAAATTCCGGCTACTTTCAAATATTATGCTGCTCCAAGAGTTGAAAAAGAAGCGTTTTTATTAGCAGAAATTGTCGATTATTCCAAATACAATTTGTTGAAAGGCGAAGCCAATATTATTTTCGAAGGAATGTATGTGGGCAAAACAACCATTAATCCAAGTCAAACTTCGGATACGCTGAATTTAAGTATGGGAAGAGACAAGAAAATAACCATCAAGCGCGAGAAAGTAGCCGATAAATCAGGAACAAAATTTTTGTCCTCTAAGAAAGAACAGACTTTTACTTACGACATCACTGTTCGGAACAACAAAAAAGAAGCAGCAATAATACTTTTGAAAGACCAATATCCCTTGAGTCCAGACAAGGAAATCGAAATTGAATTATTACAATCTGATAGCGCAAAAATAAATACAGAAACTGGAATTCTAACTTGGGATTTGGATTTGAAACCCAACGAAACCAAAAAAATTAGGATAAGTTACCGCGTAAAATATCCTAAAGATAAGGTGATTGATAATTTGTAGAAACTACCGAAAAACCCCGTGAATTTACTCGATATTGTATTCGAGATTCAATGCTTTGATTTGTTCTGGCCTTCCTAGCACGATGATTTTAGAATTTGGCGAAACTTTTAAATCTTCGCCGGGATTCACAATGTAATTGCCATTCTCATCCTTATATCCAATAATGGTGCAGCCGGTTTTTTTGCGGAGATCCAAATCATTGATAGTGTGGATGGTCTTATTGCTTTTGAATTTTGCAATTGCAACCTCTTCAATATTGATGTTGGTTTCTCCAACAATAGACAAATTGTCGATAAACTCCATCAAACCAGGCACAACTACTAACGATGCCATGTGATCGCCGCCTAGTTTGTGCGGCAAAATAACATTATTCGCACCTGCAAATTTTAATTTTTTGTAAGATGATTCTAAGGATGCTCGGCTTATAATATTGATGGTTTTGTTGATTTGTCGGGTAGAGAGCACTACAAATAAATTATCGGCATCGTCTGGCAAAGCGGTTATAAATGTAGATGCTCTATCGATTCCGGCTTGCATCAACACCTCATCTTCGTTTGCATTTCCTATGATATAAGGAATGTTGTCTGATTTTAAGCGGTCTTCAGTGTCTTTGTTTTTCTCTATAACAACAAATTGTCTTTTGTAATCCATCAACTTTTTTACAACCTGTTTTCCGTTCCGGCCATAACCACAAACCACCACATGATTTTTGAAATTATCTATCGTTTTTTGCATCCTTTTTATTTTTAATTCTTCAATATTATTTTTACTCAGAATGTGTTCAGTAATGACGGATATTGCGAAACCAACAATTAATAGGCTTGCGAAAATTAAAAAAATAGTAAATATTTTAGCATTATCATCTAACGGAACTACCTCGCCGAAACCCACAGTGGCCATCGTGATTACGGTCATGTAAATCGCATCGACCCAAGAATAATTAGAAATCCAGCGAAAACCTAGCACACCAATACTCAAAACTAAAACCAACAAAAATATCGCTGTAAAAATTCTATTTTTACCTAAATCGCCATAAGATCTTGTCATAAAATTAGATTAAGTCATTAGCATGCAAATATTTGAATTTTTTTCTAAAGTCAAGCCCAAAAAACTACTAATTTACATCAAGGTGCTGGATCAGGAATAGCAGCATGAACCCCGTTGATTGCTGTCAGGATTTCATCAGACAAAACCACATCTATTGTGGCGATGTTCTCCTTCAATTGTTCCATAGTTGTGGCGCCAATAATAGTGCTAGTTACAAAAGCTTGTTGGTTGACAAATGCCAAAGACAACTGGGTTAAAGTTAAACCGTTTTGGATTGCAATTTCATTATACAATCTCGTAGCTTCGGCAGATTGTGCGCTATTGTATCTGGCAAATTGCGGAAATAACTTGATTCTGGAATTGGGATGACTTTCGCCAGATAAAAATTTGCCCGACAAAATTCCAAAACCCATTGGCGAATAAGCCAATAAACCCACATTTTCTCGCATACAAATCTCACTAGAACCCACTTCAAACAATCTACTCAACAAGGAATACGGATTTTGAATGGTTTTTATTTTTGGTAAACTGTGGTATTTGCTTTCTTCTAGAAAACGCATCATTCCCCAAGGCGTTTCATTCGACAAGCCAATATGGTTGATTTTTCCTTGTTTAATAAAGCCATCCAAAGTTTCTAAAACACTGTGAATGTTGTCTTCCCAAGCGTCATCTTGCACTTTAAAACCGCGTTGACCAAAGAAATTGGCTTTGCGTTCTGGCCAATGCAGTTGGTACAAATCGATATAATCGGTTTGCAGGCGGGTCAAGCTTTTGTCGATGGACAAAGCAATACTGGCGGGAGAAAAATCCATGTTTTCTCTAATATAAGGCATACCCGGACTAGGACCAGCAATTTTTGAAGCGAGAAAAATTTCTTCTCTTTTTCCTGATTTTTTAAACCAAGTACCAATGATTTTCTCAGTGCTTCCGTAGGTTTCTTTTCGTCCCGGCACCGAATACATTTCGGCAGTGTCAAAAAAATTGACTCCTTTTTCGAGCGCATAATCCATTTGGGCGTGACCTTCGGCTTCGGTGTTTTGTTCTCCAAAAGTCATAGTGCCAAGGCAAATTTTACTGATTTTTATGTCGGTATTGGGTAAGGTGGTGTTTTTCATCGATTTAGTATACTAAAATTATTGGATACAAAAGTAAATTTTAGTCTGACAATTGGCTGTAATATTAACAATAATTTTAAATAAAAAAAGTTCGCTTTTCCAAGCGAATCCTACACAAAGCAGAAACCTGTCCAAGTGGTACAATTGTTTCCTAAATAACGCAGGATTCTGTTGAAGTGCTACAACTAGTTGCTGTTTTTTAAAAATAGCCGTTTTTTTATGTTTTTAATAAAAATAGAAAACGGTTTGCAGTTGATAATGGGTTGTTTGTATATTTTTATATATTTGTAAGGGTGCTGATGGCTTACGTTTGTTAGAACTATGTGTCCAGATTGGGGTAGATAAGTAGGGGTTTTTCAGAGCTATATATAATATTGTATCAAGCAATCCAAAACAAAGAATAATACTCAACTATGAAACAGGAATATCGAATTTCAACTTGGCAAAAAGTTTTTTACGGATTAATCGCATTTATAATTTTGGGGTTGGCATTATTTCTTTTCAATTTGCCTAAAGCAAAAAACGCATTCCTCATATTAATTCCGTTATTCCTTCTTTTTATTTCAACTTTAATCGTAATAAACTTTGTAAAGCGAAAATTAGTTATTTCTGAAAATAGTATTTTATGTGTCAATTTGTTTTCAAGAAAAGAATTAAAGCTGACTGCAATAAAAGGTTATAGATTAAATGGGAAATTTATAAAGATTGAGCCTATTTCAGAAAATGATGCAATTATATCAATTAGAAGTTACACTGATCTTGAAGATAATATTAAAATCACAAATTGGCTTGCTAAAAATTTCACAGACCTTGATGCTTTTGATTTAGAAACCGAACATCAAAAGTTATTGAAAGACAAGTCTCTTGGGTTTTCAGAAAATGAAAGATCAGAAAAAATTAAAAACACGAAAGAAATATGTCTAGCTTATAATATTATTAGCAGTTTTTTAGCTTTTATCATGTTATTTATTGACCAACTATTTAGTTATTTTATACTTCTAGCTCTTCCTCTTATTGGAATTGTTTTACTATATAGTTTTAAATTAATAAAATTCATATCAAATCCAAAAAGAAGTATGTACGGTTATATATTTATAGGGTTTGGCGTACCGTGTTTTTTTTTATTACTAAAGACATCCGAATTTAATATATTAAATCTAGATAATATTTTGTTGCCAATTGGTATCACTTCCTGCATTATGCTTGCATTCCTAATGATTAAAGGAATAAATAAATCTGTACAATCTCTCGTAGGTCAGATAATTGCATTGCTGCTTTTTTCAGTTTTGTATGGATTTGGTAGCATTAGGGCAATTAATTGTGAATTTGATCAATCGAAATTATTGACATATAATGCTACTGTAATTGACCATAGTGTTTCCCATGGCAAAAAGACAACTTATTATTTAAGATTAAATACATGGGGGCCACAGCATAAAGAACAAGATGAAGACGTTTCTAAAAACATGTATCACAAAACCAAAGTTGGAGATTTAGTAGCTATAAAATATAAAGAAGGCTTTTTGAAAGCACCGTGGTATGTAATATCTTCAAATAAGAACGAAAATGCTAGCCACTAGCAGCTACAGCAACACATTTGGGAAGTAGTTTTGCATATGTAATGATTTGCTGCGCTAGTTCGCTATCGATTGGGTGGCACATCCAAAAAACAGGGCTTGTTTTAGTTTAAAACCCGCTATAGTGCTAGAATGTTAGAGGCAAGCTTAAAAACGAACAAAAACCTTATGACAATAGAAGAATTTCAAAATAAGTTTAAAAAGAATAAGCGTTTCGACAAATTCTATTATCACGGACTTTGTTATGCCACAATTGGTTTTTCGTTATTTATGCTTTTCTCTGTTTCGACAAACACTAATATTAATTTTACCGGCAACAAGACATTTCATTTTGTGAGTTTTATTTTTTTGCTATTATTTGGTGTTTATGGATTATTTGTGCTTAGAAAAACATATAAATTAAGTTGCTGGGAAAACAATTTGACAAAGGAAGAAAATATAGCTCTTATTAATTCTATTTGTTCCGAGCTAATAAAGACTAATGTCAAGATTGACGACAACAGCACATACTTTATTTACAGGAAAAGTTGGTGGAGAACGCCGTATGAAGTTCACCTATTTGCAGACAGAAATTTAATAGTTATAAATGTTGAAGGACTTGACAGTTATGATGGTGGCTTTATTGACTTCGGTGCATCAAAGCGAACACAGAAAAGAATTTTAGAGAAGATGAAAGAAAAAGCCAGCAGGTAACAACTAGAGTTTCCCGCACTCATGCATTCTATGATAAAAAACAACCAAAAAATGTTACATTTAGAATGCAAATTTAAATTTGTTTGCATCGCATAATTCGCTTTGGCAAATTTTTGATCTTTGCCAAAGGCGCCATTTTAATTTATCTCCTTCAACATTTCAGCAATTTCCTCTAATCTTGATGTCAAGATAATTTCGATTCTTTGGTTTTTAGCGTCAATGTTTTATGCTACAAAAGTCATTGCGTTAACACAAATTTCACTGATTTATCGTTCATTATTAGGCTGATAGCACCTCAAAAAAAAATCAACCAAATTGACATCAAAATTTAATTGCATTCATTATTTACAATATTTGCCATTTACACCTAGTATTTGACTTATTGCACCCTTATGCTAGCGTAATGTTTTTTTAAATTTGAATCATCAAATTCAAAAAATGAAAAAAGAATATTCCATTAATAAGTTATTGTATTGCCTCTTTTTTATATCCTTTCAATTATTCTCGATATACAGTTATTCTCAATTTAACCTTATTGAAAATTCCGATTTTGAAAATGTTTCCTTGTCGTGGACTTTTGGTCAAGGTGCTTTAAGGGTTAAGTCCGAATCAAAATCTGGAGATTATGCACTTTCAGTTACTTCTAACAGTGGCGCCGAGCAAACTATTTCGGGCTTAGTGCCTAACACAACTTATGCACTTTCAGCTTGGTTAAAGTCCAGTAATGGCAAACCTGTAACCTTTGGGGTAAAGCGTTTTGGTGGTAATGAATTAACTGCACAAACAGCTTCTTCGGTTTATACACAATTATCAATTAAATTTACAACTGGTCCAGCAAGTTCAACCGCAGTTATTTTTGTAAACAATTTATCGAGCAGTAACACTGTAATGTGGGCCGATGATTTTTCTTTAAGCTACACATCCGAAACTCCATACGCATTAGTTTGGTCTGATGAATTTAACGGAAACGGAGTTGTTGATAGCACCAACTGGAATTTTGAAAATGGTTTTGTCCGAAATGAAGAATTGCAGTGGTATCAAACTGAAAATGCCTTCCAACAAGATGGAAATTTGATTTTTGAAGGAAGAAAAGAAAATCCTTTTAACACCAGATTAAATCCAAATTACAAACCCAATTCAAAAAAGTGGAAACAATCTCGACAATATATTAATTACACTGCCTCGAGTATTACAACCAAAGGAAAACAATCGTGGTTGTACGGCCGATTTGAAATTCGAGCCAAAGTAACAAACCAAACCGGAACTTGGCCCGCGATTTGGACTTTAGGCAACGACTGCGAATGGCCTTACAACGGCGAAGTGGATATCATGGAAAATTATGGCGGGAATATATTAGCCAATTTTGCTTGGGGGACCAATAAAAAATCGCAAGCCAAATGGGATACTGTAAGACTAAACACAATCAAAACTTTTGTAGAAAAAGACCCAGATTGGCTGTCTAAATTCCATATCTGGTCGATGGATTGGGACGAGAATAGAATGAGTATTTACCTTGATGGTGTCTTGCTTAATGATGTTGATTTGAACACCACTATCAACGGAAAATACAATTGCTCGGGACAAAATCCCTTCAAACAGAAACATTTCTTATTGTTAAACTTGGCGTTAGGAGGTCAAGGCGGGAGCGTGGAATCCTTAGCCTTTCCAACGCAATATGTAGTGGACTATGTTAGAGTTTATCAATTGAATACTTCATCGATAAACAATTAATCAATAAAAAAGAGTACGAACTTTTAATTTTTTGGCTGGATTAAAAATTATTTTATTGTAGAAATTATCCGTTTGAACAATGCATTAAAATCAAAATCGATATTTTCGATGTAATTATTTTTTAATTGATTTCAAAATTGGAATAGCCCAAGAATTTATGTCTTTATATGTTTTTTCTAATTTTCCATTTGAGGCACGAAACAAAAGTTTAGCTTCTTTGTAATCTTCAGAATTATCATAAATATAAAGCCTATCCACAAAAGTAGAAACCACACAACAATTAGAAATTGATTTGGTATATCGCGAGATTATTTTAGTAATTGGCACATCGTGACCACCTTCTAAAACTCTGTGGGTAATTCGATTGGCATTAATCGCAGGATGATTTGTTCCAACAAAAAAGAGACGAATAAAGTAATTATTATTTTTTGCAAAAGCAAGAAAATCAATTTTATCAGAAGCAGAAAAAACAGTTTCAAAAATTAAACTCTCTTTATTTGAAATACAACTCAAGCGTCTCTCCTCTGCAAGTTTGGCAGCTTTGAAAACATTTTCAGCATTATTCCAATCTCCAAACTCGTCTTGTGCAATTTGATCCGGGTTAATGTAAACACACCCTTTTATCCACTCGTGCTTAAGAATTTGAGAAGTAATTGAAGTTTTTCCAGAACCGTTTGGTCCTGCAATAACAATTAAGGTCGGTTTATCAAATTTCATTTGTAGACAATCCTTTGCTGAAACGAATTTTTGCGGCTTCAATTTCTTGGAGTTGAATTTTTTGAAACGTTTTTTTTGCTATTTGAGAACGTTTCTTTACATCAACCAGTACATCTTGCATCAACTTTCGCAATTGTTTGTCTGTTGGTTCTTTGTCGGATAAAAAATTATAGTTGCTTTCCATCTTAAAATAATTGATTTGCTAAATTACAAAAAATAGTATTCTAAAACTTGAGAAATATTACTTATTCAAACTATCTACAATTCCGCTCAACAATCCATTAAAATCAAACTTGGCATCTTCGGTCAAACCCATTCGAACAATTACCAAATCCTGTGAAGGAATGATAAATACTTTTTGCCCCTGGAATCCATTGGCAGAATATAAATCTCTCGGTGCATCTGGATAACGACCTCCTGCGTTAAGCCAAAAATGTCCACCATAATCTCCATTAGAACCATTGGTTGGAGTGGCTACATATTTTGCCCAATTTTCATCAAAAAGTTGCTCGCCATTCCAATTGCCTTCATGCAAATACAACAATCCGAATTTTGCCCAATCTCTTGTTGTTGCCCAGCCGTAAGACGAACCAACATAATTTCCTGCCATATCGGTTTCTATCAGCATCGAGTGCATCCCGATTTTGTCTATCAAAGCCGAATACCAAAAATCTAAATATTCCTGATGAGTTTTGAACTGTTTTCGCAAAATTCCCGACAGCAAATTAGACGTTCCTGAAGAATAATTCCAATGCGAATTCGGTTTGAATTGTGCCGGTTTTACTAATTGTGATTGGGTCATATCTTCGGCTTGAAATAGCATTTGGGTAGCATCACAAATTTTGGAATAATCTTCTTCCCATTCCAAGCCAGAGTTCATGTGTAGCAAATCATTGATGGTGATTTTAGCTCGTTCCTCTTTTGCCCATTCTGCGATTGGAGCGGGTTTATAAATGTCTATTTTACCTTGTTTTTGCAAAATTCCAAACATTGTTGCTGTAATACTTTTGGTCATTGACCAACCTAATATTTTAGAATTTTTATCAATTCCTGGCGCGTATTTTTCGGCAATGATTTTGTCTTTATAAATCACAATAACTGAGCGCGTTCTTTTGCTTAATTTTCCTTTTTCATCAAAAGCATTGGCTACAGCCTTTTCTAATTT
>CAMCTL010000079.1 GCA_945878515.1 Flavobacterium psychrophilum | reverse complement strand
ATCATCACAAAGGATTTATTGCCGTTTATAGTTCCTGCAATAACGGTATCGCCCGTCGTTTTATCAACAGGAATGGGTTCCCCAGAAATCATAGATTCATCAATGGTACTTTCGCCATCAGTTATTTTTCCGTCCACCGGAATTTTTTCTCCAGGTTTTACACGCAACAAATCGTCTTTTTTGATGTGGTGAATAGAAATCACTTTGTCTTTTCCTTCGATAACTAAAGTAGCTTCGGTTGGTGCTAATTTTAATAATTCCTTTATTGCTCCACTCGTTTGACTGTGCGCTCTGGCTTCTAATAGTTGACCTAATAAAACTAAAGTCAAAATCACGACCGTCGCTTCAAAATAAAGTGAAACAGCGCCGTGATGCTTGAATTCATTTGGAAAATAATCAGGAAAAAGTAAACCCGCTATGCTGAATAAAAAAGCGATTCCAGTTCCAATTCCAATTAGTGTAAACATATTGAGATTCCAACTGATAATGGATTTCCAAGCACGTACAAAAAACATCCATCCGGAATAAAAAACAACGGGAAGTGATAAAACAAACTGAATCCAATTCCATTCGTTCATTCCTAATAGTTTCAGCAATGGATTATTAGGAAACATTAAGACCATCGAGATGATGAAAACTGGAATGGTAAAAACAAGTGCCACTTTCATCTTTCGCATTAAGTCAGTATAAGCCGTGTTTTCTTCATCGTCCGTGGGTTGCATGGGAACCAAATCCATTCCGCAAATAGGACAATCTCCGGGTTGATCCTGAACAATTTCGGGATGCATCGGGCAAGTGTACTGTACTTTAGTGCGGTTTAAATCCGGTGCTTTGACCAAATCCATTCCGCAAACGGGACAACCTACTTGAGCATCATAGACTTTTTCGCCTTCGCAAAACATCGGACAGTAATATTTTCCAGAAGCACTTTTTGGCAAAGCAATACTATTCATCTCTGTTGATGGTGGTCTATTGTAAAGCGATTTTTCGTTAGAACTGTCTGATTCGGTTATCACGTAGTTTCCTGCGATATATAATGATTTTTGAAGTTTGAAAATGGAAATATTCTTTTCTGTTGTAATGGTAGCAATCGGCGGATTCAATGAAACTGTGGCCTCCACTCCATCAATAGTATTGAGGGCTTTTTCGACTTTGGTGCGGCAACCATCGCAGGACATTCCAGTAATGTTGTATGTATGTATCATCTTGTAATTTAATAAATAACTTAAAATAAGCCTGTTAGATTCACCATGAGGTTATTGTTAGTATTTCGGATTCAATAAACGGAAACTAGAGCGAAGATTAAGAATATTGAAACACTATTTTTTATTTTAAAAATTACAAATCATAGATTAGTTTCCAAATACAATGTTACGATGAATTTACATGATGCTTGTTACAGATTTATTCTTTTAAGTTATGTAATTCGCATCAAATTTATTTTATAACATTGAAAAAATTGTATTCTAAATTAAAATACACACCATTTGGTGCAGAACGCGTCATTGAATTGTATAATTCTTGGCGGTATCCTAAATCAATTCTTGCTTGACTGTTGATAATAAATTGAACCGATGGCACCAAATCAAGATATGATTTTCCGTTTTGATTGATTGTTTGACCTAAAAACTCTAACATTAAATTGATGTTGGTCTGCTTATAACTGGTATATTTTTTAGGATACATCAATTTTCCGATTGAAAGTGTGTAGTTTGTAGCATTGTTGCCTTGATTTGATGGAAAGACATAATAAGGTTTGTTATCAAAAGCTTTTTCAAAACTTACTGAAGAACTTACTGCGACTTTTTTAATAAGTTGGGTGGCAATAATTCCTGTTTCAAAACCAGTATTGTGTCCCATAATTTCAATTTCATCTTGGTGAATGTCGGCTTTGTTAAAACTGTATCGACCAAAAGTAGCTATGCGAAAATGGCTGTTGACGTCATCTGTCGAGAAAACGCGATATTTTGCATAAAAGCTTGCACCTTCTGCAATGATACTATTGCTTCGTGTGCTCAGGAATACTGTACTTCTTACCATTAAATTTTTAGAAATGCCATAGCTTATTTCTGGCATCGCATGGTAATTATAGCCGGTTTCAACTTGCTCTTTAAAGACGGATTGCATCACTCTAACGCTCAACGTATTTGCAGGAACATTACTAGCCGGATCAGTAACGACAAAAAGTTCTTGACTGTAATTTTTTTGAAATACTAACACAAAAAAAAGAATAACTACCTTTCTCATTAGTTTATAATTTTAATGTGAAAATCATCCTCGCTATTTAATGCATAAGTTTCAACATTTTTGAACGACTTTGATAACTTTTTAAACTCTTTTTCGGTAACATAACCTTTGTCTAAAATTTGAAATTGGACTTCGGTATTAGTATTTGAGGCGTTATTGACTACTACATAACCAGTGCTTTTAATGGCCTCCGATTTTGTTGTTAGCACCAAAGAACCAATAAAGAAACCAGCTTTTTCAACTTTATCCTTAAATATTTTTGGGCTTAAGGTATTGCCTTCTTTTATTGTTACTGTAAAAGTATTGGTGTTTAGGTCGGTTTCGACATTGACCACTTCAGGTAAACTTTTGAGCTGTTTGTTTATTGCATTGGAACACATTGAACAGGTTAATCCAGTTGCCTTTATTTCTGCTTTTGAAATTTGTGCATTTCCTTTTATGTTTACTAGCATTATTATTGAAACTAGTAGAACGTAAATGTTATATATTTTTTTCATTTTTTTTAATTTAAATATTTAATGATTTCTTCCTCTGTTGGATTAATGGCTATTAGAATTCCTTTTTCATTAAATAGAAATTTGGCAGGTAATTCTTCTACTCCAAATTGAACTGCAGTATTGGCATCAAAACCTTTTGGATCTATGAGTTGCGTAAATTCTATTTTGTCTTTTTCAATCGCTTTTACCCATTGGGTTTTATCAGTATCAAGTGCAATTCCGATGATTTCAATTTTGCTTGAATTAGTGCTGCTATAGAGTTTTACTAATTTTTTATTACCTAATCTGCATGGTGCACACCACGAAGCCCAAAAATCAATAAGAACAAATTTCTCTTTGAAATGATTTATACTTACTGCTACATTATTTTGATTTTTCAAAGTAATGTTTGGAATATTATCGCCAAGTTTTAGTTGGGCATTTACTATTGTAGTATTTACAATTAATAGGACTATAAAAATGATGGTTCTCATTTTATTTAATCGTTTCAACAGTTTTACCACAACTCAACATCATTGAACCATAATACGGATTCTTTATTGCATTTTCTTTACTTAACCAATTGGCGCCTTTGCCATCATTTGCCATTGGGCAAAATTGATAGTAAACAGAAGTTCCATAATTAGAAATTTTAATCAACGTGTAAATATCTTTAGATAATGTAATGAAATTATTGCGTTGTTGTTTTATCTCTTTTGTATCAGCGATATATCCCGCATCTTCTTTTAATGCTTTTACAACTCTCATCCAAACTATATGAACATCCATTTCAAGTTTATCCATTTTAACATTATTAATAGCAGTCAAGAATTCCTGCGCAGCCGCAGCTGTTTTAGTTCCATCAGAAGTGACTAAAGCATCTTTCACTAAAAAATAGTTGTCAAATACGGATTTTAAATGATTTTCACTTTGAATTACTGGAGTAGCCATTTCGGAATGATTAGCGTGATTAGAATGGTCTTCGGTGCTAGCCATCGTTTTGTTTTCCTCTTTTACAGCAACTTTTGCTACACGTTCGTATTGGCAACAACCGTGTAGATTATTGTAAACATCATCTGGAGCAAGAAATTTTTCGCTGTCGTAACCTGATAATGCAATCCGTTTAAGTATTTCATCTTGATTGGTCTTTTTACTATCATAAGTTAATGTCGCCATTTGTGTATCTGCGTTCCAATCTACTTTGGCGGTGTTTTTTAAACTGCCTACTTTTTCGATTGTTGTTTTACACATTCCGCAGTTACCAGAGACTTTAACTGTTTCAGTTACTGAATTTTTAATTTGTGCATTGCACACTGTAAATGATAACAATACAGTGATTGCTACCAATGTTTTTGATAATAGTTTCATTGTGATAAAATTTTAATTTTTTGTAAATAAATAATTTTGAAAACAAAGTATTTGTTTTCGACAAGACAGTTTTATGGCTGTGAAAGTTCTAAATTATTTTATTTTTGGCGGAAGCCAAACGGAAGTAAAACCCGAAGAAATAAAGGTTTCTGAATGATAAAATTTTGGTTTTCCAGTAGAAAACTCAAAATTATTGTTATTAAATTCAATCTCGTAAAATGAAATTATACTAAAATTTACTAATGTTGAAGAGGTGCAGTTTGAGTGTCCGCATTTTCCGTCGCAACGATTGTCCTCGTCTTTGGATTGTTTGTTTTTGCAACAGTCTTTCTTTTCGGTTTTGGAAGAGATTTCTTTTTTGCAACAGGATTTTTCTGATTTAGTCCCACATGCATAACTCAAAGTTGGCAATAAAAAGTAGCCAAGCGTTAGTATTATGATTAATATGTGTAACCGTTTCTTCATTTGCCAAAGATAAGGCATAATATTAAAATATTTTGTTAATTTATTTCCTCGACATTTTATAAAATCAAATAGATTTATAATAATGGACATGAAAATTGTATAGGTTTGTTTTACTATTTCAATGAATGTAATTTTGTTTAATAATTTTTTTATTTTGATAAACAAAATTATCTTTGCAGTAGATAAACGCATTATGAAAAAAATTACAAGAGAAGACATTTCCAACATGGAAAAAATAGAGCGGCTGAATTTAATTAATTCTTGCACTGGATATAAATCGGCTAACCTTATTGCAACAAAATCTGCTGAAGGTAAATCTAACGTAGCGATTTTTAGTAGTGTTACCCATTTAGGAAGCCATCCTGCACTAATCGGATTCATCATGCGACCTACCACAGTTCCGAGAGATACCTATAAAAACATTCGAGAAACTGGTTTTTTTACGGTAAATCACATTACCGAGAATATGATTGCAGATGCTCATCACACTTCTGCGAATTATGATTTGGGGATTTCGGAGTTTGACAAAACTAATTTAGAAGAAGAATACAAAAATGATATTGAAATCCCTTTTGTAAAGGGAAGTCCGGTACAGTTGCATTGCAAATATTTGAATGAATATTACATTAAAGAAAATGACACAATTCACGTTATTGCATCAATTGAAAACTTATTTTTTGACGAAAAGCTACAGCACGAAGATGGATGGCTGCAGCTCGATAGAGGAAATGTTATTTCTTTAAATGGACTAGACGGATATTGTTTGCCAAAATTGGTAGACCGTTTTCAATATGCTAGAAAGGATGTTCCTTCGAAATCATTTTTAAAATAAAAAATCTCGCCATTGCTGACGAGATTTTATATCCTCACCCCAACCTCCAACGGAGAGGAAGTGGAAATATGTTATTTAGATGATTAACATCGCATCTCCATAAGAATAGAATTTATATCCTTCTTTGATGGCTTCTTCGTAAGCCAATTTCATTAAATCATGACCGCAAAAAGCTGAAATCATCATTAATAATGTTGATTTTGGCGTATGAAAATTGGTTATCATACAAGTTGCCAAACTGAAATCGTGTGGTGGAAAAATAAATTTATTGGTCCAACCATCATAAGGATTTAACATTCTTTGAGAGGAAACCGAACTTTCGATAGCGCGCATAGAAGTAGTTCCCACAGCGCAAATGCGTTTCTTTTTCTCTTTTGCACTATTTACAATATCGCAGGCTTCTTGGGTAATTTTCAATTCTTCAGAATCCATTTTGTGTTTTGACAAATCTTCTACTTCTACTGGATTAAAAGTTCCCAAACCAACATGTAGCGTTACTTCGGCAAATTTTACACCTTTAATTTCCAATCTTTTCAACAAATGTTTTGAAAAATGCAAACCCGCAGTTGGCGCAGCCACAGAGCCTTCTTCTTTGGCATAAATAGTTTGATAACGTTCGGCATCTTCGGGAGTTACGTCCCTGTTGATGTATTTTGGAATTGGAGTTTCTCCTAATTCAGTTAATTTGTTTCTAAATTCTTCGTAAGAACCGTCATAAAGAAAACGCAAAGTTCTTCCTCGTGAGGTAGTATTATCGATTACCTCAGCAACTAATGAATCGTCATCGCCAAAATACAATTTGTTTCCGATACGAATTTTCCGTGCAGGATCTACAAGTACATCCCAAAGTCTTTGTTCGGAATTGAGTTCTCTCAATAAAAAAACCTCTATTCTAGCACCTGTTTTTTCTTTGTTTCCGTATAATCGGGCCGGAAAAACTTTAGTATTGTTCAAAATTAATACATCGCCTTCATCAAAATAATTGATAACATCTTTGAACATTTTGTGCTCTATAGTCTGTTTTTTTCTGTCAATTACCATCAAACGAGATTCGTCGCGGTTTTCGGCTGGATATTCTGCAAGAAGTTCTTTTGGTAAATTGAATTGAAAATGGGATAATTTCATTTTTAAAAGTTAGAAGTTAGAGGTTAGAAGGTTGAGGTTTTTTATGGTTCAACTTTAAACATTTTGCAAATATACGATTGTGAGATAGGCGTTGTCAAGTGTTTCGTGGTTTATTTTTGTTTTTGCCACAAATACGCCAAGTCGCAAAGTGTTTTTTGCGGAAAATTCACGAAGTTTTTTTCTTTTGCAACATAGACGTGAAGCCAGAAAATTTTTACTGCGTTTTCATGAAATGTTACAAAATTGTTTTTGATTTAATATATTTGCAAAACATTCGGGATGTAGCGCAGCCAGGTAGCGTACTAGCATGGGGTGCTAGGGGTCGCTGGTTCGAATCCAGTCATCCCGACTTTTTTAAATCAAGTTTTCAACTTTAAAACCTATTTCTCTTAAATCTTCCCAAAAAGCAGGATATGATTTTGAAACTACCTCGGCATTTTCGATAATTATGGGCACTTTTAACGCCAAAGGAGCAAATGCCATAGCCATTCTATGATCGTTGTAGGTTGAGATTGCTACGTTCCTTTCAATGATATCATTTGTAGATGGCTCTAAAGTCAAACTATCATTGGTTACTGAAATATTGGCTCCTAATTTTGTCAATTCAATTCGCAGTGCTTCTAGCCTATCGGTTTCCTTGATTTTCAAAGTGTGCAGTCCTGACAAATGACAACCAATTCCTAAACCAAGACAAGACACTACAATGGTTTGTGCAATGTCCGGGGTATTGTTGAGATCCAAGTTTAAAGATTCAAGTTTAAAGTTGGGTTGTTTTATCAACGTTATTTTGTTTTCTTCAAAACGTGTTAGTATTCCCATTTTTGCATAAATTTCTACTAAATCGGAATCGCCTTGTAAACTATTTTGTTTGTAACTTGACAATGTAATTTCTGCACCTATTTCAGATAAAGCCACAATACTAAAAAAATAAGAAGCTGAGCTCCAATCGGATTCCACTATTAAAGTTTGTGGTTGATTGTTTATTGTTAATGGTTTTACTGCAATGGTATTGCCTTCAAAAGTAGTTTCGACACCGATTTCGTTGAGCAATGCCAAGGTCATTTTGATATAAGGAATGGATGTAATTTCGCCATCCAAGGTCAATTCGATTCCATTTTCTAGTTTTGGAGCAATCAGCAACAATGCCGAAATGTATTGGCTACTCACATTAGCAGGAATGCTAACTTTATTTTTGGTGATTCTTTGTCCTTTAATTCGTATTGGCGGATAGCCTTCTTCTTTTTCGTATGTGATTTGCGCTCCCAATTGTTGCAAGGCCTCGACCAATAGTTTTATAGGACGTTCGGTCATTCTTTGGGAACCTGTCAAGACCACTTCTCGGCCCTCGCTCACAGCAAAATAAGCGGTTAAGAACCTCATGGCAGTGCCTGCATGGTGAATGTCGAGCCCCCTAACCCCCGAAGGGAGAATTCCTGCTTTTGAATTAAACTCTTTTAATGCTTTAATCATTAC
Organism: Flavobacterium psychrophilum; assembly: GCA_945878515.1. Taxonomy (GTDB): domain Bacteria; phylum Bacteroidota; class Bacteroidia; order Flavobacteriales; family Flavobacteriaceae; genus Flavobacterium; species Flavobacterium psychrophilum_I. The sequence continues at coordinate 6,629 of CAMCTL010000079.1, read as the reverse complement.
TTCGCTATCATCAGAATTGGACGTATTCTCTAAGGTAATTGCAGGAAATAAAGCTTGTAATAATAATAATCTATTGGTTTCCGATTTTGAACCAGTTATTGAGATTGCAGATTTCAGTTTGCAGGTGGCAGATTGCAGCAGTAAATTCATGGTTTGGCGTTATGGGTTGTGCGTTATGTGTTATGATTTGAGTGCGCAATTTAGTACTACTCATTTATAATTCATAATTTATAATTCACAATTCATAATTATTTTAATTTCTCATTGTTTTTGTGTCGGTCTTTGTCTCGCACTGATTTTAAATCCATTTTCTTGTCGAAAGCAGCTTGTAAATCTATTCCAGTTTGATTGGCTAGGCATAAAACCACGAAAACCACATCGGCCAATTCTTCGCCAAGGTCTTTGTTTTTGTCGCTTTCTTTTTCGGATTGTTCACCGTATCGACGAGCTATAATTCTGGCTACTTCTCCTACTTCTTCGGTTAACTGTGCCATATTTGTGAGTTCGTTGAAGTATCGAACACCATGCTCTTTGATCCAATTATCAACGGTTAGTTGGGAGTTTTTCAGGTTCATTCTTATTTTTATTGCTTTAAAACATGATTATATTCAATAAACTAATTTTGTTATTGCTTTGTATAACTCTTCTGAAGCAAAAGGCTTTGACAAGTAACTGTTCATTCCCGCTTTCGCACAGTCTTCGATAATAGGACCAGTCACAACCGCTGTTAAAGCAATGATTGGAATATTTTTTTTAGTTTCGTCAGTTAAATTGCGAATTATTGACGTAGCTTCATATCCATCCATGATAGGCATCATGATGTCCATTAAGATAATATCGAAATTTTCGTTAATTACTGCGTCGACTGCCAAGCTTCCATTTTCTACAGTGACACAGTCAAAATTATAATTTGAAAGCACTTTTTGAGCCAAAAGTTGATTAATCTTGTTATCCTCTGCTAAAAGAACTTTTACTATTTTGTTTTTACTGACGAAAAGTTCAGAATCATCGTTTGCAACAACCAATTCTGAATTAGTTGGAATACTGCTTTCTTTAGTAAAAGGTAAATGCACCATAAATTTTGTTCCTAAATCAAGCTCGCTTTTGACTTCGATTCTTCCATTCATCATATTGATGATTTTCTTGATGATTGTTAATCCCAATCCTGTGCCGCCATACTTTCTAGCTGTGTCATCGCTTACTTGTATAAATGGTTCGAAGATAGCATCAATCCGGTCTGCAGAAATTCCGATACCACTATCCTCTACCACTATGTTTATATAGTAAAACTTTTTGTCTTCTTTCTCAAAATCAATTTTCAACATAATCTTACCTTTTATAGGGGTAAACTTAACTGCGTTACTAATCAAATTAAATAATATTTGAGCAACACGCACAGAATCACCATTAACTATGGCAGGAATTTTTTTATCGATTGAAGTTTCAAAACTGAGATCTTTCTCCTGAATCTTCATACTAAAAGCATCATAAACTAGCTGGATCAGTTTTGATAATTCGAAAGGTTTTTCATAAAGTGTAATTTGTCCCGACTCAATTTTTGCCAAATCCAAAATATCATTAATAATCACCAAAAGAATATCTCCCGACATCATTATATAGTCCAATTGCTTTTTGCTTTCAGCGTCTAAAGCAGGATTTTTTAATAACAAATCCGTGAATCCCAAAATACCGTTTAGTGGTGTACGAATTTCGTGACTCATGCTAGAGAGGAATTCATCCCTAGCTCTAGCCAAATGCTCAGAACGCTGTTTTTCTTCTTGTAACTTTTCATTACTGGCTTCTAATAAATTTTTAGAGACCATAACGGCTTGTAATTCTTCGACATAGGTGTTAAATCCCATGCAGAAGACATCTAATTCATCTTGATGTTCGGAAATTGGTAAAAAACTGAAAAAATCTCCTGCATAAATATTTGAAATCTGTTCTATAATTATATCAGTTCTTTTCTTTTTAGAATCCATTTTCTTAGCTAAAAAATGTAATTCTTTATGAACATCTTCTAAACTATTTCCATTAGTAAGTTGCATCCGAAATTCATCTTCGTTTATAGAACGAACCAAAGCCAATATTTCTTCTAGTTTATCCATTTACTTTTTAGTTTTTTTGATTCAACTTATAAACCTAATTATATACACTCTTTTAGAAAACAACTCATTTAAAATGATTAAACTGCCTCATTTTTTGCTTTTATTTCGGATAACCATTTAACAGCTTTTTCTTTATCTGTAAAAAAGGCAAATGGAAAATCAGGTGTGCCAAATTTCTTATAGGATGTAAATATGAATTTAGTAACATAAGAATCCACTAAACCAGCACAGGCGTATATAAGATCGTGACCATGTTGTGCTGCGTATTGTCTGGCTTCGTTGGTAACACTTTTCATGTTTGTAATGTCGTATAACCAATATTGACTTTTTTCAACTGAAATTTGTTCTCTCATTTCTATTGTTTGTTTAACAGCTTCAATGTCTAATATAGTGTCTTGCTGAAATTTTGAAAATAGAATACCATCTTCAAACCAAAATTTCATATAATCATTTTCAATTTCTTTCATATACAATAATTATCTTCTAGTTTCTCACCATAATGCACCTACTTTAATAAGTACCTATTAATCCTAGATAGAATATTCTTTTTTAATTTAATTGTCTTTACTTATCTGTTTTCTTTCAAATAACTTATTACTAGTTTTTAGGCGAAAAACTGAGCTATTTTATGTTGATTGCCTTAACAAGTATTGTGATTTTAATTCATTCAACCATTCTATCGCTTTTTCTTTACTTGTAAAAAAGACGAATGGCACATTAGGTTTACTAAATTTTATATAAGACATAAAAAGGAATTTGGTAAAATAAGAATTAACTAATACTGCACACGCATACATCAGCTTGTGACCGTTTATACTTCCGTACAGTCTTGCTTCGTTGTTAAGACTTTTGAGGTTCGAAATGTCGACGAGCACATATTTATTTTCGTCAACAGTAAATTTATCTCTAAGTGCTATCGTTTGCTTCATGGTTTCAAGGTCTAATATCGTGTCTTTCTGAAATTTTAAAAACAAGATGCCATCTTCAAACCAGACTTCTGCTAAATCATTTTTAAATTTTTTCATATCCAACAATCTTTTTTTCGCATCTTAGTATACTGCGCCCATTTTAATACATGTTGACTATTGCTACAGTAAATATTATTTTTTATTACATATATCTTTGTTATTTTCTCTCATATAATTCATTCATAGTCTTCAAAATAAAAAATTGCTCCATTTTATATTGATTGGCTCGATGTATTTTGTTCTTTTAATTTATTCAACCATTCTACAGCTTTTTCTTTACTTGTAAAAAAGGCAAACGGCAAAGCAGGTTTACTAAATTTTACAAAAGATGTAAATAAGAATTTGGTAAAATAAGAGTTAACTATGATTGCACGGGCATAAATATACTTGTAATCTTGTTGTGCTGCATATTGTCTGGCCTGGGTAGTAACTGTTTTTAAATTGGTAATGTCGCATAATACATATTCGTTTCCTTTAACCAAAAATTTTCTTGTCATTTCTAAAGTTTGCTTGATGGCCTGTAGGTCTAAAATTGTGTCTTTTTTAAATTCTATATACGCAATACCATTTTCAAACCATACTCGTAGTAAATCGTTATCAATTTCATCCATCTCAAAAAAATATTTTTTGCTTTTAATTACTTTCTAATTATCGCATTGTATTTTGCGCTTTTATTTCATTTAACCATGCCACTGCTTTTTCTTCATTTGTGAAAGCCTGAAACGGAATTTTTGGTTTTTTTAATTTTAGATAAGCATTGAAGAGAAATTTTTGAATGTGTGAATTGATAACTAATGCGGAAGCAAATAAAAAATCCTGACCATACAGGTCTACATACTCCCGGCATTCTTTAGGGAAACTACTTGCATTTCTAACATCGTAAAACCAATATTGATTGACATTACCCGAAATGGTATGTCGCATTTCGATTAATTTTTTAATGACATCCAAATCAAAAGTTGTTTTATGAGTAAATTTGCTGTACAAAATCCCATCAGCAATCCAAAATTGCATAAATTCATTCGCTAATTCTGTCATATTTCATCATTTTTTTATGTTAGACATTGACTCTATTAAATCCATATTAAAAGTATCGTCTAATTTAATAAAAGCATATAACGGAACGGTATTGGCTCCATACTTTTGTTTTTCATAATCGGCAGAATAGCCTAAAAATACTTTTTCTTTATCTAAAGAATTTGCTCTTTTAACCAATTGAAAAATGGCTTGTTTATACAGATTCATTGATTCGACATACTCATAATTTAACCCCATAATTAAGGGAGAATAATGCTTGTCGCCTCTAAAAGACCAAACGCAACAAATGGTCTCGTCGCCGCCTTTTACTTTAATATCCATAAATTCCCAATCGTCATATTTAGAAAGTATTTCGGTTATCTTAGCTGGATATTTAAAATAATTAACTGCATGATTGTCCTTTTTTACATTTAAAAATAGACTGTAGTAATGTTTAGCTTCCGCACTAGTTATTGTGTTCTTGAAGGAAATATCGAATTGATCTTCGAATTTCAAAACATATCTTTCGATATTTCTTTTGTTATTTTTTGAAGGAATCTGTTCCAAAAATTCTTCGTTTGTTTTCCAGCTTTGAATTGGAATTATATTCACATTCGGCATGTTTATTTTTACAAAACCTTCATTTTCGAAACGTTCCATAAATTTAAAATCCGTTTGAAAATCTCGCAAAAGTACCACTGTAGCTGCAGTAGCTTTTTTTAATTTTTCGATCTCAGTAAAAAATCCAGCAAAAGCCTCTTCTACTAATGGATGTTTTTCATTAATAAACAAATGATCACCTTCGGTAAACAAAGAACCCATTGCCAATGTTTTTGAACATAAATAGTAAGGATCTTGCTCTCGTTGTTTTTCTATTTGCCTCGAAATATTTTCTAAGGACAACATATCATCTTTATAAAGCGCACTTGTGAAAAATGTTGCTAATAATATGTCGTTGTTTTCATCTTTAATGATGATATAATGAAAGTCCCAATTTTCTTCGATTTTGTCGTTATTAGAAAATATTTCTTCTAGGCAACACAAGCCACTATGAGAATAACTGCCATTGTCTTTGAATAAATAATTCCATAAATGAACATCTATTTCACTAATACTGCTATATGTTTCAACAATAACTTTTGATGTTGCTGCAGTTTTAACACTATTTTTACCTTTGAAAGGAACATTAAATGTTTTATAAATCTTCTCTAAATCTTCATTTTCTTCGGCAACAGCAATAGGAAAGTTTTTACCTATCGAACTGACCAACTGATCGATATGTTCTTTAGTATTGTGTCTGGTCATGGTGAATCTCAATCCTGTTTTATCATTGGGTACGACGGGGAACGTTGCTGTATTTACATACAAACCGTCGGCCAAAACACGTTGAACCAGATTTTGAGCTACCTTCACTGAGCCAGTACCTATAAAATAAATTGGCGTTTCGTTTGAGGAAGTATTTGGCAAATTGAGTTCTTCTAATTTTGCGTTCAAATACGCCATCGAGTCTTTCAACTCTTTTTGATACTCGTAAATGGTATCAGAAAGCATGAGCTCAGCAGATCCAATGGATGCACCTACATTTGACGGAGACAAAGGATGCGTATAGGCAAGAATTCCTCCATAAATATTAACTTTTCTATGCATTTCTGGATCATTAAAAATAGCAATTCCGCCAATGCAACCAAAACCTTTGGCCATAGTACTCATGACAATTACCCTTTCACTGTGCTTGAAATGTTCAAATATACTTCCAGACCCATTTTTGCCAGTCCATGCCACACCGTGGGCATCATCAAAATACAAATGAAGCTTTGGATACTTTTCTAATAAATAAAGAAGATCGTTTTTTGGAGGCATATCGCCATACATAGAAAATACTCCATCGGCCATGTACCAAATTTTATCATATAGGTTGTAGCCTCTTTTGATGAATTCTTCTAACATTTCCATGCTATTATGGCGAATCATTTTTACCATTGTACCCTGCAATTTTGCATGTTGACAAGGATACTGCACGCTGTAATGTACTTGTTGATCTAAAATGATTAAATCGCTAGGTTGGATAATTGTTCCAATTACCGATTGGGATCCAACAGATGTTGAAGTAAAGGTCACCACTGGATGATTATCATAAATCTTACTCAGTAAATTTTCTAATTGATCTTGATAGGACGCTTTTACATAAGTTCTTGAAATAGAAAAATGTGTACCATATCGGTCTAGTAACTCATGACTTTTAGCTAGAATATGAGGATGCTTTTCTAAGCCCAAGTAACCACAGGTACCAAAATTAATTAACTCTCTGTCGTTTATATTTAAAAACTCACCGTTGAATTGTTCTCCCTGAGAAGAAAGGTGCATGACTTTCTTTTTCTTGGCGGTTGTAGCGACATGATCAATTACATCATAAGTACTCGTATGTTTAATTTTTGCCATAATAGTAGGTGATTAAGTTAATAGATTAGGGGTTATCATTATTATTAACCAAATCTAATAAATAAAATGGAATAACAAGATAAACTGCTCATAAAAA
>CAMCTL010000078.1 GCA_945878515.1 Flavobacterium psychrophilum | reverse complement strand
AACTAAAAATTAATGTAATTCCATTTGGGCTAGACGAGCGGTTAGACAACACCATCGAAGTGAGCCTATTCCGAATGATTCAGGAATTGTGTACCAACATTATCAAACACTCAGAAGCCACCGAAGTTAACATCTATCTAACCCAAGGATCTCCCACCGAAATCAACATTATTATAGAAGACAACGGCAAAGGCTTTGACCCCAAAACAATAGTGAGTCAGTCCGGAATTGGACTCAAAAACATGGAGAAGAAAGTAGAACAAATGGGTGGGACATTCACTGTTGATTCAGTAATAAACAAAGGAACATCCATCATTATAGACCTACCATTATGATAAAAATAGTTATAGCCGATGACCATCAAGCACTAATAGACGGTATTAAACTTTCGCTAAAGACGATATCAGATATTAAAGTTGTTGGCGAAGCCAATGACGGTGAGTCGCTATTAGAACTAGTCCATGAAATGAGACCGCAAGTGGTTCTTACCGATATTCGAATGCCAAAATGTGATGGTATTAGCGCCACCAAAGCAATAAAGAAAAAATATCCAGAAATTAAAGTCATTGCTTTTAGCATGTTTGATCAACCAGAAGCGATATTGAAAATGAAAGAAGCAGGAGCCTCGGGTTATATTATGAAAAACTCATCTCTTGATAAAGTGATTGAAGCCATACGGACGGTGGCCCTTAACAACACCTTTTTTGACGAAACCATTTCTGTAATTGACCAGAACACAAAGGAAACTGTGCTACTGAGTTCTCGCGAAAAAGAAATACTAAGTCTAATTGGAGAAGGAAAAACCTCTTTGGAAATTGCACACCAGCTATTTATAAGCAAAGCGACAGTGGACACCCATAGAAAAAATATTGTCAAAAAAATGAACATCTATGGCAAAACAGACTTAATTCGATTTGCCGTTGAACGGAAATATGATTTTTGAAAGGGTCAAAATCTCTTTAGTTGTTCTTTCTTTTTTTTAATTAATTAATTAAACAAAACACCAGTAGTTGTCCATACTTTTTTAAAAAACTTTAAACAAACAATTATAATTTTTTGAACTAAAAATGTAAGGTAATTACATATAATTATAGAAATTTTGTGTATTTCATCGATTTTATTTGTTACTTAAACGATTATTTGTGTAGTTTTATACTAAGAAATAAATAAGCAGTGGTCATGATTTTTAAAAGTTTGCCCCACAATCTACTTTAAAACTTAAGCTGCTATTTTAATTTGAAAGCATTTTAAAACAATCTTAACCTAAAAAACAAACATCATGAGCAAAGAAAACTTACAAGGAATCTACAGTTGGCTTAAAACTTCGCCTGTACCAAAAATGATTGATGAGGCACTTCGTTTTTATGGCGTCAAAAACAACTATAATGATGCTAACAACCCAATCACTAGAACATGGGGAACTAGATTAGGATTAGACGTAAGAGAATTTTATGAATGGAATTCGTATCGCAATCATAATGATAGAGAATTAGCCGAATTTGCAATAAGTCAATCCAACGATTCGATTCACATATTTAGACCCAATTTAAAAATAGTTACCGAAGGACATTTTGTACCTTGGTGTGGCTTATTTATGGGTTATGTAGCAAAAGAATCTGGCAAAAAGGCGGTAAAAGAACCTTGCTGGCCACTAAACTGGGGAAATTTTGGCGTTGAAGCCGATGTCCCAATGTTAGGCGATGTTCTAATTTTTATTCGTCTTGCCGAAACCCATAAAAAATCCGGTAGTCTAGGTTTGTATATTGGAGAGGACAAAGACTGTTATCATGTTTTGGGCGCTAATCAAGACGACAAAGTTTGCATCACTCGCATCCTTAAATCGAGGTTATATACTGCCCGCAGACCCAATTATAAGGAATTACCTAATTGCGTAAAGAAAGTAATACTGCCTTCTAATTGTGCCTTGACACAAAAATATGCCTTGTGCATGTAAAATGAATTACAAATGTGTAGACTATAAACATTAATTATAAAGAAAAATTACTAATTCAGATTGACACTATAATTGCGAGATTGAAATTAATTACCAAAAAAGTAATTTCAATTCTGTAAGATTCTATTTTGTAATTGGAATAATTGTCAGCTGAGAATCATAAAGTTTTAAATTACTAAAGTGCTTTTTTTTTAGCGTTATATAATACGTTCTTCGTATTTAGACAAATTGTTTTAAATAATTAGTAACAGTTAAACAAAACCCTCTTTTTGTATTTTGTTTTTCTTAAAAAAAAATTAAAAAATCCCTACATAAGGGATTTTTTTTTGTGCATATTTTTTGGTATTTTTCTAAAAAATTATTTTTTTTGAGTATAAAACCCTGTAACACCCTATATCTATTGAAATTATTAAGTTTTATCCTCAAAAAAAATAATCTTACAAATAATTGAAAAATACCCATTTATAGTGATAGTATTTTATTAAATTTAACATAAATTTACAATCTAATTTTAAAACTAACTACTATGAAAAACAAAAGAATCAAAATGCTCCTTTTATCTTGTGTGTTGTGCACCAGCGCAATTGTTGCACAAGAAGCTCAAGAAAAAGCAAATCCGACCACAAAAATAGTTCCTTTGAAGGCAGTAAAAGGAGAGAAAAAAAACTCCATTACGGTTTATGGTGGGCTACCTGGTTATGCAATTGGCTATGGTCGAAAACTAAACGATCATTTTACAGCAAGAGTAAATTATTCTACATTTACACTTAGCCAGGATATTGAAAATCTAGAATTCAGCAATAGAGAAGTAAATGCTACTGTAGACTTCGACTATCAAGCTGTTGATTTGTTTATGGATTTGTTACCCTCAAAAAAGAGCTCTTTCAAGTTTGTAGTTGGTGCTTCTTATCTTTCTAACATGGAAGCATCGATTCTTCTAGCCGCAGCTAGTGGGGAGACGTTTGGAGACATTACAATACCAGCAGAAGATATAGGTGATATTGCTATTAATGCAAAGTGGTCTGGAATTGCGCCTTATGTAGCAATGGGTTTTGGTAGAACAGTTCCCAAACATCGAGTAGGATTTGGTTTCGAAATAGGTGGTCACTTTTTAGGAAAATCCGACTTTACTTTTAATGCTACTAAATCGCTAGTTGCTTTAAACGAAACAGAAGCGGAGAGTAAAGATTTTGAAAAATTTATTGACGCCATTACCTTTCTTCCAACACTTAAATTTCATTTAGCTTACAAATTTTAATAATCAATTAAATCTAAAATTATGAAAAAATCACTTCTTTCTTTAATAACGATCCTTACAGTAGGATTTTTAATCAACGGTTGCGAATTTCCTGAACTCCCAAGTCCTGAAATCAAAATTTCTCAGGATTTTATGAAAAACGTAGCAGTTGTAAATTTTATAACAGACACTTCTCCGGATGCATCGGGTGCTTTAGTAGAGTCTTTAGACGGAACCGTTGTAACCATTACCGGACCTGATGCAGCAAAAGTATATAACATTGAGGGCAGAAAGGAATTTAAGATTACAGGTGGTATTTTAGCACTATTATTAGATCCTTCGGCTGATTTTGCAGGAAATAAGGAGTACAAAATCAATGTAGAGGTAGAGCCTGTGGGCTATTTAAAGAGAATTGTACCCATTACCTTCTCAAAAGACCAAAACGACAGCTCCTATGAAGTTGCGATGCTCAAAAAATCGAGTATGCCTGCTGGTATCAGCACGGCTACACATACAACGGGTTCAGTTTCCGCTACAGGTTTGACATCCACTGTTAATCTTACTGCAAATAACTCAGCAACTGAAGGTGTTACTACAGCAATTAAAGTGCCTAGTGGAATAAAAATGAAAGATGCTAGTGGTGCCGTGCTAACAGGGAAATTAGAAACTGAGGTAATTAGTTTTTCTGAAACAGGAACTAATACCGCTTATTTTCCTGGAGGTCTTAATCCTGAAAATATAGATATGGGCAACGGACAAACAGCATCAGGAACCTTCGTATCTGCTGGTTTTGCATCTATTACTATGAAAGTTGGAGGCAAAAAAGTAAAAACTTTTGAAGGAGGCGCAGTAGACGTTAAAATGACACTAAGTAAAAATAATTACAACCCAAAAACAGAAAAGCCGTTTGCTCCCGACGATACTATCGATATTTGGAGTTATGACGACGATAAAGGACAATGGAAATTTGAAAAGACAGGGACAGTAAAAAAAGACACCGACAATTCACTTTACGTATCTTTTGAAACTTCACATCTAAGTGCTTTCAATTTAGATTTTTATTTTAACAACAATGCTTCCTATTGCAATGGTTTTACAAACACCATGAAATTTAATTGGACTTCAAGTGTAGAGATTATTTTTGCTAGATTAGAATGGAGTACTTTTGCACCTAATGGACAATGGAATCAACAATTTGTAACCTCTTATATGAATATTACCAAAGGTCAAGTAGCTACATTTCGCAAAGCACCACGAGGTGCTACCCGTGTAAAAGTTTACGATAATAGCACAGGAAAATTATTGTTGAGTCAAGATTTTGCCATTGGACAGCTTTGTGCTAATCCAACGGTAACTCTAGATGTACCCAACCCACCATCACGCGCTGTAGTGAGACTTAAGTATGTAAATATGTGTCCTGGTAAAAAAACGCAGCCTTTGCCTCCTGTTGGAACTAGGATAATGTTTAAAGAATCGGGTAGTACTGCTTCTTTTAGAAATTTTCATTGGGTGACCTTTTATAATAAAAGCGCTACTACACTGACAACTAATTTGTTAACTGTAGGCAAAACTTATGATTTTAAGGTTGTTGTAGGATCTAAATCTGCTGTACGGACATTCCAAATCGCTTCTGCGAATTATACTATTGATGTGCCACTTCCGGACAGTATTTGTAATCAATTTTAAAGATTATTTCAAATTTAAATTTAAAGTGCCTCGAAAGAGGCATTTTTTTTCAAAATTGTTTGGAATACCGTTTATTAATAAAGTGTTTTGGAGCTGATTTTTATTTTTAAAAACCATTAGAGTCCTTAAATTTTGATATTTAACACCTTTTTTTCTTCCTAGACGATACTACAAAGTTTCATCTTAAAATTAAAATTGTTTATAAAGCCAAAAACAATGTTTAAATAACTGATTTAAATATTTTTAATTACTTTTTGCCGCTAAAATATTTCTCTAAAAATATTTGAAAAATACCCATTTGTAGTGAGTATTAAGTTTTATTTTTTTTTCAATTTTACAAATCATATTGAATGAGTTAGTTGCCCTAAACCCTGTTTGGTTTATTTTTATAATTTTTTTTGCAGACAGGGCAAAAGGGTAATTTCAACTTCAATGACAATGTTAATTTCAAAGAAATAATCAAAATCGATGAAACGTTTATACAATTTGGTAGAATATCTCTATAAATCTAAATATCCAATTTAGTAAAACAAAAAGCGATTAATCATTGCTACAAGAGCATAAAAAAAAGATATTTCTTGCGCAAAGTACTTAACGGCTTGTCGCCGTTATAAAAGATAAAAACATCACGAACAAGCGAAAAATGGAGGATATTTAATGCGCACCAAATCATCTGGGAATAGGTTAATTATACCCATTTATGGGTATTTTTAAACGATATAATTTATTATATTTTTGGAAAATGATTATATGTTAATTTAGGATATGGCCAAAAATCTTAAACAAGGTAAGTAAAGCTAAAGCCATAAAAACATTTTTTTTGTTTAAGTTCAAAATTTTTGCAATTGAAATATCGGTAAACGCAACATTCACAATAGCTAGTAGATAATAATCCGTCCAGAAAATCATAACACAACTCAAATAGTATTAGATCTTTCAAAAGAATAGCTTCATTGATGTGTAATAATTTTGAAACCAACATCTAATGTGTTCAATTTATAAATTAAAATTGAATCTAATTAACACCAAAAATAAACAATGAACATTAAAAATTTTATTCTAATTTTATTTGTAGGACTTCCATTTTTTGCGTTTTCGCAAGATGTAATTTACACCATCGGAGGCGATGAGTTAAAAGCGAAAGTTACCGAAAATTCTGATAATGATATAGAATACCGAAAATTTGATGATTTAAATGGGCCATTATACTCCATGTCCAAATCCAAGATTTATATGATTATCTATGAAAATGGATTAAAAGAAAAGTTTGTTAATGCTCCTGAGGTTGCAAAAGTCGAAAAAATAGAACCCCAGCAAGTTGAACCTGCAAAACAAGCAATAGTTGAACAAGAACCGAGAGCAAAAACAAATAATCAAGACACTATTGTTGAAGAACCAGTTCAAAAACTCATAGAAAGTAAAAAAGCATTAGTAGAAATTTCCGTACCAGATTCCGAAAGCCCCAAAAGAGATGACGGAAATTCAGGGGATGCAAATAAAAAAGTAACAGGCTCAATACAAACAATATTTGCTAAACCATCAAAATCGGCTAATGGTGCCATAGCAGAACAAACCATTTTGGAAAAACCCACAGCAAAAAGCGCTAATGCGGTTGCTAATAAATCGGAAAAAGTAACTATTGAAGAACCTGTAAAATCCGAACCTATAATCAAAAAAAACAGTGGTGTAGTTGATACCAATTATAGAAGAAGTTCCTTATATACTATGATGATTACTGATCCGAGTAGGCAAAATGAAGAAGACATTAAAAGTTATTTTGTCGAAAAATTGACTCCAGAAAAATATAATAATCATAATCTCAGCGAAAGATATATAAATGCAAGTTCTCAAAGAAACGAATTAGATAATATTGTAGAACACTTAAAAAGAAATAAAATAGCACATCAGCTAATTGCTAAATGGTATGGTCGCTCTGCAGAAGGAGACTTTAATATGGATTTGATTAAAAAGCGTGTGTTTTACGATGCAAGTATCATGAACATCAAAAAGCTCAAAATTCTGTAAAAGGAAATGCAATTTTAGCGCAAGCAGGCGAAGAGTTGATAGGCAACACCTTTATTCTTGTAAATGATTCAAAGTATACCAACAAAGAAGTTGTTGCTAAAAAAGCCAATTCATTCTTGAATGCACTAACCGCAGTTGCGGGAAATTCTTTTGCTTCTGAAGCATTAAAGCTTGGCGTTACTGTTGCTGGAAAGGGCTTTATTGTATCTACAAGTTCCCATCTTTTCAAATTAGTTTGGGACGCAAAAACACAGCAGCGTTTTTATGACGAATTATACTTCGATGCATCTGAAATTACTCCAGCCAACAAAGCTGAAATAGAACGTAAAAAAGCTGCTTTTGATAACGCAGATTTCTTTGCACTTGATTATATAGGCACGGATAAATCACTTGCCGATGTGCAATCAACTGCTTTAACTAGCAAAACAAACGGAGAGCTTATTGGTCGCGCTACAATTAAATCTATCGACAATGTAATATCAAAACTACAAGCACAGTATGACGTATTTAAGACCAAAACACCCATTTTTGAAGGCAATCCATTGTCAGCCAAAATTGGTTTAAAAGAAGGATTAACAGATAAGACAAAATTTGAAGTTTTAGAAAAGCAATTAGCCGAAGATGGTACAACAAGCTATGTAAAAGTGGGTTTGGTAAAAGTAGATACTAAATATGGCATTTGGGACAATCGATACGGCGCCGATGAAGAAAATAAATCTCAAGAAACTGATAGAACTTATTTTAAACCAATAAGTGGCAGTGAATTTTTCCCAGGCCAATTGCTAAAACAAGTAAAATAATAGAAGAATTTAATATTAACCTAAAATAAAAAAAATCAAATTTATTACCTGCTTTGTGTTTATTCTGACAGGTTTTTTGTCGAATGCACAAAAAAAAGACGACAAACGCACTATGGAGTGGCGTTATGAAATTGAATGCGCCGGCATTGGCGCAGACGGAACTTACTTACTAAAAGTTTTTACTTATTCTTCAAAGAAAAACTTACCGATGGAACAGGCTAAAAAAAATGCGGTACATGCTGTATTATTTAAAGGTTTCCCTGGAAATAAAGATACAGGTTGCTACACTCAAAAACCTATTTGTACTAATCCTAATATTGAATTTGAGAAAAGAGAGTTTTTCGACACTTTTTTTGCAGATGGAGGTAAGTATATGAAGTACGTATTTGATTCTTCAGATGGCCATATTGATGCTAACGATAGAATGAAAGTAGGTAAAGAGTATAAAACAGGAATTCTTGTATCTATTGCAAAAAATGGTTTAAGAAAAGATATGGAAGCTGCAGGTGTAATTAGAGGACTTTCTCAATTTTAATTTAATAAAAACATGAAAAAAATATTAATTTTAATAGCTATTTGCACCTTAGTGGCGTGTAAATCTAAACTAAAACCCAGAGAAATGGGTGCTTACGACTATAAAACCAGTTGCGTATCTAAAACCCCTAATGGACTAATAGTAACCTCTTGGGGAATGGGCGAAAACAAAGCTATTTGTGAAGAAAATGCCCTGAAAAAAGCCATATCCGATGTGGTTTTTAAAGGCATCATTGATGGCAATCCAGCATGTCACACACCACCAATTTTAGGAGCGGTAAATGCAGAAAAACAGTACCAAGATTTTTTTGAAACTTTTCTATCGGATAATGGTAAATACAGCCAATATGCTCAAATATATGACGAACCAAGGTCTCAATTTAGAAGTAAAAAAATCAGAAAATTAGACCGTGTAAACAACCTTGCTCTTGAATTTCAAATTACAGTGGATAGAAAAGGTTTAGAAAAACTATTGTCACAAAAATCAATTATTAAAAACTAGCCAAAATGAAAAATAGAATCACTGTAACTTTACTGCTAATATTAACTTCATTAATGGGTTTTTCGCAGGTAATTAAAAAGGCAACTTTTATGGTAATGCCTAGCACTCAATGGATGACGTTAAATAATTATGTTACTACAATCGATAATCAAGGCGAAAGCGTAGATGTCTATAACTACAAAAAAGCCATGAGTCAGGACATAGATTTGTTGCCTGTTATTGCTAAAATAGAAGGAATTCTAAAGAGTCGTGGATTGCAAACCATAAACATGCAAGCAAAATTAGCAGACCTGGACATAGAACGCTCGGAAGATGCAATGTTAACCTCCAAAACCAGCAAATCTACTGTTGTAGAGTCTGCATACGATCGACTGGTAAAAAGAGCTAAAGCAGATTATCTGGTTTACATAACTTGGAACATTGTTAAATCAGGTCCTAATAGATCCGTAACTTTTACTATGCAAGCCAAAGATGCCTATACACTCGAGGATGCAAGTAGTGTTTCTGGTAACGGAAAAGGATCTTTTGACGCTTCTCTACCAGTAATATTAGAGGAGGTTGTACTAACACATATAGATCCGTTTTTAGCCCAAGTTACCGAACACGTTGAAGATATTTTTACAAATGGACGAAAAGTTAAATTTGTTGTCAAAAAATGGCCTTCTTGGGATGGAGATTTAGAAAAAGAATTTGATGGTAAAGAACTTCGTGAAATTATCGAAGATTGGCTCAGAGACAATACTGTAAATGGTCAATATTCCTCAGAAAATTCTACAGAGAATATTATTGAGTTCAACAACGTGAGGATTCCAACACTTGATGCAAACGGGAAAGGCCTAGATGCTAATAATTTTTTTAGACCATTATCTAAAGTTTTGAAAGAACCACCTTATTTAATAACCAATAGAATGGTGGTAAACGGGCTAGGAAAAGTACAAATAGTTCTAGGAGAAAAATAATTTAAAAACAAAAAAAATGAAAAATAATTTAAATACATTACTTTTTTCGGTGCTATTTTTTGCATCATTTTTGCAAATAAATGCTCAAAACACCCCTTCAGGTGGACTAGAAGTTTCGCCTTACATTGACCTAACAAACACTAAAATTCCAGAAAGTGCTCGGGGATTAATTATTGATAAATTGGGGAATTTGCTCACGGCCAAAGGAATTACAAACGCCTATGATTCAGCAATTATAATTACACCAAACATTAACGAAATTTCAAAAGACATTCTTGGTTCTTCATCTCCTGTACTGTATGCTGTAACGCTTGACGTAAATCTTTATATAGGAAACAAAATAGACGGTCGTCTTTTTGCTAACAAAAATATAACTACTAAAGGATCAGGAACAAGCATGGATAAAGCTTACATCAATGCTTTTCAACAAATTAAATTCAACGATCCTGCTTTTGTTTCTTTAATTGAAAATGCAAAATTAAAGATTATTGATTATTACAACCAGCGTTGTACGCAAATTATCAATGCAGCAACCGCTTTAGGAAGCAGAAATCAGTATGATCAGGCCATTTACAACTTGATTGCAATACCAGAAGTTTGCACCGATTGCTACGCAAAAGGTATCAATTTGGCAACTGCTCTTTTCGATAAAAAAATCGATTTTGATTGTAAAACTAAGCTTAACAAAGCCACAAATCTTTGGAATGCTAATCAACACTATGAAGGAGCTGTATTGGCTGGAGATGTTTTAGATGATATAAATCCGAATGCAGCCTGTTTCAAACAAGTTCAAATATTAACAAATAGCATTCAAAAGCGGGTTTTAGAAGTTGACAAAACAGAGTGGAACATTCATTATGAAAGTACAATCGGTCTCGAAAAAGATAGAATTCAAGCCATAAAAGAAATTGGAAAGGCATACGGAGAAGGACAGCCGCAAAATATTAATAGCAACAATAACATTCGTTGGTGGTAATATTTTTTGAGGTTAAAATTGTTTTGGAAGCAAAAACAATGATTAGCGAAATAAGATCAATAGGTTTACATCTTAGAAATATAAAAAAAACATTGGTGTATTCAAGCCATAAAGGCAATAGGTTCGTAATCTTTTGCGAGAACAACTACAGTTAAAGCTAAAGCAAGACTTGGAAAATCAAACAAAAGTCTTTTAGAAATTTAATCCAGATTTAGGTCGATTTAAAAAACAAAAAACCCATTCTTAAATGAATGGGTTTTGCTTTTTTTACAGGGATTCTACTAAAACCCAAGCGTCGGGATTAATAGTTTTTTGAATTTCATTTTTAACATTTTCGGCTTCTTTATAAGTGGCATAACTTCCGTAGAGAACAGGAAATAACCCGTATTTATTCTGTGGAATGCGCCGTGCTTTATAACCTTGATTAGATAATTGTTCAAATTTCATTTGCGCATTTCTTTCCTCTTTAAATGCACCAGCCATAATGTGATAGGACATTTTTTCCTCTTTCAAGGATAATGTAACAGAAGGAACAGGGTTTGTAATAAAGAAAGTCGCTTCTTGAATTTTGTTTTGCACCTGTCTTTGTACAGATTTTTCAACAATTATAGTTTCATTAGCAATTTGTTGTTGGTAAACAGCGTAACCAATAGCACTCGTAAGTCCTAATCCCAAAACAAAAACAGCCGCAAATTTTACATAAAAACTTACTTTTCTTTTTTCTTTGACAAATTCAATGACGTCTCGCTCTTCAATATTCTTTTCTAAAGATTCGATTTTTTGTTCGAATTGTTCTCTTTTTACCATTGGTGAAACAAAAGAGCTTAAACCAAAAGAATTTGTCAAATAATTGATTTGGTCAATTGGTGTAAAAATCAAATTTCCATCTGCATTGAGCACAAAATTACCCACGTTTTTGAGGGAAATAAATCCGTCAACCTGCAAGGCTTTTTTCCATGTGAAAACCTGATGTTCAATGGAGCTTATGGCAAATTCATAAGAAGTTTTACTGGTTGCCGCAATGTGGTTTGCCAATAATCCGTCATTTTTTTTTAAATTGGCGTTGAAGGAAATTACTTTTTGTGGTGGAAAAAACGAATTGGAACTTTCAATTAATTGAGCCGACTGAATTTCAGTCAAAAAAGCGCCAAAACCAGGAACGGTTACACATTGGTAACGATACAAAAGCTGCGAGATATGGTGTTCGATGTTCATAGTTACAAAGTTATACATTGAAAATAGTTATCAAAATTTTATTCACAATTTTTATTAACAATCCGACTAAAATTTTATACATTTCAACCTCAAACAATTAGTATGACTGACCAAGATTTATTTCATATATTGGCACTGCAACAAGTAGAAGGCGTGGGCGATATTGTAGCCAAAAAATTAATTAATCATTGCGGAACTGCCACTGAAGTTTTCAAAACTAAAGCATCACAACTCGCTGCTATTGATGGAATTGGATCTATTTTATTGCAAAAATTGAAAGATAAAACCATTTTCGAAAAAGCAGAACAAGAACTTCAATTCATCCAAGCTAACGAAATCAATGTTGCTTATTTTCTTGATGAAAATTATCCAGAGCGATTAAAACATTGCATCGATGGACCACTTTTACTGTTTACTTCGGGAAATATCGACCTAAAAAACAAGAAAACCATCAGCATTGTGGGAACGCGACAAATCACGTCTTATGGCATGGAATTTTGCCGAAAATTGATTGAAGATTTGGCACCGCTTGATCCAGTAATTATAAGCGGTTTTGCCTACGGTGTCGATATTTTTGCGCATCAATTGGCTATAGAGCATGATTTGCAAACGATTGGCGTTGTAGCTCACGGGTTAAATCAAATTTATCCCAAAACGCACAAGAAATATGTTGCTAAAGTCGAAGAAAATGGAGGTTTTATGACGGAATTTTGGAGTTCGTCTAATCCTGAAAAGGAAAATTTTGTTCGAAGAAACCGCATTGTTGCAGGAATTTCTGAAGCCACAATCGTAATCGAATCAGCTGAAAGAGGCGGTTCGCTAATCACCGCAAATTTGGCCAACGATTATAACCGCGATGTTTTTGCTGTTCCAGGAAGAACAACCGATAAATACAGTCAAGGATGCAACAATTTATTAAAAACCCAAAAGGCAAACTTGCTAACAAGCGCAGCTGATTTAGTTTATATCTTAAATTGGGACATTGAAAGCAAAGCCAAACCAGTCCAAAAACAACTCTTTGTAACACTCGAACCTGACGAGCAAAAAGTGTATGATTATCTCCTAAAAAACGGCAAAGAATTGATGGATATTATTGCTTTGCGGTGTGATTTTCCCATTTATAAAATCTCTGGAATGCTGCTCAATATGGAATTGAAAGGAGTCATTCGACCGTTGCCAGGGAAATTATTTGAGGCGATTTAATTTCGAAACATTAAATATTTTAACCATATAAGGCATATAAGGTCATATAAGTTGCTGTTTGAAAACAATCAAATGCAATTAACTTTTGTATTATAGTCTTAAATGACCTTAAATGCCTTATAGATGGTTGATTTTGTTTTACTCAAAACCTAATTTTACTCTTACCCTTGCCAAAACGCCACTGGCAACAACTTCAGCTTTTTCGGAACCGACTTTCAATAAAGCATCAATTTCTTCTAGGTTGTTGATGTAGTAATTGTATTTTTCTCTTTCGGTTTTGAATTTTTCTACGATGAGTTCAAATAAGGCTTGTTTGGCGTGGCCGTAACCGTAATTTCCACCCAAATAATTGGCTTTCATTGTAGCAATTTGTTCTTCGTTTGCCAATAAAGAATAGATTGCGAAACAATTACAAGTATCAGGATTTTTAGGAGCTTCAAGTGGCGTGCTATCGGTTTCGATGCTCATAACTTGTTTTCGTAATGCTTTATCTTCTAGAAATATATTGATAATATTATTGGCCGATTTACTCATTTTTCCGCCATTTGTTCCCGGAATGAGCATGCTGTCTTTTTGGATTTTCGCTTCTGGAATTACAAAAGTTTCTCCCATTTGATGGTTGAAACGCGAAGCCACATCACGCGTAATTTCTAAATGCTGCAATTGGTCTTTTCCTACGGGAACAAATTGGGCATCGTATAATAAAATATCAGCAGCCATTAGCATTGGATACGAAAATAATCCTGCGTTGACGTCTTCTAATCTGTCGGCTTTGTCCTTGAAAGAATGAGCCAATGTCAATCTTTGGAAAGGAAAAAAGCAACTCAGGTACCAAGATAATTCGGTAGTTTGCGGCACATCAGACTGGCGGTAAAAAACCACTTTATTTATATCTAATCCACAAGCAAGCCAAGCAGCAGCAGTACTATAAGTGTTTTCTCTTAATGTTTTTCCGTTTTTTATTTGGGTTATCGAATGCAAATCGGCAATGAAAAGAAAAGATTCATTTTCAGGATTATTCGATAATTCGATTGCAGGAATGATTGCGCCAAGTAAGTTTCCTAAATGTGGTGTTCCTGTACTTTGAACGCCAGTGAGTATTTTTGCCATTATTTATTTTTTCTTCAACGCAAAGTTAGCAAAGTTTAACAATGATTATTTTAGTCGATCCGGTTGTCGGATCAAAAAACCAATGTAATACTTTTCATAAACCGCTTGAATTTTTTAAAAAGTAATCTAAAAACGCATTGCTAGTCCAATACCGTTTGCATTAGCAACAACATTTAATTCGGGCTTGGATTGAAAATAAGAAGTAGGATTCAGAGAAGCATTATATAATTCAACCGCTTGTTTGGTTTTTTTGTCGGCACCCGATGCAACCGGAAAGGCAATTGCTAATATGCCTGCGCCAATACCTGCAAGTCCCCAGTTCGCTTTTCCGCCGCCAATGGCAGTTCCAATGGGCCAACCAATAAGAAAACCACCAGTATATCCTAAAACAGTTGCGAATGTACCAGATGTTTTTGCTTTATTTATCAAGCGTAAAGATTCTT
>CAMCTL010000077.1 GCA_945878515.1 Flavobacterium psychrophilum | reverse complement strand
TTTTACCCAACTGCCATAGGTTGGCATCCTTTAGAAAAAGAACAATATGGCGAAAACCAACACGGTGCATGGATGAACGTAATGAAAGGTCATGCCGTTGCGAATGGCGTTTATGTTGCAGCCGCCAATAGAATTGGATTGGAACAATACCTGCCAGATACAGCTGGAATTCAATTTTGGGGTTCTTCATTTATTGCTGGACCACAAGGCGAAATTTTGGCGCAAGCCTCACACGACAAAGAAGAAATCTTGATTGCCGAAGTTGATTTGGATTTACAAGAAAATGTACGGCAAAACTGGCCTTTCTTTAGAGATAGAAGAATTGATGCTTTTGGAGATATTACAAAACGAGCAATTGATTGAAATTAAAAACTGGCTGATATACATTTGAAAGTATTTCAAGTAAAAAAAACTAAAAAAAGGACTAAAACACGATTGTTTTAGTCCTTTTTTCTTGAACCGAAAATTTTAAAGTAAATCATTTCTTGAAAAAAGCTGTTTCAACAACATTGAAAACATAAGATATTCTGACTATTTCTTAAAGCAATGTTTAATTCCTAAATTTAAAAGATTGTTGTTTGGCGAGTTAGGCAACCTCGGTACGAAGTTAAATCCTGAATTTTCAGTCCTATCATTACCAAAAATGAAAATCTCAACATTCAAGTATAAAGCTGTTTTGTTGTTTAAATAATAAATAAACCCAGTGCCAACATTGAATGTTCCGTAGAAAGTTGAAATATTATCTAGTTTTGAAAAATAACGACTATAATTGCTTTTTAATTCTTGATTTGCTGCTAATCCAATTTTCATAGTTCCACTTACTTCTTTATTTATCGGATATTCAACGTTTAAGTTTATTGGAACAGAAATTACTGCACCTTTAAAAAACCGTGTTAAAGGGCTTGCCTTATCTGATACTCCTGTTTCGAAGTATTTGACACGAATGCTTAAACTAGTATAATTTGAATAATAATACTCGCTGATTAGACCTCCTTGTACAGGCTTTAATTGATTTGGATCAAAAGATGTTATTGTATTTAATCCAAATTCTGCACCGAAAAACCATCTTCCTTTTAAGATGTCCTTATTTTTTGTTTGCGATAAACTGTCGATTGAGAGCGAACACAATAAAAGAATGACCAATACTTTACTCTTCATTTTTAGATTATTATAAATTGTTTCAATACCTAGTATTTGGGTCAATGGGTCGGGAATTTAATTTTTAATTCTATCACTTTCCCCAAACCTTAACTTGTTTCAATTGTAAAATATAATCTATTCAAAATATTCCCTTCTTTATGATCATAATAAGCTAAATATTTAAATGTGGAAACTTAATTTATGATATTAAGCCATAAATCATAATTACGCATTAGAAAATATATAATTGAAAAACATGCCCAAATTAAATGAAGAAGTCAAATTCTTACATTGAAGTAATCTAAACATACATACTTTTTAGTATCATGTTGATTCTAATTTTTAACAATCTTAATAAATTTTTCCTTTTTGATTTCACTACTTGTTGCTTTTAACAAATAGATGCCTTGCGGCAAGTCTAACATATCTATCTTAAAATTCAAACTGTTTGGTTTTGATGCACGAACTACTTGACCTTGCATATTGTACAATTGAACTTCGTTAACTTGATCTTTAGATTGCACATTAATTTCAGACGTGGTGGGATTAGGATACGCTAAAAAATTTATATCTTTTTCAAAATTTTGGACAGATAAGGTGTTTTGGCCTTCTATTGCAATGTTATTAAATTGCACTCGTTTCCCTTCTGACAAAAACATATTGTCGCCATCAAATCGTATTCTGAACTGGAATTGTGCTTGATTGTTTGCCACAAGCACTTGACTCAAATCTATTTCAACTAGTTTGTATCCAATACCAATAGTTGCCGTAGGATTTGAAATCCCTGTATTGGTCCATTTAACACCATCCCAATAATCAAAAATAAGTAAGTTGGCTGCACCATCTGTTTCTACTGCAAACGAAATTTTGATTTGTTGCAAATTAGTAGTTGGAAACACTATTCGTAACACATTCTCCAAATTTCCATTTTTGAAAGGCTGTTTAATTTGTATACCTCTCATGGTTCCCGTGTCGTAAGGTAAACCATTATTCGATGCTGAAGAATAATTTAAAGGTGTTGGTGCATTTCTTCTTTCCATAGAAGCAGCTCGCCAGTTTACATCGGTACTAGTAAATGGATAACCTATCAAGCATGAGTTAAATTGCAAAGCTGCATTCAAATTATTTTTTGAATAAGACGCAGTTAAACTCTCCAAAGGTAAATTATTTGGAATATCATTACCCATAAACCAAAAGTAAACGACTTCCGTACCATTGATGTCTAAAGTAAAATTGGCTTTAAGTTTTTTATCCCCATCAGGAATGAATGTGATTTCAGAATTAGTACTAGTTATGTCTCCTGACCAATGAGAAAAAACATATCCAGGTTTAGCGTTTGCTTTTAGTGTTACAGGAATAGTGTTAAAATATATTCCGGTCCACGGATAAGGATTTGCTGCAATTCCAGGAGTTGAGTTCGAAACATCAATAGTGTTCATTTTAATGAATCCTGCAGCAGAATCTGAAACATCCAGTTGTATATTTGCCGTATTAGGAATTTTAAAAAATGACAGTATCGAATTTCTTTGCACTACTGGATGATCGTTTCCGTAACTAATCAAATTTTGTTTGTCTATGGCTGTATAAAAATTTTGCGCGGGATTTCGATTTGAATTTTCAGTTAAATAGGGAGTTACCTCGTTGAATACAGTATTTGTAACTGATAAAAAATTATTAGAAGAAAATACAGAATTAATTAAGTCTGCAAATCGGTTTATAAACTTGGTTTTAAAACTAGCATTGGCAAGAAGCTTGGTGAACATCATCTCATTTGGCGAGTTAACAATAGTGCCCCAATGCACTAGCCAATCTTCATTTGTTCTTAAGGCAGAGTCAAAATCTTTCACGGAAGTACGCCATTTTCCATCTCCATAACTTCCATTTACTGCTGTTCTGGCCTTCCAAAATGATCTTTCATAACCATTTGCTCCTGCATAAATTTGCAAAACCATGTGATCGATAAATGAAACAATATCCAAGCGAGCGCTAGCTTGATTGTAAAAGCTCTCATTTGCCATGTCGTTGTCAATAATGTAACTTTGAAGATTATTGTAATCTGCAAAATCATCAACTGTACCAACATCAATATCGCAATTACTTCCTGCACATTCAACAATAGCAATATTATCTTTACTCAGGTCGAAGTTATTGGCATAATGATGCTCATCCATATTATCCCGAATGGCGGAAATTCCCCAATATTCGCCATTAAAAAAGTGAACAACTGGTTGAACCCTATTAGCACCATTATACACCGGTTGCATTAATTTGTTAAAAACTACATCATTGGCTATCGAACCTCCAGAGCCATCGCCTCTCATTAAAATTTGTTTGAATTTATCGTTGGATAAATTTGGAGCGTCAAAAATCGGCACTGTAAAAAGGTTTTGTCTAAAATCTCCTCTTTCTTCATAATCGGTATCAGCATAAATGCGTAGATTTTTTATTACAAATGTTCGAGAATTTGCGCCATGAATTCTATATCCAGCTTTCTGATTCAAAACAGAAACAGAATTGGCTAAAATTTCTACATTAACAGGATATTCCCATAAGCGTCCGCTTCGTGCATAATTGTTCCAATCAGGTCTGTAAAATTGATTATTATCAGGATTATTTTTACGCCAAGTGTCAAAATCTACGCCAGATGTGTAAGTTCCCTTATTGTAATCAAACAAATTGTCTTCTTGTGTCTGCAAAGAGACTATTGGAATATTGTAAGGGTTTCCGCCAGACCACACAAAATAAGTTCTTGAAACTGTTGCAGAAGCTACACCGTTTACATAAGATTTTGCTTTCAGAACAGTTCCTTTTCTTACAGGAATTGGCGGTATGTAAATTGGATCTTGTCTACTGTTTTTCCTCGTTAATTTATCTGGTAGAGCTGACTTATCGGAAATATTAATTGGATTTGAATACTGAAAAGATCTGTAACTTTCGGATAAAAAAGGTCCCGGAACTCCGTTTACTTCAATAGGATAAACATTTTTATACTGAAAATTTGTCCCATTCAAATTGTTTATGTTTGGTTCGGAACCATCCGTTGTATAAATAATAATTGCATTTGGATTAGGGTGAGAAATTGTTAAATTAAAAGGCGCGGTAAAGAAACCAGAATTTAGCGAAAATATTGGTGGGACAAGCAATTCTGTTAAACCAGTGCCTGTATTGGAGGCATTTGGGGTTGGCTGATAAAAGTATTTAAATGCGCCAATGCCATTGGGTTGACGGGCAAAAGATACATTTGGCGGTAGCGCAGTGGCAGGCACTGAATTTAATAAAACTCCTGTTGAATTTGTTAAAAAAAGACCATCTGCTGCACTTAGCTTAAAATTTGTGTGGTAAGGTTGCCCTACAACAATTCTATTCTTGTCAGATGCCCATATAGACATATATGAATTTGCATTGAGCGTAACATTCGGAAACGTCCATTTAAAAGGTAACAAAGGATCATCTGAAAGACCAAAACCATTTAAGTTGACATTTTCTGTACCATAATTGTATAATTCTATCCAATCCTGATTTGTAGCATCTTCGTCTAAAATGGAAGTTGTGTTGGAAGACATTATCTCATTAATAGCAATTTTTTGCCCAAATAAAGTAAATGAAAACAACATTACTAATAAAACGAAGT
Source organism: Flavobacterium psychrophilum (assembly GCA_945878515.1). Taxonomy (GTDB): domain Bacteria; phylum Bacteroidota; class Bacteroidia; order Flavobacteriales; family Flavobacteriaceae; genus Flavobacterium; species Flavobacterium psychrophilum_I. The sequence goes on along the minus strand of CAMCTL010000077.1, from coordinate 10,126 downwards.
AATTACTTAATTTAAAAAAAATCTTCATTATAGTATTACAATTTAATGATTAAAAAATTTATTTAAGGTAATGCCAAATACAAAATATTGAACTTGTCATAAAAATCGAATGCTAAAGTAATAAATTCTATTCGAAAAGACGTCGGCAGCGACGAAATTAATAGTACTAATTTTTAAAGAAAATTTAAAACTCAAACGGACGCTAAATTTTAAGTACAAACCTATTGAAAGAAGGTTCTTCCCTTAATTGTGTGGGTGTTTTTTTTTACCACGAATTGCAAAACCCGATCTATTCAAAGTAGAACCAATAATCATTACTTTTTCTTTTTTTTGCAAGTTTTTTAAGCATCTCATCAATAGACAAACTGTATTTAGTTGAAAATACAAACCTATCTGTTTTTTGAGGGTTTGTACGATCTTCATAAAAAACTGAAAATCCTACAGCGTTTCCATATTTTAAATTATAATCACTTCCTAATTGGTACCGAATTCGGTTGTATTTTAATTCAGGATTATCCCACTTGATAAATATTTCGGAAGAAAGATTTAAGGACAACTTGCTTTTTGGAATGTTATAATCTACAGATAATCTTTGTCTAATCATTTGTGATGGCGCTCGAAATTCGTTCCAAAACTCTGCATCAAAATAAGGAGTACTAAACTGGTACCTCGTTCTAGACCTGATGAGGAATCTACTAATTTTATAATCATACAATAAAGAACCAAAAAGTCTTTGATTATTTCCTTCGTATGCGGTTAAAAATCGATAACCGGCTTCAATACTCATTTTTTTGTTAATTTTGTATTCTCCTGCAAATTGAAAAACATTTGCTTGAAAAGTGGAAATATCTTTTTCTAGCGCATATCTATAATCAAAACTAACCTTCCATTTTTTGTTGATTTTATAATCTATTGAAGTAGCTAAACGAAGTTGGGTATCCGTATTTTGGGAATACCCCAAAACACTGATTAAATAAAATAAATAAAATAATTTCTTAATCGTTATCCGATGATGTTGGGATTGAATTTTCACTTTCAATTGAAAAATAATACGCTTTTAGCAAAGCAGTATCCTTTAAATAATTAATAGATATAACTTCAACTTTATGAATTTCTAAACCTGTTCGCTCCACCAAATCAGCAATTAATTCGTCTCTCAAGCTGGGCTTTATCAGTCTTACATTATCGTATATTATTTCTTTTGCATTTTCATTATTTATAAAATTGAGTCGTTCCAAAAGAAATGCAAGGCTTAAAATGACGGCATTGCAGATCATAATTATTACAAATCCTTCGCTTGAATTGGCAAGGGAATTTAACATTCCTAAAGCTACACAAATAAAGAAATAGCCCATGTCTTTTATGGAAACAACAATAGTCCGGTACTTAATTATAGAGAAAATTGCAAATAGCCCAAATGCAAACCCTATCTTAATTTTTGCTGATCCTAGCAGATAGCAAATCATGAAATTAATTACATTAAAAATCACAAAAGTGAAAATAAAATCCTTATTCCGATGCCTAGGATAATATATCAATCCTACTAAAATAGTAATTGCGATAACATCTATAATTGATCTAGTTCCAAAATCAATTAAATCAAAAATCGCTACTGTGGTTTCTTCCATGTCCATATTACTGTAAAAAAAGATTGTTTTTCTTTAAAATTGGTAAAAAATTGTTTTTTCTGATACCGCTTTTAAGCGCAATAACTCCAAAAATATATTTACTAAAACTTTGTTCTCTAATGTTGTTCTTTTTCAATATTTCCGTTACAATAGACCGGCAATTTGACTTGGATTGTTTGATTTCTAAAATATAAAATTCAGTGATAGATTTAGTGTTATCGCCGTCAGAAAATTGAATATCATAATCTAATGTTACACGTTCAGAATTGAAATTATCTACAAAAGTAATTCGGTTGAATTTATTATTTAAAATCAAACATAAATCTGAAATTGGCTTCCTACTGTGATTTTGGACGGTTCTTTGTTTAAGTTCATCAATTTCAGAAATTAAATCTGGAACACGCTCCCTTGTTTTAGTAGTTCGTTCTACGTTTTGTTTTTGCTTAACTTCAAAAAAACAAATATTGGTTTCCAAATATTTACGACACCTTACTTTTATTCTATTTGAATAACCATTATGATGATCGTAATAAAACTGCACGTTTTGCGTATCAAAATAGTTATTTAAATACGTATGAATTCTGTGTTTGTCAATTTCTAAAACCTTATAATTTTGCTGAATGATTGGGAGCAGAAGATTCAATTGTTCATGATTCAAAATATACTTGCTGTCAATTCGATTGAGTAAAGCCACTTCATCAAGTTGTGCTAAGGTAACACTTTGCATTACAGACAAAAACTTACTAATATCTATTTTCATATTAAAAAGTTATCACAAAATCATCTGTTACAACTTTTTGCCTTTTGCTAGTTATATTTACAGTTTTTAAAACCATAGTTTGCTGCCAACCATTACAAAAGTCGCAATCACCCAATACCCAAAGATCATACGTGCCTTCATGCAAAAATTTAAACTTGAAAGTGCCGTCATAAGCAGAATCAATATTTTCAAAATACGCCTTTTCGTCGTGTTTGCTGATATACACTTTTGAACCCGCTAAATAACCTTCGCTGACAAGAATACCCCGAGAATTGAAATCTTTACCATAAATTTTCCCTTCAATTGAGGCTAATCCTCCTTCGCCTTCTTCATGGGTACAAGAGAACGATACTAATGTTAAAAATAATAATCCAAATATTTTTCTAATCATTTTACAACGCAACATATTCATAAAAAAACAATTTAATAAAGCAATATTAGCGTTATTTTTTCATTTATTATGAAGTATATTCAAATTTTATGCAAAATGTATATCTCCACCTGATTTATCTAATAATATTCAATTTCGAAAACAAGTAGTAAAAATTGATTTTGAGGTAGTTATAAAGTGCTTGCTCGAGTCCAATGATAAATGGCTCTTTTGTTTTATCAAAAATTTTACAAAACTTGTCCACAGTACAAAATAAACCTATGATTTAATCAAGGCAAATCATAAGCAAATTAATTAATTAATTAATTATACTTCAATTATTTAAACCTGCCAACTTTTGACTTTTTTTCAATTTTTTTACACTAAATTTTTAATTTTTTTTGTAAGATTACTAATCAAACTCAGGTCAAGAAGGCAAATCATGAATTTTCATCCCTATCATTACCTAAAATGAAAATCTCATAATTCAAGTATAAAGCTGTTTTGTTATTTAAGGGAATTTCTAAAAAATCAATATTCTATTGAAAGATTTTTGTCCTTTTTTAATATGCTATTCTAAGCTTTATGATAATTAATACTATTATATTTTCGGCTAGATTTAATTAATAACTGTAGCAAGAAATTTAGAAAGATTATATTTGCTCCTTAAAATTGCTATTTTTCAAGATCATAGATGAAAAAGATATTTTTTGTTCTTTTACTGGCGTTACCTAGTTGCTTTATCAATGCCCAACTGGTTATCGACAACAGTACTCAAACCCCGCAAGAGCTGGCACAAAATGTATTGCTGGGACAAGGTATCAATATATCGAACATTAAATTTAACAATTCTGCCGTAAGTGCAATCGCTATAAACGACCAAATTGCACAATTCTCGAATGGAAAAACAACCAATATCGGTATTGAAAAAGGCATTATTTTAAGTACCGGAAATGCATTAATTGGCAAAGGACCAAACGACCAAATTCAGGCTACTTTGCCTACTTCCAATTCATTTTTAGGAGACAATGATTTAAAAATTCTATCCAATAATCAGGCGATAAAAAGCGTTGCCATCCTCGAATTTGATTTTGTGCCAAGTGGCAACAAATTGAACTTTAATTTTGTTTTTGCCTCCGAGGAATATCCTGAATATGCAAATGATAATTACAATGACCATTTTGGTTTCTTTTTGAGTGGACCCGGAATAGCCGGACCTTTTTCGAGAAATGCTAGTAATATCGCCTTGATTCCCAATACTAGTTTGCCAGTTTCTATCAACAATCTCAACAATGGAAAATCAAATTCTGGTGCTTGCGAATATTGCCAATACTACATTGATAACACCAACGGAACAACCATACAATATGATGGGTTTACCAAGGTTTTAGGCGTAGTTGCTGATGTACAATGCGGTCAAACCTATCATATTAAATTAGCCATTGCTAATGTAGAAGACGACAATTTTGACTCGGCTGTGTTTATTGAAGGTGCTAGTTTTAGTGCATCAGACATTAATCTGGGAGCGGATTTGAATCTATGTTCCGTCAATCAATACAAACTAGATACTGGTTTAGATGCATCGATTGTTCATCAATGGACTGTAGATGGTCAAATTATTTCTAACGAATCGGGTCCAACTATTACCATTGATCAATCTGGAACTTATACTGTAAAAGCAACACCTTTGGGCGGTTGTCCATCATCTGATGAAATAAAAGTAGGTTTTAATACGGCACAAAAGCCAACCATCTCTTGCGGAACCAAAACCATTAATTCGCTACAATTTAATTGGTTGAGTATTCCGACTATTACCAACTATTCCATCTCGTACAAAATCGGATCAAATTCCGAAATAATTGTTGGCGATGTAGGCAACGTCAATTTTTATACTGTTACAAATATTCTGCAGGGCGAAACGGCGGAAATTAAGGTGACACCAATAGGCGGAAATCCTGCAGATTGTTTTGTGGCAAACTCAATGTCGTGCACTCTCGACAATTGCTTGATTTCGCCCACCATAACCTTAAATCAAGGGACTATTTCGCAGCAAATTTGCGAAAACGCCACCATTACAGACATCATTTTTACAATTGGTGGAGGAGCAACAAATGCATCAATAACCGCTGGAAGTTTGCCGGCTGGAGTATCAGCCAGTTTGGTTGGAAATCAATTTGCCATTAAAGGAACTCCAACAGCAACAGGAATATTCAATTACACTATTACTACTTCGGGTGGTTGTGGTGCGAACGCTAGTATTAGTGGTTCAATAACCGTGAACCAAAAAATAAATCCAGCATTTACCACAACTACTTCCATTTGCATTGGAGAAACAATAGCGGCATTACCCTTGCTTTCCAATAATTCTATTTCAGGAAAATGGACTCCCGCTTGGAATAATTTGGCAACCACTGAATATACATTTACTCCCGATGTTGGTCAATGTGCTAATACCACTAAATTAACGATTACCGTCAATTCCGCAGCAATAACACCAACATTCAATACAGTCGCACCTATTTGCACTGGCGAAACTATTGCTGCATTACCAACTATTTCCAACAATACTATTTCAGGAAAATGGACTCCAGCCTTGAATAATTTGGCCACGACTGAATATACATTTACTCCAGATATTGGTCAATGTGCCGCTGTGACCAAATTAACAATTACCGTAAATCCCAAAATAACACCAATATTCAATGCAGTAAATCCTATTTGCGCTGGCGAAACTATTGCTGTATTACCAACTATTTCCAACAATACTATTTCAGGAAAATGGACTCCAGCTTTGAATAATTTGGCAACGACTGAATATACTTTTACTCCAGATATTGGTCAATGTGCGAATCCCACTAAATTAACAATTACGGTAAATTCCAAAACTACACCAATATTTAATACAATCGCCCCTATTTGCGCTGGCGAAACTATTGCGGTATTGCCAACTATTTCGAATAATTCTATTACAGGAAAATGGACTCCCGCTTTGAACAATTTAGCAACGACTGAATATACTTTTACTCCTGATATTGGTCAATGTGCCGCTGTGACCAAATTAACAATTACCGTAAATTCTAAATCAACGCCAATATTCAATGCAGTCGCTCCTATTTGCGCTGGTGAAACTATTGCTGCATTACCAACGACTTCCAATAATTCTATTTCAGGAAAATGGACTCCAGCTGTAGATAATCTGAAAACTACTGAATATACTTTTACGCCAAATTTGGGTCTATGTGCGAATCCCGCTAAATTAACAATTACGATAAACCCCAAAGTAATACCGTTATTTAAAGCAGTCGCTCCTATTTGTGCGGGCGAAACTATTGCTGTATTACCAACTATTTCCAATAATTCTATTTCAGGCAAATGGAATCCAACTTTAGATAATCTGAAAACTACTGAATATACTTTTACACCCAACATTGGTCAATGTGCTAATGTGACCAAATTAACAATTACCGTAAATTCTAAAACAACGCCAATATTCAATGCAGTAAATTCTATTTGCGCTGGCGAAACTATTGCGGTACTGCCAACGACTTCCAATAATGGCATTCAAGGCAAATGGAATCCAGCTTTAGATAATCTGAAAACTACTGAATATACTTTTACACCCAATATTGGTCAATGTGCTAATTCCACCAAATTAACTATAAGAGTAAATCCAAAACCAATACCATCATTAGCGGACGGAATGATTTGTAAAGACAAAACCACCAATGCAATTATTAAATCCTATATTTTAGATTCAAATTTAAACCCTACTGATTATAACTTTGAATGGTTTTTGGATGGGAAAACAATAATCAACGCAACAAGAAATACATTAGAACCGATCGAAAAAGGAGTTTATTCGGTTATCGCTACAAACAAAATTACAAAATGTTCCTCGGCACAAATTGAGGCAACTATTTCAGAGAATTTAATAGATGCAGCTAGCATTAAAATTGAACAAACCAACAGCTTTTCTAATGCTGCAACGATTACAATTGCAATTATTCCAGCAACGGGGATTTACGAGTACCAATTGGATAATGGCACTTTTCAAACCGCATCAGTTTTTTCAGAAGTTGCTGCGGGCAGTCATATTATAAATATTGTAGATGTTACCGGTTGCTATAATGTAAGCAAAGAAATAATAGTTTTAGGATATCCAAAATTTTTTACACCCAACGGAGATGGCATAAATGATACATGGAACATCATTGGATTTACGGCTCGATACAATCCGATAGTTTATATTTTTGATCGTTTCGGTAAACTATTAAAGCAAATGGCTTCAAAAAGCAATGGTTGGGACGGAACTTATAACGGCCATCCGATGCCTTCAGATGATTATTGGTTTACAGTACAATTTCTTGAAGATGGAATTCCAAAAGAATTCCGCTCCCATTTTTCTTTAAAGCGATAATTGACTTTTATAAAACAAAAAAACCGCTTGAAGAATTTCCAAGCAGTTTACAATTTTGTTTTTTGGAATGTTATTTTTTAACAAACTTCACATTCGAAGTTCCTTTATTAGTATTCATTTTTAGGAAGTAATTTCCAGTACTTAGTTTAGAAACATCAATGTTCGAAACAGTTTTCACATCAGGAACAGCAATTATTATTTGTCCTAAAATATCATAAACTGCCATAGATTTTACTTCAATGGTGCTTTTGGTTTGAATGTTTATAATATCGTTTACTGGATTTGGATACAAACTGAAATAATCTGAAAACTGAAAATCTTGTGTTCCTAAGGTTTGGAAAGTAGATTTTGCTGTGTTCGTGAGTATCGGAAAATTATAATCGAAATAAATATTGGCTTCGTTTTGGAATGAATCACCCACTTTTAGTGTTGGTAAGGTTTTAATTTTGAAAGCGATATAACCGTCATTCGTGGCATCGTCAAAAGGAAGTTGGATGTTTTCGAAGATGAATTCGACTTTGTTGTTATCGGAAATTTTAGTGACAAAATCGTGACTGGCTTTGGTTGGAATCAAAGTCGAAATGTCAAATTTGCTTAAATCAATTATGTCTTTGATGACCACATTTTGGGCTGGATAAGTTCCTGTGTTTTCAAAACGGATTAAATAATGAACATATTCGCCAATCAAATCGGGCGTAATAACATCGCCTTCCAAACAGGTTTTGTCATTTGGGTCATAGGAACCCACCACAGTTTGGCGCAAAGCAAATGAATTGTCAACCGGTTTTTCATCGCCAGCAACAGGATTAATCAAAGCGTTAAAACTCAAACGGTCGCCATTGTTTACCGCTGGTGTTTCCATAGGAGAATTGACATTAAATGTTATGGTAATTTCTCGACTTTCTAAAGGTTTTAAATTGGTATAATCCCAAGTCAATTTATCGATAACTTCACTATTTGTTGCAGGAATAGCTGAAACCAAATCCAAAACTGCATCGTTAAAACTCAAAACAACCGAACCCGATTGCATTTGATTTCCTTTATTTTTATAAATAATTTTATAAGTTGCATCAAAACCCGGTCTTGCTGGAATGGTGGGCAAAATAGTTATTTCAAGATCATTGTGAACGCCATTTGGAGCGACGCAAAAATTTTGAATAAAAGGACTGGTTTGCGCGGGGAAAGTGACACTTATAGTAGCTGGCGAAACAGTAAAATAATTGGGGTTTTCTAGAATTGGAGTTATGCTATAAGTGCCTGCTCCAACAGGAATTGAATAGTTTCCCGAGGAATTTGAGATAAATCTTCCTGTTGATTTACCATCAGTAATGGAAAAATTTAGATTTGGAAAAACAACATCATCCGAATCGCAACCATTCATATTTACATCAATTTTATGACTTCCTTGAATAGTATAAAAAGTCCCTCCAGGAACAAAAGAACAATAAGTATTGACTTGACATTTGCTATCACGATATATATTTACTAAATTTTGAACATTCTTTAATTGATTATCATTTACACAGATATACTCTAAATTTTTATTACCAGAAAAACTAAAACTCCCATCTATTTTTGTGTTTTTAATAAATAAATTCGTTAATCTATTAACTTCACAAGACAAAGAATTAAGATTTATTTGACTGTTTAAATTTAATGACGTAAGTTCATTGCTTCCACAATTTAAACTTCTAAGGTTAACTAAACCTGCTAAGTTTATAGAAGTGAGTTTATTATTAAAAAAAACTAAATATTTAAGATTTACTAACCTAGTTACATCCAATGAAGCGAGTAGATTAGTATGACAAAATAAACCTGTAAGATTTACTAAATCTGTAACATCTATTGAAGGGAGTTCATTTTCAGAACATACTAAATCCGTAAGATTTACTAAACCTGCTAGACCTAATGACTTGATATTATTATTATTACATAATAAACTATTAAGACTTACTACGCCTGTTAAATCTAATAAAGAGAGTTGATTATAAGAACAATCTATATTTTCAAGATTTACTAAACCTTTTAGTTCTAAGGAAGTGAGTTGATTATAAGAACAATATATTTTTTTAAGATTTACTAAAGGTGTAACTTCTAAAAAAGTTAGTTTATTATATGAACATCCTAAAGATTGAAGATTTACTAAAGATTTTATATCCAAGGAAGCAAGTTGATTTCCGCTGCAATAAAAATATTTCAGTTTAATTAAAGGCGTCACATCTATTGAAGTGAGTTTAATATTACTACAATTTAAATATTCAAGATTTGGTAAAGTAGTAAAATCTAAAGTATTAATTGGATTATTGAAACAATCTAAATAATTTAGTTGACTAAAAAATGAAATTCCTTCTAGTGACAAAATACCTGAATAACTAACATTTAAATAGGATACATTTTGAGCCTCACTTACTTGAATATCTCCATCACCGTCAGCATCAATTTTAAAATAATTACCTGACAAATCTTTTGCAATTATTTTACTTGAGCTTGATTCCAATAATTTCGCTTTAAAATTATTATCTAGAATATTCACAATTTGAGCATTTGCAAAACTAAAAAAAATTAAAGCCAGCATTAAAAAGTATAATTTTTTCATTTTTTTATTTCTTAATAAACTTCACATTCGAAGTTCCTTTATTCGTATTCATTTTTAGGAAATAATTTCCCGTACTCAGTTTAGAAACATCAATATTTGAAACCGTTTTCGCATTAGGAACTGCAATGATAATTTGTCCTAAAACATCATAAACCGCTATAGATTTAACTTCAATGGTGGTTTTGGTTTCAATGTTTAAAATTTCATTTACAGGATTTGGATACAAACTGAAATAATCTGAAAACTGAAAATCTTGATTTCCTAAAGTCTGGAAGGTAGATTTTGCTGTATTGGTGAGTATCGGGAAATTGTAATCAAAATAAATATTGGCTTCATTCTGGAATGAATCGCCAAC
>CAMCTL010000076.1 GCA_945878515.1 Flavobacterium psychrophilum | reverse complement strand
GCTGTACCTTCAAACATAATGTCTGTTATGCGGAAACCTAATATTTCATTGGCTTTCTCAAACAATTCTTTGGCTAATGCCGAGTTTTCATATAAGTCTTTGCCCATTCCTATGAATTGTGCGCCTTGACCAGGAAATACGTATGCTTTCATAATTTTTGCTGAAATTGTTGCAGTATCATTGTGTACTGATGATTAATAAAAGTTTTTTATTTAATTATAAAACAAACCGATATGATTTTGCACCTAATTGGTAACAAACTGATTTATTTTAGAAAATTATCGTTCATTGAAGTTAATTCTAAAAAACAAAAATACTTACTTTGTAACAAACTAAAAAAACAAATGTCTAATATGTATAAAACTAAACAGAAATAAAAATGAGAAAAATTTTCCCCATCGTAATTGTTCTATTAATCACGGTATTTTACTTTTATTTTACGCTACCTGTATTAAATTATGGCTTTGTAGGAGTTACAGCCTTACTTTTAATTATTGCTTCAATATTGTTTTTCTCTTTTTCTAAATTTACTATTAGTTCTGACGGGAAAAGTTATAAACCAATTACAGTATTCTGGAAAATTCCGGCTTTGTTAGTAGGTATTGCCATTATTTATTCATTTGTACTTCCTTTTTTTACATCGCACGCTGTTTTTAGAAATCAAGATTATAGAAATTTAATTGGGAAAGTGGCAACTGGTGAAAAGTTGACCAATCATATTGCTCCTATATCTATGAGCGAAATTAGAGTTGTAGATGAAAGTTTAGCGCATTTATTAGGCGAAAAAATATTAGGCTCGCAACCCGCATTGGGCAGTCAGGCACAATTACAAGAATTTTTTATTCAGAAAGTTAACGGCAAATTGTATTGGATTGCACCTTTAGAGCATTCAGGTTTTTTTAAATGGTTAAACAACAAACAAGGTACAACTGGTTACGTGATGGTTTCTGCAACAAATGAACGTGATGTAAAATTAGTACAAGAAGTAAACGGAAAACCACTATTTTTAAAATACCAAAGGGAGGCCTATTTTGGTAGTAACTTGCACCGCTATTTATATTTTAATGGTTATAACACCGTTGGTTTAGCAGATTTTAGTTTTGAAATTGATGACGACGGAGTGCCATACTGGGTGGTTACAAAATATGCTAAAAAAGTAGGCTTCTCCGGAAACGATGCTACTGGTGTTGTAGTGGTAAATGCGCAAAATGGAGTCATAAAAGAATATAATATTAAGAATACACCCCTATGGGTAGATAGAATTCAGCCGATTTCATTTATTAAAGATCAGTTGAATGATTGGGGCGAATATGTAAAAGGATACTGGAATTTTTCTAACGAAAACAAACTTCAAATTACGGAGGATTTAACCTTAGTTTACGGAAAAGACAATAAATCCTATTGGTACACAGGAATTACATCGGTAGGAAAAGATGAATCGGCGGTAGGATTTGTTTTAGTAGATACAAGAACAAAAGAAACTACTTTTTACAAGCAAAGTGGTGCCACAGAATTTGCTGCACAAAGCTCGGCACAAGGGAAAGTGCAAGAAAAAGGTTTTAAAGCATCGTTACCTATTCCGTATAACATTAATAATATTCCAACGTATGTAATGACGTTAAAAGACAATGGTGGATTGGTAAAAATGTATGCTATGGTTTCCATTGCAGATTATACTATTGTTGGTACAGGAAACACCATGCGTGAGGCTTTAACGGCTTATAAAACAGCGTTTAATTCCTCTGGAAATAAAATAAATTCAAGTGAAAAATCTGCACGAAAAGTAGTCGAATCGGTTGTGGTTCGAATTCAGAATGATGTCAAAAACGGGAATAGTTTTTATTATTTTACAGTAAAAGATTATCCAAATATATTTGTAGGTTCGTCTCAAATATCCAATCAATTGCCCATTACTGCAGTTGGAGATTTGGTGAAAATTTCCTTCGATTTAGATAGTGAAGAAATTGTTGATGTTTCTACTTTTGAGAATATCAGCTTGAAAAAGTAATGACTAACCTATTTTTAACCCATTATTATTTATGGTAAACATTTTCAGGCTTTTTAGAATGCATTATTTGTATATTTGAATCTTAAAGTAATAATTATGACGACAATAACGATAAACAAGAACACCAAAGCTGGAAAAACATTATTAGAACTAGCTCGACTGTTGGCAATATCTAATAAAGGCGTTACTATTGATGAAAGTGATGTGAATTCGGAAGAGGAAAATATTGAAAAAAAGCTTACATCAAAGCAAGAAATTTTTATTGATAGATTAAAAAAAATTAAAAATGAAGTCAATTCTGGCACCTACAAAGGACAATCTTTACAATCGTTTCTAAATGAAATATAATATTGAAATTGATGTTGAATTTAGTAAAGAGTTCAAAAAGTTAATAAAAAAATTCCCGTCATTAAAGTCAGATTTCCAAAAGATTTTAGACAATTTAGAAAACGAATTGCTATTAGCGGATGATTTGGGAAATGGTTTTAAAAAAATTAGAATCAATATTAAATCAAAGGGAAAAGGTTCTGCTGGCGGTGGACGTATTATTACTTACGAAACTATAATAAATGTTGGTGAAAAATCAATTATTTTCGCAACTATTTATAATTAAGGCGATTACGATGCAATTGATTTAGCTATTTTAAAGAATAATTTAGGAATATAAGGACATTAAATAATAAAAGCCTTTCACATTTTTGAAAGGCTTTTTTGTGTTTATTATGTACCGAAATGATTTACTATTCCATCGGTATTTCCATCAACAAAAATTTCACATCGGTCGTCGCTTTGAAATCCAATGCTTTAAAATCAGTAACTCCTAAACCATCACGGGTTTCTAATTCCTGACCGTCAACGGTGATTGTTCCTGAAATTACAAAAACATAAAGACTGTTTCCTTCTTTTTTCAATTCGTATGTTTTACTGAATCCTGCATCAAAATCGGCCAAATGAAACCAGGCATCTTGATGAATCCAAACTCCAGCATCCTCAGGATTTGGAGACAATATTTGGGCAAAATTATTTTTTTGCTCTGTTATATCTAATGTGATTTGTTGGTAACGAGGTTCAACATTTCTAATTTTTGGAAATACCCAAATCTGAAAAAGTTTGGTGCGGTCAGTTGCATTGGGATTAAATTCACTATGTCGAATTCCAGTTCCAGCACTCATTACTTGCACATCGCCCGTTTTTATGATGGATTCATTCCCCATACTGTCCTTATGAGCCAAATCACCTTCTAACGGAATCGTAATAATTTCCATATTGTCGTGAGGATGTGTGCCAAAACCCATTCCGCCTGCAATGGTATCATCATTCAAGACGCGCAACACTCCGAATTGAATTCTATCTGGATTGTACCAACTGGCAAAACTAAAACTATGATAAGCATTAAGCCATCCATGATCTGCGTGTCCTCGTGTATCTGCTTTGTGTAAAACTGTAGTTTTCATAATGTAATTTTTTGTGTTTAATGATATACAAATTTACGTTGGAAGAAAGCAAAAGGCACTTAATGTAGATTAAGAAAAATAGTGTTCAGTGTTCAGTTGTGTAGTATTCAGTGAGATAGTAACCTAATAAATATACAATTGTTCACTAGAAAACAGATTCTTATTAGGACTGACCACTGATTTTCTGACTACTAATTACTTATTATACAGGATTTTGCTTTTCATTTTGCTGAAAAACTCTGGAGTCACGCCTAGATAGGAGGCTATTTGTTTTTGGGGAACTTTCAGGATTAAATCAGGATATTTGCGACAAAATTTTTGGAAACGTTCCTCGGCGGTTAAGCTCAGATTATCCATCAATCGTTCCTGATGTGCCACTAATGAATTTTCAGTTAGAATCCTGAAAAAGCGTTCGAGTTTGGGTAATTCCTGAAAAAGCATTTCCTGATTTTCTTTAGATAATAAAACAATTTCGGCATCTTCCAGAACTTGGATGAAAAGATTGCCCGGTTTTTGCGAAAGCAAGCTGTACATATCGCTAATCCACCAACCGCTGCAGGCAAAACTCAAAACGTGTTCCACAATATTGTCATTAATATTGAAACTTCGCAACACTCCCGAGTTCACAAAATAGGAAGTCTTGCAAACTTCGCCCGCATTCAGCAAAATGGTTTTGGCTTTGTATTGACGAATTTCTGTTTTAGACAAAAAGAGTTCACGCTCTTGCGGGGTTAACGCAATGTGTTTGGAGATATTGTCAATTATTAAACACATAGCGCCTTATTTTTTCTCGGGCAATAATTTAAATGAAGTGGCCTTAAAACGATTGTCTATGATTTTTCCAACAACTTCAGCCTTTCTTACCGTTGTGCAAAAGCCATCGTTGGCATGTGCATCGCCGAAAGAGTCGATTGAAGCGCCGTCAACAAAATAGTATTTGCCTTCGATACGAACTGCCAGGTCGCAGTCGTGTCCTTTCATCTTGAATTGACACTGACCGCAAGACGCTTCCACAATTTGAGATTTGGGTTGCTCTTTTTTGTCTTGAGCATTAACTAATACTATAGAAAACAGAAATAGTAATAAAGCAATTTTTTTCATCATTTAAGATTTAAAATTAGTTCTTAATTAATTTCTTAGTAATTACTTCTGAACTTGAACTATTAGTCAATTGAACTATGTAAACTCCTGCTTTTAAGAACGAAGCATTTTCTGTTATTGTATTTAATCCTTTTTTCAATTGAACCGATTTGGATTTCATTACAGCAAAACCATCTAATGAATAGATTGCAATTTCCAATGTTTCATCAGAAGTAGCCGTTACATCTACATTAAAAATACTAGATGCAGGTACTGGATAAACCTCATTTGTCTTAAATGAAAATGATTCAATACTAGCGCTTCTAGCATTTATAGCAGTAACTACTTTTAAAAGATAAGATTTTACAACAGAAGGTGTACCACAACGGCTGTTCGCATGAACTGACAATTTGGTAGAGGTCTTCGTTACAGCGCTGAAATCAATTTCAACGAAGTTGGTTCCTTGACCAGAAACAATTTCTGCCCCATCAAAAACTGTCCAAACATAACTTGTAGCACCCAAAACTTCTGGTATTGTAAAAGTTTGTGTTCCAGTTCTGCTGAAGTTTGTTACACCAGCGGAGCCGGTAACTGTACCGACGGCAGGCATAAGAGTCGATAAAGACAAAACTCTACTGGTAGTGCTTGACCCAACCCCATTTATTGCTCTAACAGAGATGATTTTTGGTAAAACTGGTGTGGATACAAAACCACTTGGATAGGTTATTGTAAAGTTTAGGTCTGGAGTTGTTAATATATTACTTGAGTTAGACAAATTTGAATCAGATTTTACCACAGCACCAGCAGGCGCCGTAATTTGATAATTATTAGCAAGGACTGATGGTCTTATTGCGTAACTGTAAGTAAGGTTTTCACACAAACCACTGAATTGTCCCGTTACAACCGATACTGCGGCAGGCACACCAGCAGTTAATCTTAACAATCTGGCAGTTGATGTAGTAGCAGGAACAAGACTACTGTTAACCGAAGTTGATTCCCCAATACCATTAACTGCGATAACTCCTATATAAAAGGATGAGATGCCAGAGGCAACATTTGCAAAGTTCACAGTAATAATGTTGCTGTTACTACCAGATAACTGCGTTGCACCAGCGGGCAATTCCCAACGATAGGAACTTGCTGTTGCAGATGCGCTAGCTGTTAAGGTGAGTACTTTGTTTGTACCAATAAATTTACCAATTACTGTTATAGCTTTTGTGGGATCTAACGCATCGCCATCGGTCATTTTTATTGAGCTAGAAGCTGCTGGAGCGGTTGCAAAGACCGTTAACAATCGCGCAGTTGATGAAGTTGTTGGGTTAATAGCAAGTACATTATCAGTAATAGACTCGCCCACTCCGTTCACTGCTTTTACACCAAAACGAAGTACGTGGGTTAATATTCCCGATGCTCTTGTGTGGCTATAAGTAGAAGTATTTGTAACATCTGCAAAGTTTACTGTAATAACATTAGTTCCAGTAGTAACGCCCCCATTTGTTGTTGCACCAGATAATAAATTTACACCAACTGGTAATTCCCAAATGTATGACGATGCCTCTTCAACTGGCGTAGCTGTTAATGTTACTATTTTAGTAGTACCCATATATTGGCTAAAAGTAGTAACAGCGGTTTCAATACCAGAAGCAGGAACAGGCAATGTTGCATCGGTCATTTTTATTGTAGCAGGTGCCAAAGGCAAGAGTTTAAATAGAGCACGATTCACTGCCATACTGCTGCAATTATTGCTATTGATTGCCAATACTGATAAATCACCTATTTCGCCTTCGCCTGCCGCGACATTAGCAAAGTTGACGGTTATTTCAGTTGTACCTTGACCAGATAAAATGTTAACTCCAGCTGGAGCAGTCCAAATGTATGATACAGCATCTATAATAGGATTGATAGAATAAGTAGTTGTATTGGCTGTCCCCACCAAAGTGCCAGTTTCAGCATTACCCATTATAGCAGCAGGTGTTTCTGGTAAGGCATTAACGTTTACTGTAATGGTTTCTAACGGGCTTTCAACACCGCCAATTATTTGAGCGACAAAAAACAAGGTCGTGCCAACTACTGATGTATCTGGTGTGGGTGCGGTTGGTAAGGCAAATGCTGCACTCGCGTCTTCATACCATAATACTGTCCTACCAGGTGGAAACGGTGCCGGCAAAGGTTCTGCTTCTGCTCCTTCACAGTAATTAAAGACACTAATTATATCTGTGGCATTATGAAAATTAGTCCAAATAGGTGCATTATTATAGGCAATTTCACTTCCATTAGGAAAGTATAGGGAGATTGTAGCAAGGTCTAATCCGCTGAAAACATTTGGATTAATAATAAGCGGCGTTGCCCAATCTACAGTAACAGAATATAGGCTGCTACAATTTGTAAATGCATTACCCCCAATAGTAGTAATCGAGTTGGGGATGGTAACCGAAGTTAAATTAGTGTTAGAAAATGCAAAAGCAATGATGTCAGTTACTGCAAAGGTAACCCCAGCATTCATTACAGTAGCTGGAATTTCAGCCACCCCATCAAAAGTTGTATGAGTATTTACTGCAACTGTATACGGCGACGTTGCTTTTAGTATTTTATAATTAATGCCATTGGCTGTAAACATTTGCCCAATTGCAGGAACTGGTAAAGTGGCAGTTAATCTTAATAATCTCGCTGTTGAGTTGGTAGCAGGAACTCTAGTATCATTTGAAGTTATCGATTCGCCCGCACCATTTATTGCTTTTACGCCAATATACATCGACGAAGTACCAAAACTAACATCTGCGAAATTAACCGTAATTTCATTGGTTGTACCACCTGATAATTGTGTTACCCCTGTTGGTAGTTCCCAAAAATAAGAGTTTGCGGTTGCTGATGGTGTGGCAGTCAATGTCAAAACCGTTGTAGTCCCAATATAACTTGTGATAACCGTTTCAGCCCTCGTGGGATCAGTGGCTAAAGCATTGGTCATTTTTATCGCCAGCGGTGCTGCTGGAATCAAGCTTCTTATGGCTAAACTTTTCACTGTACTGCTACAGTCATTACTATTAACCGCTCTTACGGAAATATTTCCTACATCTCTTGGCCCAGATGGAACATCAGCGAAGTTTACCGTTATGCTTGTTGTTCCTTGCCCAGACACAATATTTACACCAAATGGCACAGTCCAAATATAAGATGTGGCAGTTGAAACAGCCGCAATAGAATAGACAGCTGTACCAGTTGTTCCCACTAATATACCTTGTGATGCTGTACCAGATATAGTACCCGGAGTTGCAGGTATAGCAATAGTATTAACCGTAATGGTTATTCTTGCACTCTCGGCGCTCCCGATAACCTGCGAAACATAGTATAGTTTCGTCCCAACTGTTGTAGTAACTGGGGTGGGAGCGGTCGCTAGGGCTATACCGCCTGTTGCAACAAGATACCATTTAACAGTGCTACCGGCAGGATAAGGCGACACTAAAGGCTGTACTACTGCACCACGGCAATAATTAAAAGTTGTAACTGCATCGGTCGCTACTGCGGTTGTATTGTAATTAATACCTACTTTTATCAAGTCCAGCTTCAGGTGTCCGAATGAGTAGATGCTAAAAAAAATAGCTACTACCAAAGTAATTCTTGTTTTCATGATTTTTTGCAAATTAATTATTTTTTTAGGTATATTTTGTTGAAAGTTTTGAATTTGGGCAAGTAATAAAACTTTATTGAAACTTAATTACTTTTTTAACAAAATTAAATTCTACCAAATGTATGATGTTATTAATCATATCACAAAGTTTTTTTAAATAGTTTCGTGTTTTTAAAATAAACTTTACAATTTATTAACTTTTGCAATCATTTAACCTATCTGTATTGAAATGAGAAGTAAGTTTATATTTTAAAATATTAGTAGCAGCAATATGGTTTTTGAGACTATTTTTGCGCTCTTTTATGAGCCTTAAGGAAGCATTACTTTGATGATTGTTTGGCATGGACTGACAAGTACTGTCCGTACTATTTTTTAATGAAAATGATCTTCCTCGATTTCAAATTCGGCGTCTTTCTCCCAAATTTCCATTTCGCAAGGTTTGCAGTTGAATTTGAGTTTGTATTCCAGTTCACCTTGTTTCAACACCAATGGTTCTTTGAGTTTGGTTTCCATGGTGTCTTTGTGATACTTTGGACATTTTTCCAGTTCGTATTTGATGCAATATTTGGTAGTCATTACCCGAGATTTACCAGGATCCCATTGCAATTCGAAAGCTTTTTCGATTTCAGTTACGCCGTGACGCTCATAAAATTTCCGAGCCAGTTTATTCGAAACATTGTACATAAAATCCAGTTTAGTTTCTGGATATGCATGTGATGTTTTGACCATTTGGTGCTCCTTTACCTTATAATTGGCAAGCCTAATTTCGGATAATTGTTCAAAAACGGTTCTTCTCATTTCGTTGATTTTGGAAATAGGAAGGAACCAATTTTCTTTGAACATAATCGTTATTTCATCAACGGTATATGGCGTGAAACCTGTTTTAGCCAAATTGATTTTGAAATTCTCCTCAATAGATTCGTTGTTTTTGGTTCTTTCTTTTGGATGAACCAAATTTACGGCACTCACATTTCCGTCTTCGTCGTGGGCTGTCAATTCAAAACCATTTTCTTTTTCGGTCAGCAATAAAGTCGTACTTATTTTTCGAACCGCACTGTCTTCTCTTTCTACAATTTTGATGAAAGCTGCGTCGTTGTTGCGGTAAATGAAAGTTCCAGATTTGATTTCCTTCAGTACATTAGGATAGGCCAAACCGTTCTCGACTTTGTTGACATAAATTCCATCGGCTTCATTATTTTCGTTGATGAAACACAATCCGTCTCCGTTGTTTAATAATTCGCCATTTTCAATTTCATAAGCGTTTCCAGTGGTCTTTATGAGTTTGCCAATGTATTGCCCTTTCGATTTTGGACTTTCCCAAGAACCGATAGATTGGTGTCTTTCGTTGACAAAATAGTCGGTGTAACCACGGTTGAAACTTTTGTTCAAAGCCGACTCAAAAGTATAGGTACATTTTCCAGAAGAGGCTTTTTCGTATTTTTCCTTGCCTTCACCTTCTAGAAAAGAATCCAGTTTTTGACGTAAATAAGAAACATTGTTTTTTACATAGACGATATCTTTCAAGCGACCTTCAATTTTAAAAGAGCAAATGCCAGCTTCAATCAGATTCGGAATCTGGTCAGAAACATCAAAATCTTTTATGGAAAGCAAGTGACTGTTTTTGATTAAAGTTTCACCATGACCATCGATTAAGTTGTAAGGCAAACGACAGTTTTGTGCACAAGAACCGCGATTGGCAGAGCGTTCTCCATTGGCCACACTCATATAGCAATTCCCGCTAAAAGAAACACAAAGCGCACCCGTCACGAAAAATTCTAATTCCACATCGGCAACTTCATTTATTTCTTTGATTTGGTGCAAATTCAATTCACGGGCCAAAACTACGCGCTTCATTCCGGCATCTTTCAGGAATTTGATCTTATGAGGGTCACGGTTGTTGGCTTGTGTACTGGCGTGCAAAACTATAGGTGGAATATCCATCTCCATAATCGACATATCCTGAACAATAAGCGCGTCGACATTTATATCGTACAATTGCCAAATCATCTGACGGCAGGTTTCCAATTCGTTATCGTATAAAATAGTGTTGATAACCACAAAAACCTGAGCATTGAATAAATGGGCATATTTCACTAATTCAGCAACGTCTGCTATTGAATTGGTGGCATTGGAACGGGCTCCAAATTGTGGTGCGCCAATATAAACCGCATCGGCGCCACTATTGATGGCGGCCATACCATGAATCAAATCTTTTGCTGGAGCGAGTATTTCTATCTTTTTCTTCATCTATTTTGGATGATTATTTTTATAATTGGTAGTATTTTAATGTTTTAGGCTTTCGCACACAAAGTTTGCAAAGTTCTTGTAAATAATTCAGGATTTCTAATTCGGGAATGGATTTTTTGAAAATAATTGCATCGTTTGAAAAACGGGTGCAAATAAAATTGGGTGTTGTAAATGCAATGAATTGAGAATTTTAAGCAAGTAACATTGGGTTTGTCTGAAAACAATGAAAACTTATACTTAAAGATCTCTATTTATTAGGGTCTGCTGAAAAACTAAATAGTTGTTCCGATTTGTGTGTGTGAAAGTTTCAGCCACAAATTTCACAAATTAGCACAAATGCCAATTTATAAGGGACTAGAATTTGTGCTAATTTTTAAAATTTATGGTAACTTATTTTTAAGGTTCTACAGGTAGATGTGTGAAAGTAACAACATTTTAACCACTTAGTGCATTAAGAAAATTAAGATCTGCCGTATTCTTAATGTTCTTAATGAACTCAATGATTTAGAAAAATTAAAGCTCACACAAAACCCAAGACAGCCAAATTATTTAATTTTAAATCTTAGTCCTGCATAATACATCTGTCCAAATATAGGTGCAAATGTAATTGAGGCATCGAATGTATTTCCGAAAGGATTTTCTGAACCCAAAATCGCTTTTTCCTGTCTGTAATTTCCAATATTTTCTCCACCTACATAGACTTCAAAAGTAGAAGAAAAAGTTCGAGTAATTTGTGCATTCATCAAAGAAAATGCTGGTGAATACTCTGCAAGCCTATCTTCAATAGGATTAGAATCTGTTTCCGGTAATTTTTGTTGTCCCATCCAATTGTATGTAAAATCAAATTTCCACTGTTTTCCTTTCTCAACAATATGCGTTTCATATCCCAAATTGGCAAAAAATCGATGCTTGGCTTGCAAAGGTCTTTCGCTTCTTCCGACCAAAAAATCGGTTTGAATATCATAATATTTATAGGCTGTTCGTAAATCGAAATGTTTTTTTAATTCTAAATTAAAGTCTAGTTGCAAACTATTGGCAAACGATTTTCCGTTTAAATTATAAAATAAAACCTGATGTATTCCCGCAATTCCAGTTGGTGTATATAAATCTACTACGACTTGCTTTCTGAAATCGGTTTTGTAAAAATCAAAACCAGCATCGGCATTTCGTCCGAAGATCCTGAATTTTTGATTGAAACTCAACCCGTAATTCCGAGCTATTTCTGGATCTAATCCATAAATTGCCCCACTTGTATTCAAAATATCAAAAGTTCTTGCACTTGCAAAAAGCGGCTGATTTTCAGCAAAAATATTCGCAATTCGCTTGCCTCTCCCTACCGAAACACGCAACACGCCTTTCTCCCACGGATTATAACGAATGTGTAATCTTGGTGTAATAAATGTTCCCAAACGGTTGTGATTGTCCACTCTTCCGCCAGCTACTAAACTAAAATTATCATCATTATCATAAGTATATTCAAAAAAAGCACCTAGTGAATTATCAATTCTACTGTAATCATTTATGTTTACAAATTCTTGGTAGTTATCGTAAGTGAAGTTCAAACCAGTGGCGAATTTGTGCAACGTATTGTTGATAATCGAATTGAAAATAAGGTTCGAATAAAAACTACTTTGCTTGATGTTGTATTGGTTCAAACCAAAATAAGATTCCTGATTGTGACTGTTGAAAGCATTTTGAAAACCGATGCTTTGATACGGCATATCCTTAAAAACATAGGCCACTTTTGTGGACACATCAAAGCGTTCAGTATTGATTTCTGAGCCCCAAAAGTTGGTTTTCCCTTTGTCTATATTTGGATCAAAATCCAATTCGCCAGTTTGTTTTTTATCATTCATAAACCTGAAATTGATAAAACTTACCCAGCCTTTTTTGGCATTATAATATTGATACCTATTCAAAATATTGAATTGTTTTCCCAATGGATTATCTAGAAAACCATCATCATTCATATCGTTTTTCGCAGTCCTTGCATTGCCATGAACAAACAAAGCGCTGGACCATTTATCCGAAATTTTAGTGTTGAAATGCGTGTTTAATTCAAACCGAGAATCAGTAGAGCCATAAGCATTCAGGAAAAAAGGAATGTTGCCTAATGGCTTAATCAGTTCGGTATTAATTTGCCCTGAAATACTTTCGTATCCGTTGACCACACTTCCGGCGCCTTTTGTGATCTGAATACTTTCGACCCAAGTTCCAGGCGTAAATGACAATCCATAAGCTTGCGAAGCACCCCGAACTGACGGAATATTTTCTTCGGCAATCATCAAATACGGACTGGTCAAACCCAGCATTTTGATTTGTTTAGTTCCCGTAATCGCATCGGAAAAACTAACATCGATAGAAGGATTTGTTTCGAAACTTTCGGCGAGATTGCAACAAGCAGCTTTAAGTAATTCTTTGCTGGTTACCAATGTTGTATTTGCAGTAATCTTTGAAGATTTTTGCAAACCTTTGTTTTTAGAAATTACTTTTACAGCTTGTAATGTGTCTTGAGCATAGGAACTAAACGCACAAAACAACACCAATAAAAGTATTGAAATTTGTTTTTTCATGAAAAATATTATTAATGTTTTATATTAGAAATTGCTAACCTAAAAAATGGTTAGATTATATAGAAACATTAAAATCAGGCGTAGAAAATATACTGATGGTATAGTTTGAAAAGTGGCGGCGCATTGGCATCGCAATAATAAGAGGCTGTGCGACTGTATTCAAAATTTAAAACTGTAGTAAAAGCGATGGGATTCCACTCTTGCAAAAGAAAAATAAAATCAGATTGAAAAGCGATAGATTTTATCGTACTATTTTCTTGTTTTTTCTCAAAATGAATTACTTTGTCTTTACAACAGCTTTCATTTTTTTCAACAAAACTAGAGGTTTTGGGAGCACAACAACTTTCTTCGGTGGCTAGTAAGGATTCATAATT
Source organism: Flavobacterium psychrophilum (assembly GCA_945878515.1). Taxonomy (GTDB): domain Bacteria; phylum Bacteroidota; class Bacteroidia; order Flavobacteriales; family Flavobacteriaceae; genus Flavobacterium; species Flavobacterium psychrophilum_I. The sequence goes on along the minus strand of CAMCTL010000076.1, from coordinate 1,626 downwards.
TTTCCAATAAATGGGCTTTACAGAAGCTACTTTTTCACCACAATAATGCACATCGATAGCCAATCCTGTATTGGAAACCAATAGGAAAATAGCAAGAAAAAAACTGATGTGCTTTTTGAATTTCATATTACAAAATTACGCATTTATGCTAGTAAATGAATGAATTTTTTTTTAAAATAAATAAAAAATTAAGCCAATAAATTTCAATCTCTTGATAAAATTTTCATTAACAATAGAAATAAAATTCTGTTTTTTATTCCAAAATAAATTCCAAATTCTCCTCAACATCTACACTCAAAAAGTTTTCGTCTAACAAAGCATCGACCAACAATTTTTTAGTTTCTTGCAGTCGAATAATTTTTTCTTCGACTGTATTTTTTGTTATAAACCGAACTACATTAACTTTGTTCAATTGCCCAATTCGGTGCGAACGACCAATGCCTTGTTTCTCGGAAAATGGATTCCACCAAGGATCGAGAAAGACAACATAAGATGCTTTAGTGATGTTGAGACCAACACCTCCAGCTTTTAAAGAAATAAAAAATAACAATGGTTTTTCTTGTTCGTGAAAACGCTTCACTTGCAATTCTCTTTCTTTCAAAGGTGTTTCTCCAGCAAGTTCACAAAAATCGATTTTGTTTTCCTTGCACCAAGTTTTGTAAAAATTCAAATTAGAAACAAACGAACTGAAGACAATTGTTTTTAAATTGGATTGCACCAAAGTTTCTAAATATCGTGTCACAGCAATGTACTTCCCAGAATCCATTTCGGACTTAGAATCAATCATTTTTGGATGATTGCTCAATTGCCGAAGACGCATCAAGGTGTTAATGATATTGATTTTATCTATTACAGAAGCATCGGTTTTCAATAATGCGTTTCTAGCTTTCGATTTTTCTTCTTCGTACAATTTTTCTTGTTCAGGTTCCATTTCGCAATAGAAAATTTGCTCGGAAAGTTCGGGTAAATCTTTCAGTACTTGTTCTTTAGTCCGGCGTAAAATAAAAGGATTAATGAGATTTTTGAGTTCCAACAAACTGTTTTGGTCTTGTTTCTTCTCTATTGGCAATTTATAATTTTCAGCAAAAAAAGCATAACTTCCTAAAATATTTGGATTAATAAACTGCATTTGCGACCATAAATCGTCCAATGAATTTTCTATTGGTGTGCCGCTCAACGAAATTTTATGACTGGCTTTTATTTGATTGACAGCCTTAAAAATTTTAGAGTTTTTATTCTTAATGTATTGGCTTTCGTCTAAAATCAAATACCTGAAACTGTATTTTTCCAAAATCGAAATATCTCTAGAAACTACAGCATAACTTGTAAAAATCAAGTCGTATTTTTCTAATTTTTTATAAAGTAGTTTTCGGTCGTTGCCAATGTATTGTATTCTTCGAAAATGCGGTGTAAATTTTCTAGCCTCATTGTACCAATTGAAAACCAATGATGAAGGTACTACAATTAAGGCTTTTAGATATTCTTTTGGTATGGGAATTTCGTTTCCAAACAAATCCAATTGAACATTCTCCGCTTTTTCGAATTCCAATTGTTCTTGTACGGCAACCAATGTAGTCAGGGTTTGCAATGTTTTGCCCAAACCCATATCATCTGCCAAACAAGCGC
>CAMCTL010000075.1 GCA_945878515.1 Flavobacterium psychrophilum | reverse complement strand
TTTTTGCAATGGATTGACGAAGCCGAAAAATCGCCAACAATGTCTTTAGAAACTTTCAATGAAAAATGGGAATTAGAAATTCAGAGAATCAAGAAGCTTATAGTTTAATTGTTAAAGACAAATATTTCACTGATTTAAGGAAAATCCTTGATTATATTGCCATAAAACAAAAGCAACCATTAAATGCCATTAAAGTATCTATTGGCATAAATGCCACTATGAATAAAATCATTTTGAATCCAACTATTTATGCTGAATGCGAAAATATCCCAACCAAATCTAAAATTTACAGAGAAGCCGTTTATAAAACTTGGCAAATTGTTTTCAAACTCAAAGGCAATACCGTTACAAATTTAGGAGTTTTGAGCGGAAAAAGAAAGCCTTCAATGTTTAGAAGGCAATACTAAATTAGATCTTAAACCCAGACCAATTTTTAAAAATAGTCAAAAGAATTGTAAATTTTCCTTGTTCGAATTCCTACACTATCAATAACCCCTGAATTCTTCTTTCGATTGTTGTGTTCGTGCAAGAACTTACGTTGCTGTTTTTAGCATATTGTTTCCAATTTGCAACCGCGGTCCGAACTTCGTTTATTATTTCCATTGGTTTTTTTATGCCAAAAGTAGCAGCCAATTCTAACAAATGAGCTTGGGTAGGATTTTGGTATTCGCCAGCAAAACTTGTGCTGTGCCAATCTTTTGAGGAACTAGAAAAAGTGAGATCATACGCGGGTGCAAATTTCCATTTTAAGGCACTGTTCATTAAGAACGAAAAGTTTTTACTGTGGTCGTCTCTGTTATGACTGTATAAATTGAAAGCGGCCAAACGAAGTACTTTTTCATAGACTTGAACGTGTTTTTCAAGTTGAAATCCAGCATCCATCAAATGTTCGTAAGCTGTCTTTATGGCGTGTTTTTGAGCAGAACACGGGAATCGAACCCGCTCCTACGTACTGCAGATACGTCGCAAGTTCTGAAGGCTTGTGTGCAACCATTACACTAATTCTGCGGGTATTTTAATCATTCTCAAACACATCAATTATTGCTATTTGCAAATTAGGAAACAGTGGACTTTGAATGTTTTCGCCTTCAGTTTGTGGTGGTAAACCAATGAATTTTCCGTTGATTAAGGTGTAAACTAAAATCATTTTCTCAACGGGTTCTACAATCCAATATTCTAAAACTCCAGCTTCTTCATACAATTTGAATTTGGTGTCTAAATCGTGTTTAGAATTGTTGGGCGATAAAATTTCTATCATCAGTTCTGGAGCGCCATTGCAACCCGCATCGTCCAATTTGCTTTTATCGCAAACTATACAAATATCTGGTTGCACAACAGTTGTATCTTTCTTTTTAGATTTTATGGGCAATCGCACATCAAAAGGAGCAACATAAACGTCGCAAGGATGTTTTCGAAAACTAATGTAAAATAAACTTGATAAATTTTGCGAAACCACTTGATGGTACCTATTTGGAGCTGGACTCATTTTCCGAATGAAACCTCTAATAAGTTCTACCCGTTCAGAAAATTGCCATAGTAAATAATCAGCATAAGTGTATTCCTTAGTTAGATCGAGATCGGAAAAATTAGTTACTATTTGCATGATATAAAATTTTAAAAAACAAAGTTAGATTTTTTTTTAATTAAGTATAAAATTAATTATAACCTTAAACCTTTTTAAACATCTAAAACCCTTAAACCATTTTAAACTTCTAAACTAAAAATGTATCTTTGCCGCTTAATTCGAATTTTTAAAAATGAACAAATTACTTATTGTTGGAACCGTAGCTTTCGACGCTATTGAAACGCCTTTTGGCAAAACCGACAAAATCCTTGGCGGTGCAGGAACTTATATAGGACTTTCGGCTTCTAATTTTAATCTGCAATCGGCTATAGTTTCAGTAGTTGGCGATGATTTTCCGCAGGAATATTTGGATTTATTGACTAAAAAAAACATAGATATTTCAGGTATTGAAGTGGTCAAAGGTGGGAAAACCTTCTTCTGGAGTGGTTTATATCACAATGATTTGAATACTAGAGACACTTTGGCAACTGAGCTTAATGTATTGGCTGATTTTCAACCAAAAGTACCACAAAATTTCAAAAATGCCGATGTCGTTATGCTTGGAAACTTGCATCCATTAGTACAAAGCAGCGTTCTAGACCAAATGGATGTTAAACCCAAATTAGTAGTATTGGACACTATGAATTTTTGGATGAATTGCGCATTGCCGGAATTATTGGAAGTTATCAAACGCATTGATGTAATTACCATCAACGATGAAGAAGCCAGACAATTGTCAGGAGAATATTCGCTAGTGAAAGCAGCAGCAAAAATCCAGTCTATGGGGCCAAAATATGTAGTCATTAAGAAAGGAGAACACGGCGCTTTGTTGTTTCAAGACCATAAAATTTTCTTTGCACCAGCGTTGCCTTTAGAAGAAGTTTTTGACCCAACAGGAGCGGGAGATACTTTTGCAGGAGGATTTGCGGGTTATATTACACAAAGCGAAAATGCATCTTTCGAAAACATGAAAAGCGCCATAATCTATGGCTCTAATTTGGCTTCTTTTTGTGTAGAAAAATTTGGAACTGAAAGGATGGTACATTTAGAAAAAGATGAAGTAATTGCTAGATTGCAACAATTCAAATCCTTAACTCAATTTGATATAGAAATATAAAAACTTGCCTCGAGATTTCGGGGCTTTTTTGTTTAATAAAAAGAGTAACAATCACCAGGATTGAATATTATTATTTATTGGATTTAATTTTTTATGGTTTCAAGATGACAATCTAATTGCCAAAAAGTACATAAACAAAAACCATAAACAACAAACTACTACACAATGAGCGACGCAATTAAACACGAATGTGGCATTGCCCTTTTAAGATTAAAAAAACCCTTAGAATTCTACAAAGAAAAATACGGAACTGCTTTTTATGGAATACAAAAAATGTATCTCTTGATGGAAAAGCAGCACAATCGCGGTCAAGATGGTGCAGGTTTTGCCAGTATCAAACTCGATGTCGAGCCCGGGGAGCGCTATATTAGTCGAGTTCGTTCGAATGCTGCACAGCCTATTCAAGATGTTTTTGCTCAAATAAACGAAAGGGTTAACGACGAATTATCATCGCATCCTGAATATGCCGATAACGTAGCCTTGCAAAAGAAAAATATTCCTTACATCGGCGAATTGTTTTTGGGGCATGTTCGTTACGGAACTTTCGGGAAAAATAGCATTGAAAATGTTCATCCTTTTTTACGTCAAAATAACTGGATGCACCGAAATCTTATCTTGGCAGGAAATTTTAATATGACCAATGTAACCGAGCTTTTTCAAAACCTTATCGATTTAGGACAGCATCCAAAAGAAATGAGGGATACGGTAACTATTATGGAAAAAATAGGTCATTTTTTAGACAATGCCGTTACTGATTTGTATCAAGAATGCAAAAATAACGGTTTGAACAAAAGAGAAGCTTCGCCAGTAATTGCCGAAAAATTAGATATTGCCAGAATTTTGAAACGTGCTTCCAAAAATTTAGATGGCGGCTATGCAATGGCAGGACTTTTAGGTCATGGTGATGCCTTTGTTTTTAGAGATCCAGCGGGAATTCGTCCGGCTTACTTTTATGAAGACGATGAAATTGTAGTTGTTGCATCCGAACGTCCTGTAATTCAAACGGTTTTCAATGTGCCATTCGAAGAAGTGCAGGAATTGCAACCTGGAAAAGCTTTAATCATCAAAAAAAACGGAATAGTTACGGAACAAGAAATTTTGCCACCAACTACAAAAAAAGCTTGTTCGTTCGAAAGAATTTATTTCTCAAGAGGCAGCGATGCCGAAATATATCAGGAACGAAAAACCTTAGGAAAATTAATACTTCCAGCTGTTCTCGAAGCAATTGATAACGATACCGACAACAGCGTTTTTTCTTATATTCCCAATACTGCTGAAACTTCTTTCTACGGAATGGTCGAATCGGCTCAAGATTTTTTGAATCAAAGGAAAAACCAATTCATTTTGGACAATCGTAAAACGTTGACCAAAGAAAAACTAGAAGAAATATTGGCAGTAAAAATCCGTACCGAGAAAGTAGCTATCAAGGATGCCAAATTGCGAACTTTTATTACCGAGGATAGCAGCCGCGATGATTTAGTTGCTCACGTGTATGATGTAACTTATGGCGTGATCAAACCAACCGACAATTTGGTAATCATTGACGACAGTATCGTTCGTGGGACTACCTTAAAAAAGAGTATCATCAAAATGATGGATCGTTTGAAACCCAAAAGCATTGTCATAGTTTCATCGGCGCCACAGATTCGGTATCCGGATTGTTATGGAATTGACATGGCAAAATTAGAGGGATTGGTTGCTTTTCAGGCGGCTTTAGAACTTTTAAAAGACCGAAATTTATACTATATTATTGACGAAGTTTACGCAAAATGTAAACTTCAAATGCATTTGCAAGATTCGGAAGTAGTTAATTTTGTAACCGAAATTTATGCTCCGTTCCAGCCGCAAGAAATTTCAAATAAAATAGCCGAACTTTTAAGCTCGCCAGAAATCAAAGCCGAGGTAAAAATTATTTTTCAAACTGTTGAAAATCTGCACATTGCCTGCCCAAAGAATTTAGGAGATTGGTATTTTACAGGCGACTATCCTACTCCAGGAGGGAATCGTGTAGTCAACAAAGCATTTATGAATTTTTATGAAGGAAAAGATGTAAGAGCTTATTGATGGTTAGGTCTTTTGGCATTTCATCGAGTATTTTAGCTATTCATCTGACAAACTTGCTCGAAACATATATTGACTATAAATTAGCTATACCATTATGTTAGTAGGTTAAGATTGTGGTAGATTTGGGGCAAAAAAGGCGGAAGAAATTTCGCCTTTTTTATTTTAATATAGTAAGAAGAATCTATTTTTAATTAGATACAAATTGCAAGATTTAATTTTACTTCCGATACAAATTATTGTGATCGATATACTCCCAAACTTTTTCGGGTAAAAGCGGTCGAATATTTTTATTTTTTTTGATATTCTCTCGAATAAATGTTGATGAAATTTCTACAATTGGAGCATTAATTAGGTGAATTTTAGGATGGTTTTTGAAAACTAAATTTTGATTCGTGTCTGTTTCCGATGAAATCCTAGGATAGACATAAATATCGTGGTTTTCTAAAATAAATTCGTGGTTCTTCCATTTGTTCAACGACTTTACATTGTCTTCGCCCATAATCAATGAAAAAACATGTTGCGGAAATTTATCCTTCAAATGAGCTAGAGTATTTACTGTATAATTAGGTTGTGATAATTTGAACTCAATATCCGAGGGTCTGATTTTTGGATAATCTTCCGTTGCCAAAAAAACCAATTGCAAACGTTGGTAATCATCTAATAAAGTTTGTTTGTTTTTCAATGGATTGTGCGGTGTTACGACCATCCAAATTTGGTCTAAATCAGAATTTTCAGCCAAATGATTTGCAATAATCAGGTGCCCAACGTGTATGGGATTGAATGTTCCGAAATAGAGACCTATTTTCATAATGTAGGTTTTAGGTTTTGGGTTTCGGACTCTAGGTTTACTAATACCCTAGACCCAAAACCACGCACCTATTTTACAAATTCTTTCACCAATTGATGTGCTTCTCCTAAAGCAATTTCCAAATCATAGTTTTTAATAACAACATCAAATTGCGGAGCGGTTGCCAATTCTACGTGGGCTTTTGCAATGCGCATATTGATTTTTTCATCCGTTTCGGTCGAGCGTTCTTTGAGTCTTCTTTTGAGTTCGTCCACACTTGGTGGTTTTACAAAAACGGCTAAAGTTTCTTCTGGAAATTTATGTTTGATGCGCAAACCTCCGGCAACATCAATGTCGAAAATCACGTTTTTACCTTGAGCCCAAATGCGTTCGACTTCACTTTTTAAAGTGCCGTAAAAATTATCTCGATATACTTCTTCCCATTCTACAAAATCTTCATTTTTGATGTGAGTTTTGAATTGTTTTAACGACATAAAGTAATAATCTTTTCCATTTACTTCTTCGCCACGAGCTTCACGCGTTGCTGCCGAAATAGAAAACTCTAAGTTCAAGTCTTCTTGCTTTAATAAATGTCTAACGATGGTAGTTTTTCCTGAACCCGATGGTGCCGAAAAAACTATTAATTTTCCTTTTTTCATTTTATGCTGAATTTATTTCAGTATCTTTTTTTAACCACTAATTACACAAATTCCCACTAATTAATTATGAGGATTCAGGTAATTCATTGTTAAACTTTACAAAACATTCAAAACCTGTTCCTTGATTTTTTCCAATTCGTCCTTCATCATTACGACTAATTTTTGCATTTGGGCGTGATTCGATTTGGAACCCATTGTGTTGATTTCTCGTCCCATTTCTTGTGTAATGAAACCTAGTTTTCTACCATTGGCTTCTGTTCCGTTGATGGTTTCCAAGAAATAATCCAAGTGGTTGGTCAAACGCACTTTTTCTTCGGTGATATCTAATTTTTCAAGGTAATAAATTAATTCTTGCTCAAAACGGTTTTCATCGACATTGACTTTCAACTCTGAAATGGCGGTTTGCAAACGATCTTTAATCGCCTGAACCCGCTCCGGATCAAGTGCCAAAGCATCGTTCATATATTGCCGAATGTTGCTAATTCTCAGTTGAAATTCTTTTTCTAAAGAATCGCCTTCGTCTTTGCGAAAATTTAAAATGTTTTGCAACGATTCTTCGATAACTTTTTGAATTTCAGACCAATCATTTTCATCGATTTCTTCCCGTTCCGTTTTCATTGTGTCTGGCATTCTAATGGCCATTTTCATTAATTCAGTTTCATCGGCCCCAGGATACACTTCTCGCAATTGACTGATATAAGCTTTCACAATGGGAACATTTACTTTCGTGGAAGTTTGCTCGGCAGTACTTTCGATAAAAATTGAAAAATCTATTTTTCCTCTTTCAAGTTTCAAGGCGATTTGGTTGCGTAAACCCAATTCCATTTCTCGGTAAGTCGAAGGCATTCGAACACTTAAATCTAAACCTTTACTATTTAGTGATTTTACCTCTACTGTAATTTTTTTGGTTGGTAATTGCAAGCTTGCTTTACCAAATCCAGTCATTGATTGTATCATATTATTTTTAAAAGAATTCAAAGATAAGAAAAAAAGCCCCCTAAAGCCCAAAGGGGGGATTCATAAGTTTTTAAATTCCCCCTTTGGGGGTTAGTGGGCTTTCTGTGTAACCAAATATACGCCGGTAAATATCAAAATTGCCGAAATTATTTTCACAAATGTCAGTTCGTCTTTTCCTAAACTAATGGCATAAACTGTGGCGAAAAACGGTTGTAAATAGACAAAAACTGCTACAGTGGTGGGTTTTAATTCACGCATCGAAAGCAAATTCAGCATATAAGTTCCGAAGGTCGAAAAAACTATCACAAAACCTATTTTCCAATACATAGCCGTTGGCATCAAAGCCCAATTGATGGCTTCAAATTCATTCCAACCAAAAGGCAAAACCATTATAAAACCAATCAAATAAATCCATTTGGCAAAGTTGAAAGGATTGTATTTTTGCATCAATTTTTTGACCATTACCAAGTACAATCCGTAGGAAGTAGCGTTAACAAAAACTAGAAAATTTCCCAAATTTGGATTGCTGGCGTTTGCTGATGATTTTCCGTAAAGTATCAAAAAAGCGGTGCCAATTAGACCCAAAATTATCCCAAAAACCATTCGTTTTTGCATTCGCTCTTTGAGAATTATAGCCGAAAGAACAAGAACAATTATGGGCGTTGAAACCATAAGCACCGATGCTGAAATTGGCGAAGTCAAACTCAATCCTTTGAAGAAAGACAGCATATTTAAAGCCACACCAAAAAAGCCACACCAAATTATTCTAGGGAAATCGGCGCGGTCAATTTTTTCTTCTCGAATTGCTACCGAATTTCTACTGAAAAGCCAAGATAACCAAAACAAAATTGTGGCTCCGCCGACACGCAATATTATAAACCCATAAGCACCAGCATATTTGGGCATCACGTCTTTAGCGATGGTGAAAGTCAGGCCATATATGATGGAAACGATTGTTGCGGCAATTAACGCAAGGGTTCTTTTAGACATTCGATAGTGCTTTCATCACTTGGAGCATATTTTGCTGGCTGTTGCCAATGTAGATTTTGCGGTCAATAATAAAAACGGGGCGACTCAAAAACGTGTAATGTTCCAAAATGTATTTTTTAAAATCATCTTCGGTCAAGGATTTATCTTTTAAATCCATTGATTTATAAAGTTGTGCTTTTTTGCTAAATAGGGCTTCGTAGCTTTCGGAAAGTAAATACATTTCTTCTAATTCTCCTGTTGTAATTGGGTTTTGTTTGATATCGTGAAATGTCAAATTATGGTTTTGTGGCAAAGATTTGATGATTTTTCGACAGGTATCACAAGAAGCGAGATAGTATATTTTGTTCATAATAAAAAGGACAATTTCTTTGTGCAAAGAAAATTCATTTACCACGAAAAATGATTATTTTTATCGAAAATTTAAATAAACATGAATCAATTATTTCCCATTTCAGAAACAAGTAGAAATTTGGTTTCGAAAATTCTAGAAAACCATTCCTTAGAACAACTCAACAAAATCCCAGAAGGTTTTAGCAATAATTTGATTTGGAATATTGCTCACGTTGCAGTGACACAACAATTATTAGTTTACAAATTGTCAGGATTGCAGATGGTGGTTTCGGATGAAATGATAGAAAAGTACAAAAAAGGGACTAAGCCCGAACGCAATGTTACCCAGGCCGAAGTCGATGAAATTAAGTCTTTGCTGTTTACTACCATCGAAAAGACCAAAGAAGATTATGATAATGGGATTTTCAAAAATTTTCTAGAATATCCCACTTCTACTGGTTTTGTTTTAAGAAATGTTGAAGATGCGTTGATTTTCAATAATTTTCACGAAGGCCTTCATATTGGGATTATGATGGGTTTAAAAAAGTTCCTTTAAGAATTCTTCATAATAACAAAAATCCCAATGCTTTCAATGAGCATTGGGATTTTTATTTTTGCTTAAGGTATGTAATAAATATATCCTACGTTAAACCAAACCAACCAATCTTTCGATTTATTTTCTTTATAAATCTCTGGATTGGGGTTTAAACCATCAACCCAGTCAGAAAAAAAACGTTGCAATCTTAAATCGACCATTAAATCGGATAAAGGAGCAAGTTTGTAGCGAGTTCCTACACTTGTAACTAATGTGAAAATTGCATTAGATTCAGAAGAAAACCCGTAAGGGCGGCCATCTGATGGTGTCAAGTATTTAGGAAAAGTTGTCAAAGGCGTTCCAAGCGGTCCCAAAGTAGACTCCGCTTTTGTATTATAAAAACTATATTGAGCTCCAAGGCTAAAAAAGGGGGCAAAACTTCCAATAGTTTCAGAAAAGTCTCGAATACTCAAGGGGAAAAATTCCAATTGCATTCCAATATTGGTTATGGTAGTACTTCCGTACATCGCTTTTAATTGTTCTTTTCCAAGCGACGGGTTGCCTTCAACCCACTTTCCACGATTTTGTTGTTCGGTTTTACTGTGTGACAATTCACTTCTTATTTTGAAGTGGTCGTTAAAAAAAGATTTGCTAGCATAACAATTACAGTCCTCGGTATAGGAGAAATTCATATAGTGAACTATTCCAAATCCATATCCTGAAATATTAGTGATAGCAGCTAAATCGTTTTTTGCGGAATAGTCTGACTGAAAGACAACGGGTCCGACAATAGCTCCGATTTCGCTTGAAAATCCAAATTGAGCCTGAGCTAAATTAGAAACACTTAATAGAATCACTAAGGAGAAAAACGCAATACATTTTGGTATCATTCTAAAAATTAGTTTTTTGACAAATATATAAAAACATGAATTACTTTTTATATTATAACTGTAAATATAATTAAACGTTTGAAATTGTATTTAATATTTAAACAAAATATACGATTTTTTGTATTTTTTTAGCAATAGTTTTGATTTTAAATAAAATCATTCCAACATCAATAAAAACGACTTCCTGGTGTTAAGAAAACCAAAATAGAGGGCTTGATATTCTTATAAAATGTATATTTGTATTACTAACGAAAACGTTTTCTTATAGCGTTATTAATTTAAAAATTATGTCAAAAAGTATTGATTCCTTTATCGCATTGGTTGCAAAAAAAAATCCAAACGAACCCGAATTTATGCAAGCCGTTATGGAAGTTGCTGAAACCGTTATCCCATTTATTGAAGAAAATAAAAAATATCAGAACAAAATGCTTTTGGAAAGAATGGTCGAATCCGATCGGATTATCATTTTTAGAGTAGTTTGGATTGATGACAAAGGCGAAACTCAGGTAAATAGAGGATATCGAATTCAAATGAATTCAGCAATTGGCCCTTATAAAGGAGGAATTCGTTTTCATCCATCTGTGAATTTAAGTATTTTAAAGTTTCTTGCTTTTGAGCAAACTTTTAAAAATAGCCTAACTACGTTGCCAATGGGCGGTGGAAAAGGCGGCGCAGATTTTGACCCAAAAGGCAAGTCAGATAACGAAGTGATGCGTTTTTGCCAAGCTTTTATGACGGAATTATCCAAGCACATTGGTTCGAATACCGATGTTCCCGCCGGAGACATTGGTGTTGGTGGAAGAGAAGTAGGATATATGTTTGGTCAATATAAAAGACTTAGAAATGAATTTACAGGGGTTTTAACTGGAAAAGGAATTTCATTTGGAGGGTCTTTAATTCGCCCGGAAGCAACGGGATATGGGAATGTGTATTTTGCCAATAGTATGTTAGTAACAAAAGGAGATGGTTTTTTAGGTAAAACGGTTGTTGTTTCAGGCTCGGGGAACGTTGCTCAATATGCGGTAGAAAAGGCAACCCAATTAGGGGGTAAAGTTGTTACAATGTCAGATTCTGCCGGATATGTTTATGATGAGGATGGGATTGACACGGCTAAATTAGCCTACATAATGGAAATAAAAAACGTCTTAAGAGGAAGAATTAGTGACTATTTAATTAAATATCCTACTGCTAAGTACTTTGCAGGAAAACGTCCTTGGGAAGTGAAATGTGATGTTGCGTTGCCTTGTGCCACACAAAATGAATTAAACGAAGAAGAAGCCAAAATGCTTGTTGCCAATGGTTGTATTTGTGTGTCAGAGGGGGCTAATATGCCTACAACACCAGAAGCAGTCCATGTTTTCCAAAAAGCAAAAATTTTATTTGCGCCTGGAAAAGCATCTAATGCTGGTGGAGTTGCCACTTCAGGACTTGAAATGTCTCAAAATTCTTTACGATTAAGCTGGTCAGCCGAAGAAGTTGACGAAAGATTAAAAGGAATTATGTTAGCAATACACGCCTCTTGTGTCAAGTATGGCACAGATCAATCGGGCTATGTTGATTACGTACAAGGAGCCAACATTGCTGGATTTGTAAAAGTTGCCGATGCTATGCTAGCTCAAGGAGTGGTTTAGACTTTTAATAAATTTAACACAGCCTTCATTTCTAATCTCAATTGTAGTTTAGAAATGAAGGTTTTTTTGTGTAACAAAATCCATTTACTTTCGTTTGTATTATATTTGTCAATGAAATATGTATTCAAATGATTAAAAACGGGCTTCTTTATCTTGTATTTATTCTCCTTTTGCAAAATGGTTTCGCACAAAACAGTATGTTATGGCAAGGCTATTTCTCGTATAATGATATTAGAGATGTGTCTCAATCGGCAAACGCGATTTTTGCTGCCTCCGAAAACGCTTTGTTTTCAAAGGACAGCAACACAAATGAAATTAAAACCACAACCACCATCGATGGCCTTTCAGGGCAGACAATAGCGTCTTTATATTATAGTCCAACATCCAATAAAACTCTTGTAGGCTACGAAAATGGATTGATAACAGTGATTAACGAAGCTGATGGAAGTATGCTAAATGTAGTTGATATTATCAACAAGCAGCTTCCATCGAACATTAAGAAAATCAATCATTTTATGGAATACAAAGGCGTTGCGTATGTTTCTTGTGATTTTGGAATTGTACAATTCAACCTTACAACCAATCTTTTTGGAGACACTTATTTTATTGGTAACAATGGCGCAGAAATTAGCGTTTCTCAAACAGCGGTATTTAATGGTTCTATCTATGCGTCAACAATAGATGGTATAAAAAAAGCTGAGGTTGCGAATAAAAATCTAATTGATTTCAACCAATGGACACAAATTGCTACAGGTAGTTGGTCAAGTATAGAAACTTTTGATAAAGAACTTATGGCTATCAATACCTCAGGATATATTCATAAATACAGTTCAGTTTCAAATACGTTTACCAGATATTTACAACTTCCGCAAGCCGCTGTCGATATGAGAATGGCCGAAGATTATTTAATCATTACTACGCTTAATAGCGTTTATATTTATAACAAGCAAATGGCTCCTGTTCGCGAAATAAATAACAGTCAAATTCAAGGAAGTGTTTCAACTTTTACTTGTGCTACAAGTATTGGTGATAAGATTTACATTGGAACGAAAGAAAATGGAATTTATACAAGTACAGTTTCAACTTCATCTAATTTTGAAAACTCAATGCCCTCAGGGCCTAGTCGTAATAATATTTTTGCACTTCAAACAACTTCTACTTCGCTTTGGGCAGTTTATGGCGATTATGATTTATTTTATGTTCCTAATCCAGTAGGGCGTTATGGATTAAGTAAATACAGCGAAACAGGATGGTTGAATATTCCAGATGCTAAATCTTTGGGAGCAAAATGTCTCGTTAGAGTTACTGTAAATCCAACAAATGAAAATGAGGTTTATGCCAGTTCTTTTTTCTATGGCTTATTAAAAATTGTAGATGATATTCCTAACATTTTGTTTAATGAATCGAACAGCGGACTGGAAACGTTAACATTTCTTGGCCCAAGTTACATTAGTGTTAGGATAAACGGTGCTGCGTTTGACAAATCTGGAAATCTTTGGGTTACCAACAGTTTGGTAAAAAACGGCCTAAAATCTTTGAGTCCAGGTGGGCAGTGGAAAAGTTATGCTATGGATAAAGTTATAAATGCTATCGAGAAAAACAATTTTGGTAGAATGGCTATTGATATAAATGGCACAAAATGGCTTACAACAAATGAAAACGGATTGATAGCGTTTAATGAAAAAAATAATGTTTTCAAAAAAATCACGACAGGAACAGATAGAGGAAATTTACCAACAGCAGACGTAAGAGTTGCTGTAACAGACAACAACAATCAACTTTGGATTGGAACCACTAAAGGACTAAGGGTATTGTCTAATACAAATAGTTATTCATCTGAAGACCAAATGACTACAAAACCAATAATAATACTCGAAGATGGTTTAGCGCAAGAATTAATGTATGAACAATTTATTACTGACATCGTGGTAGACGGAGCTAATAATAAATGGATAGGAACTGTAGATTCTGGTCTATTTTTGGTTTCTCCGAACGGTCAGCAAACCAAGTATCATTTTACAGAAACAAATTCGCCTTTACCAAGCAACATAATTAATGACATTGATATAAACAGTGTTACGGGCGAGGTTTTTATAGCAACTGACAAAGGATTAGTCTCTTTCAAAGGAATTGCAACAGGGGCAAAAGAAAATTTAAATAATGTATTTGTTTATCCAAATCCAGTGCGGCCAGAATATGAGGGAACAGTAAAAATCACAGGACTATTAAACAAAGCAACTATTAAAATAACCGATATCGAAGGGAATCTAGTTTACGAAACCACCTCAGAAGGCGGAACAATAGAATGGGATACCACAGCTTTTGGGAAACACAAAGTCGCTTCTGGCGTGTACATGATTTTTATTTCGGCTCAAGATGGTATAGAAACTAAAGTAAAAAAAGTAATGATAATTAGATAGATTCTGGGTTCTAGGTCTTGGGTTTTAGAAAATTCAAAACCTACACCCAAGACCCAAGACCTATGCAAGTCAAAACCAAAGCCATCGTCATTTCTTCCCTCAAATACCAAGATAAAAGCTTGATTGTCAAATGCTTTACGCAATCAAACGGTTTAAAAACGTATTTTGTTAGAGACGCTTTCTCCTCCCGAAAATCAAACCAGAAAATTGCTTATTTCCAGCCTTTGACTATTCTCGAAATCGAAGCCGTTCATAAAAATAAAGGCACTTTAGAAAACTTCAAGGAAATCAAAATTGCAGTTCCTTTTCAATCCATTCATTCCAATATTTTCAAAAGTACGATTGTAATGTTTATTTCTGAAATTCTTCACCATTCCATTCACGAAGAAGAAAAAAACGAACATCTTTTTGCCTTTTTAGAAACCGCTTTGTTCTGGCTCGACAATCACGATGAAACGGCAAATTTTCATTTAATTTTAATGCTCGAAATTAGCAAATATCTCGGTTTTTATCCCGACATTTCTGAAATGGAATTCCCTTTTTTCGACACCAATGATGGTGTTTTTACGCCATTTCACGGTATTAATTCTCTCACGGAACACGAAACTAATCTCTTCAAAAAACTCATTCACTTGAAATTCGACAACGACCAGAAAACCTTCCATGTCATCGAAAGGCAAATCGTTTTAAAAATCCTGATCGATTATTACACTTTTCATCTTGACGGTTTCCGAAAACCCAAATCTTTAGAGGTTTTGAAGGAAATTTTTTCATGAAATTAAAAAAATTCTAGAAAATATAATTTTGTGTTTAAAAGTAAAGTATATTTGTCTTTTAATCAAGTTTGTTGTTCTTTAAGGAAAGTAAACTTTAATAAATTTATTTTATGGAATTAAAACCAAAGCAAGAAGGAGATATCGAAAAGATTGATAAATATATCAGTTATCAATTACCCAACAGGTTTAAAATTATTGGAGTAATACTGTTTATTGTTTCAATAATTTCAGTGCTAATTATCTCAATATGTGTAGAAAATAATAATTACCTAGATTTATTTCAGAGGATAGGTTGGACTATGGCTATTTTAAGTCTGCTCGCAATTTCAATTTCTAAAGAAAAAATTGAAGATGAGTTAATTGCAAAAATCAGAATGCAGTCTTACC
>CAMCTL010000074.1 GCA_945878515.1 Flavobacterium psychrophilum | reverse complement strand
GATTTTAGAAATCGTGGATTTTTACCTTTTACTTCTTCTAAAGTATATCCTGTAATCTCTACAAATCTTGGATTGACATATTCAATACTTCCGCTAATATCTGTAATTACGGTTGTCACGGGACTTTGCTCAACGGCTTGCGAGAGTTGTCGAATTTTTTGTTCGTTTTGTTTGCGTTCTTCTTCGACAAGAATGGATTCAAGTGCAAATGCAATGTTTAAAGAAATTTTTTCGAGTAATGAAATTTCTGCTGCTGACGAAAAGAAGTTTTTTTCATCGGAATACAAATTGAAGGCGGCAACGTTTTTATTTCTTACAAGAATTGGAATAGATATCATTGAGTACAATCCTCTTTCAAGTGCCTCTTTACTAAAAGGTTTCATCATTGGATCATGAGCAATATCGTTGCAAATTATAGCCTTGCCTTTCTTCAATGCTATTCGTGTTGGACCTCTTTTTTCTTGAGCATCACGAAAAGAAGTAACGGCACGCTCTGCAAAATAGCCATTTTCAAATCCCGCAAATGCTGCCGTTCTGATCGTGTTATCATCATTTAGAAACCCAATCCAGCTCATTCTAAATTTACCAAAACAAACTGCAATATTGCATATTTCCTTAAATAGTTCTTCTCGATTATGAACTCTAATAATTAAATTATTGATTTGACTGATAAGTGCGTAAACCCTATTTATTTTATTCAAATCTACTGCAGATTGCTTTTGAAGTGAAATGTCTTGAATTATAAGTTGCACTGCTTGCTTATGCTCAAACACAGTTGGTATGGCTTTGAGTCCTACATATAAAGGAATACCGCCAATAGTCATAAGTTTCGCCTCTACTATTTCAGACGCATTTGCATCCCTATGTACTTCTGCCATTCTTCTCGCAATTTCTTCCAAACTATCAGGATGCACAAAATCTAAAACCGATTTTCCTATTAAATCTTTTTTGTCGTTTGCCTGTGCCATTTTGATCACTTCCGCATTTGCAAACGCAATTTTATCTTCTATGTAAATTATAATTCCATACGGTGCATTTTCTACAAGACCACGGTATTTTTCTTCGCTTTCACGCAAAGAATTTTCTATAATTTTATTTTCGGAGATATCAGTAATATAGCCATGCCAAAGCACTGATCCATCTTCAAGCTTTTGTGGGTTTGAATTACCGTAAAGGTGACGAACTTCGCCATCATGGAACTTTACACGATATTCATGTTTCCACGTGGTCAAGTATTTTGCTGATTTTTGAATAGAAGTTACAACAGATTCATAGTCATCAGGATGAATATGTTCAAATATTTTAGAGGCATCTTCGTGGACTTCTTCGGGAGTAACTTGGTAAATTTCTGTGATTGCTTCGCTAGCATAAGGAAAACAGGAGCTGCCATCAGGGCGCAATAAATATTGGTAAACGACTCCGGGCACGTGGTTGGTAATATTATCGAAAAGATTTACTGCTTTTTCCTTGGCTTTTTCAGCTTCCTTCCTTTCTGTTATATCCAAATGCGTGCCCGACATTAAAAGTGGTTCCCCATTTAAATCCCTTTTAATTATTTTACCTCGACTAAGAATCCAAATCCAATCCCCGTTCTTATGCTTCATTCTAAACTCAGCTTCGTAATACTGATCTTCAGTATTTTTAAAATACTCATCATTAAATGCTTCAACTATTTTCAAATCCTTTGGATGAGTATGTTTTCGCCATGTATCAACAGATATTGGCGATAATTCTTTTATGGTGTAGCCAAATAACTCGGCCCACCGATCGTTTATAATAAGCGCCCCAGTTTGAATATTAAGTTCCCAAGTCCCCGCTCCAGTGCCAATCAGGATAAGCGCTAATCTTCGCTTTTCAGCTATCAGTGCTTGTTCTGCGTGTTTTTGCGCTGTGATGTCATAAAAATTAATCAGATATTCAGTGTCATTAGAATTGAAAAGCCTAGTTGCACTCACCATTATTGTTTTGTCCGAACCATCTTTGCATCTAATTAAGACTTCCATCGGAGCAAAATCCGCACCGGTTTGTTTGACCGTTTCAAGCGCTGTAATCCAAGATTTAGATATTATTTTTCTATATTCAAGATTTGGAAAAGCTTTTGGAAACCATTCATGAACTGTTGGGATTTCTGCTATAGTATATCCAAACATACCATAAAAGGCTTGATTTAGATAAGTGATATTTAAGTTTTCATCATTCAATGCCATAGCTATTGGCGAGGAATTAATCATACTTCTAAACCGTGTTTTGCTTTGAAAAATTAACTTTTCAGCTTCCTTTCTTTCTGTTATATCCAAATGCGTACCTGACATTATAAGTGGTTCCCCATTTATATCCCTTTCATTTATTGCACCTCGACTAAGAATCCAAATCCAATTGCCGTTTTTATGCTTCATTCTGAACTCAGATTCACAATAATCTAGAGCACCTTGAAAGTGTTTTTCTACGTTTTCTTCGCTATATTTTGCATCATCTGGGTGCGTGTATTTCCGCCAAGTATCAATTGTAACAGGGGCAAGCTCTTCTAATGTGTATCCAATTAACGCAGCCCATCGTTCGTTAATGGTTATGGCACCAGTCTGAATATTCCATTCCCAAGTTCCTGCGCCAGTGCCAATTAGGATTAATGCTAATCTTCGTTTTTCATTGATCAGTTCTTGTTCTGACTGTTTTCGTGCCGTGATATCATTAATGACCTTAATGATATTTACGACGTTATCATTTTGATCTTTGATTGCCGCAGCCGATACTTCGCACCACAATATGGATTTGTCTTTTCTTATGTATCTTTTTTCAATTTGATATTTTTCAATTTCACAATCGATAATTTTTTGGTTTAAAGCCATGCTTTTCTCCAAATCTTCGGGATGGCTAACGGCTTTTACATTTAATTCCTGAAATTCGTTTCGAGTGTATCCTAGAGATTTACAAAACCAATCGTTGAACAGTAAAAAGTTACCGAAACTGTCTAATAGAAAAATTCCAGAATTGGCAACATTAAAAATACCTTCTAGCTTTTCTTGGCTTTTTTGCAAAGAGTTTTCAATTTTGTGTAGTTCCGTAATATCAACCATTGTCAAAAGGCATTGGTCGCTATCTCCTTTAATAATGCCGGTTAGAAAAACATGGTTAGAAATTTTAGAGCGACCCGACAATACTATTTCACAAGTTTGGCTTGTCTTACTTTCAAATATTTTTTCAAGAAATTCAAAAAATACTGGTTTGCTTTTGTCTGCAATAAAATAGCCAAAACGTTTATGTAGTAATCGCGAACGTTCTTTTCCTAAAAGAGCAGCACCACTAAAATTGAGATCTAATATTTCCTCTTTTTTAGTAATGGTAAAATAGCCACAAGGCGCAAAATCATATAAACTGGTATATTTTTCAGCTTCAATTTCAGCATTGTTGCGCAGCGAACTTAACTCATCATTCTGAACCTCAAGTTCTATTTGGTGTATCTCAAGTTCGTGAATGAGATTTAAAATCTCCGCATCAGAATAGTTTTCAATTGCAACAATTGCTCTTTTTTGAAGAAGCTCCTCAGCTTTTTGACGTAAAGCACTTTTTGCTGGAGCGTTATTTTTATCTTCCATGAATACAATTTATTTTTAAAATATTATTTGGAGCTAAACGTTTATCGCGTTCGATTTTAAAAAAAAATTACTTTCAATTTTTGCTAGCAGTCATATTACGAACCATGACTTCTTTTGTATGCAAAAATTAAAATATAACATGTTCAAAAATAATCAAAAATACTGGAAAATTTTGTAATGTTCAAGTGTTTTTTTTACCAAATAATTTAGTCAAATAAGGGTACTCTTGCAGATATACTATTTTGTTCCTTATCGGAGTTGAGCAACTTGTTGTTTAAATTCTAGATTTAGATTTCTTCTTTTGCAGTATTTATTCAAAGACATTCTGGCTTGGTCTGTAATCTTTCTTTGCATAAACCCAGTCCAACCCATAAGCAATCCTTTGATTCCCAGTGCTTGTCTGGACCACTTCCAAATGTCAAAATCATCTGTATGCCTAATAATTAGGTCGTCTTGAAAATGAAATTTTGATTCAATATTATTAACTACGGCTCGATTTGTTTTACTAAAACGGTAATTCGCAATCCATTTGGCGGTGCCAAGAAATTCATTAGCGGATATTTCAGAGCAATCAATTTTTAAATTGCCGTTGCTTTTTTCAATTAACATGCGCCACATTTGAAGCACTTCTTCGCCCTTTAACAATCCAAAAACTGGATCACTAAATTGCACATTTGGATGATAGCATTCACATATTTCTGTAATGTCGGAATTGGCAAAAGCGGTGTAAAATTTGTGGATAGTGATTTCGTTTGCAGTCATACATACAAATATTTACAGTAAAAATAATCAATTATTTTGTAATATTATTTTTTTTAGCAACTTATTTTGACAAAGACATAATTATATTGTTAAATTTTCAGAATAACATCACCAGACTCAAAAATGGAATTTTGAAACTAGTTATTGGATTTTTAGTAGTAAATTTGGATTAGGACAATTTTCTAGGTAATATTCCAAATTGTGTTGGCTGCAAACTCCAGGATAATCACTGATATTTTCTTCCATATTTTTTATAATTTGAAAATGTAAATGGGGTGCGTAACCACCATTTACTGCCAAATCACCTAAAGTAGCTAGTTCTTGTCCTTGTTTGAAAAGTGTTCCAATTTCAATAGCTTCAATACTTTTTACAGATAGATGACCGTATAAAGTATAAAAAGTATGATTTTCAAGGTGGTGTTTCAATATAATTGTTGGCCCGTAGTTTCCTGCTCCAGCATTGTAATCAAAACCATAAACATAACCATCTAATGCTGCTAAAACTGACGTTCCCGCTTTTATCCACAAATCCACACCAATGTGAATGTTTCTTTCATTAGCTTGATTATCATTGAAAAGGCTGTTTTTATTGTATAGATTTCTGGTCTCATTATATCCTCCAAATGCTACTTTTGCCTTGTTTTTACAAAGGTGATTTTCAATAAAAGTTTCAAAAACATCCGGATTTTTTAGGTCAATTACAGCTAATTCGGAATTGGTAACTGACAAATCAATTGCAGAATATTGCGCATTTGGAATCGCCGAGTCAATGACTTTTATGTTTTCCAATTTTGAAAAAAAGGTTTCTAAATTTGCCATAGGAATTAGTAAATTATTCAATTGTCATTGATTTCAGCTTTGTTCTATAGGCTTCTAGTGCAATAGATTTTGAAATAAATCCATAATATTTGCCATTTTTAATAACCGGTAAAAAGTGTACTTTTGTTCTCTCGAACTTGTTCATCACCGTTTCCATACTATCGGTCGGGTAAATTACATCAACGGATTCTCGCATAATTTCTTTTACCAAAGTATATTTTACCCGATAAGAATTGAAAATTATTTCCCTAATATCATTGAAATGAACCACGCCAATTAATTTATTTTCGTCATCAACCACACCAAAAATGACCTGATTGGAATGTGAAATTAAATCTACTAATTTTTCTAAGTTATCGTTTGGAAAGATGGTCAAGTAATCGGTTTGAATGATGGCATTGGTATCCAAATTCGAAAGGATATTAGTGTCTTTGTTACTTGTAAAAGCGTTTCCTTTTCTGATCAGACTTTTTGTGTCCAATGAATGTTTTTCAAATCTTTTCGAGATGACCAAACTTATCGAGGATACAATCATTAGCGGAATCATCAAGGCGTAACCTCCCGTGATTTCTGCGATTAGAAATATTGCGGTTAGCGGTGCATGAAACAATCCGCTTAGAATTCCTGCCATTCCGACCAAGGTAAAATTACTTACAGGTAAGTGCGTAAGTCCAGTTTGATTTAAAAATTTAGAAAAGAAAAACCCAATATAAGAGCCTAAAAATAGGGAAGGAGCAAAGTTCCCGCCATTTCCACCACTACCTAAAGTGATGGCTGTAGCAAAAACTTTAATCATCATTGTGAAACCAATAAAGAGTAGAAGCATCCAATTATTATTTCTAAAACTGCTGAACAAAGTGTTTTCGAGTAGTTTTCCAGGGTCATTTTCGGATAACGTTTTGATGCTTTCGTAGCCTTCGCCAAATAGGGTTGGAAAAATGAAAATCATAACTGCTAAAACCGAAGCCCCAATAAAAGCTTTTTTGTAAGCTGAGAATCGAAGTCGCGCAAATATATGTTCTACTCTTTGAAAATTTCTGGAATAGTAAACTGCCACAAATCCTGTGAATATTCCCAGTAAAACATAATACAAAATGTTATGATAATCAAAGTTTTGCTGTTGTTTAAAGGACAATAAAACAGAATCTTTTAAAAAAACTACTGAAACCAAAGCGCCTGTTGCAGCTGCTATCATGATGGGCGTGAAGGCAGAAATACTGACATCGACCAACAGCACTTCGATGGCAAATAAAACGCCAGCGATTGGAGCGTTGAAAGCAGCGCCAATTCCTGCAGCAACCCCACAACCAATAAGTAAAGTTCGGTCTTTGTAGCTTAATTTGAACCGTTGCGCATAGTTTGAACCAAAGGCTGCACCGGTTATTACGATAGGACTTTCTAAACCTGCCGAACCTCCAAAACCTACCGTGAGCGAACTGGTTATGATTTGAGCATACATTTGTTTTTTAGGAATAATACTGGCTTTCTTAGCAACAGCATACAATATTTGCGAAGTTCCTTTTTCTATCGAGCCGCCCAAAAACCTTTTGACTACAAAAACGGTCAGCAAAATCCCGATGATGGGAAGAATGCTATTGATGAAACTTAACTTTAAAATGCCATTGATGTAAGTTGTAAATTGGAACACCAAATGGGCAAAAGTCTTTAAAACAATTACCGCAAGCGCTGCTAAAATTCCAACCAAAACGCTCGACACAAATGTAAACTGCTTGTTAGTCAGTTTTTTTTGTGCTGATATGGTATAAAATTCAAGTCGATGGATAATTTTCTTTATCATTTTTGTTTTTGTGAACTAGGCAAAACTACTACAATTAGTAACTTAAACTATGTTTTTTAACGCTTCTTTTGTACTCAAAGGTTTTAAATTGGTGTTGTTGACATAATTTTTTACAGCCAAAGGATTGGTTTTTGAATATTCTCTCAATGCCCATCCGATGGCTTTTTGAATAAAAAACTCATTCGAATATTTGTGCTTTTCACATTCAGATTTCAGTATTTCGAAATTGGTTTTTTGTTTGTAACCCAATTGAAAAAGAATGGCACTTCGGTTGAGCCACATATTGTCGGAATTAGAAAAACGTTCGATAACATTTTCGGTTTCTAAGGGAAATTCGAGTAAATATTCGCCCAAAATGTACTTAGCAATCGTATCTACACTATCCCACCAAGCGTTTGTAATAATGAAATTTTCAATAAGTTGAATGTCTTCTTTTTTATAATTTCCTTTGAGTTTTTTGATAAGGATTTCAATGGCACAATAGTGCAATTCTCGTTCGGGTTTTGAATATAATGATAAAGCAATTGCTCTCGGATTTTCGGATATTTCCAGATGATTTTCTTTGCATAAGGTTTTAAAAATCTGTCTTCTATCATCGGTTTTTATACCAAAAAAAGCGAAATGATTGCGCATGTATTTTGCCATTGCCAATGCATTTTCAGGATTGCTTTTTTCTTTGAAAGCGGTTTCTAAAGTGGATATAAAATTCATAAAGTAAAATTAAATTTCAATGTCAATGGCAATTTCAATGGCAATATCAATTTCAATGGCAATATCAATATCAATGACAATTTCAATATCAGTGGCAATGTCAATATCAATATCAATGACAATTTCAATATCAGTGGCAATGTCAATTCAATTTCAATAGCAATTTCAAATGCAAATGCAATATCAATATCAAAAATCTACAATCTTCAGAATTACGCAATCTGAATTCTGCAATCTAAAATCTGCAATCTAAAATCTAAAATCCCTTAGCGGCATCATCGCCTCTTTTATCGGCTCCGCCTTCTAGTTTTCCGTTGGATAAAACCAAAATTGCATCTACTTTTCCAATTACTGGCGTTGTTCTTTCATTGATAATATAACCTTTATTTTTCAGGGATTCAAAAGTTTTGGTGTCGAAAGTATTCGGTTCAAAAGTAATCACGTTCGGCAACCATTGGTGATGAAAACGAGGTGCATTTACAGCTTCTTGCATACCGAAATGGTATTCATAAACATTTAAAATAGTTTGCAAAACCGAAGTAATAATGGTCGAACCACCCGGAGAACCAACAACCATAAACAGTTTTCCATTTTTCTCTACTATAGTTGGTGTCATAGAACTGAGCATTCTTTTTTGTGGAGCAATACTGTTGGATTCATTGCCAACCAATCCAAACATATTGGATTCGCCCGGTTTTGCGCTAAAATCGTCCATTTCATTATTGAGGAAAAAACCCAATGCATCACAATAATATTTAGAACCAAAACCGTCATTTAGGGTTGTAGTTGCGGCAACAGCATTGCCAAATTGATCGACAATAGAATAATGTGTGGTTTCGGTACTTTCATTATAAGTTATTTTTCCTTCCTTTATGTCGGAAGATAAAGTTGCTTTGTTTGGATTAAAATTGGACATTCTTTCTTTTAAATAATCTTTGGAAAGTAGGGCTTTCAACGGTATTTTTACAAAATCAGGATCACCAATATAAACGCTTCTGTCTGCATAAGCTCGTCGTTCGGCTTCGACAATGATCTGTATCGCTTCGGTTGAATTGTGCCCCATTTTGTCAATATCATAGGGTTCAATCATTTTTAAAATTTCGGCAAGGCAAATTCCTCCACTGCTAGGTGGTGGCATTGATATGATTTTTAAATCTTTGTATTTAAATGTAATGGGCTTTCTCCATTTGGCTTCGTATTTTGCCAAATCTTCCAAAGTAATAATGGCACCTTTTTGCTGTAAATAATGAACCAATGTTTGGGCAGTTTCGCCTTTGTAAAATTCGTCTCTTCCGTTTTTTGCAATTCGTTTCAAAGTGGCTGCCAATGCAGGATATTTTATGGTATCATTTTCTTTGAATACAACAGAAAATCTGGAAGTGGGACCGTTTACTTTTACAATGGCTTCGTGGTAATTTTTTAATTGGTTTTCCTGTTTTTTGGTTACAATTACGCCTTTTTCGGCTAAGGCAATTACAGGTTTTAAGATTTCTTCTATGGGCAACGAGCCCAACTTTTTGTGAACGGCAAATACACCCGCAATAGTTCCAGGAACTCCAATTGCAAGAGGTGAATCCGTGCTCTTTCCTTTAATTACATTTTCTTTTTCGTCCAGAAACATGTCTTTTGAAGCGGCTAGTGGTGCTTTTTCACGATAGTCCAAAGCGCCTATTTCGCCGTTTGCTTTTCTATAAACCATAAAACCACCACCTCCAAGATTTCCTGCATAAGGATAAGCAACAGCCAAAGCCAATTCAGTGGCGACCATAGCATCAAAGGCATTGCCGCCTTTTTTCATAATTTCAACGCCTATTTTTGAAGCTTCTTCTCGAGCCGAAACGACCATTGCTTTTTGAGCGACAAGTCCAGTTTGAGCAGTGGTTAGTATTGGACACAAATAGAAAATAAAAAAGCAAATGGATAGGAATATTTTTTTCATAAAGTCTGTATTTTCAAATTCGAATGTGCTATTAATGCAGCAAAAAAAGCGGTAAATTCCTGTTCAAATTCTGAATAATAGGTTCTTAACTCAGCAACTGATAACCGCATATTGGAATTTCGTTTCATTCTATTGTCCATTTTATCTAAAATAATTTCGATACCATCAATGGTTTTATAACTCATAAGCCAGTTTTGATGAATCAAATAAGGTACCATCTTTTGGGTTTTTTCAGTTAGAACATCATAGTTATCTCGCAAGGATTGATAGAAACGTTCCGTAAAATCTACTAATGGCTCATCTGAATAATTAGTCCAATTTTTGGCCAAAAAATGGTCGTAAAAAATATCAACAATAATTCCAGAATAATGATGATAATTGGCGTGCAAGCGTTTGGTGCTTTGCCTGAAAATAGGATGTGCATCGGTAAAAGTATCTATTTCACGATGCAAAATAATTCCTTTTTGAATGTCTATCGGAAAAGTATCAAAGTTTTTACCATGAATACCATCGGCCATAAAGTTGCCAATTTTCAACAAATCGTTGTTGCCAGAAAGATAGATGTGGGCTAGAAAATTCATTGGACTAAAATAGGAATTAGGTGGATTCAATAAACAAATGCAAATGCCTTTTTACTATTTAATTTTGTAAATATAATTTATTTGGTGCATTAATCCGATGTCTTTTTTTGAGTAAATTATTTATTTTTACCATAGCCTGTTCCACTTATGCTCCCTCAATTAAATCGAAGACTGCACATTTTGGGAAATACTATCTGATAATTCTGCTGAGGTTTTATTCATTGCTTTTTTATAAGTTATTTTAGCAACTTTTTAGTGGACTACAAGTAGCAGTTATGCAATTTTACCTGATTATGGTATCGAATAAAAGCAGATGTAAATTATTCCCTTTTATTTTGGAAATAAAGGCCGAGTATTGATGAATAGATTACAATACCCATAAATTGGCATTTTTCTAAAAAATAGCTACTTTTTTGGAATGCTTATTTGAACAATTGTTCCTTGATTGATTAAACTGTTAATTTCAAAAGTGCCTTTATAATATAGTACTCTTTTTTCTATATTTTCGAGCCCAAAACCCATTCGAGTCAAATGGTGGTCAAAACCAACACCATCATCCGTATATTGTAAAAGATAGTCATTGGGATAAGAAAATAATTCAATGCAGATAGCGTTTGCCTTTCCATGCTTCAGTGCATTATTAATAATTTCTAAGGTAATTAAATACATATCATGAATCCATATTTCATGAATTTTTTTGGGAAAATCATACTCAAAAAGTTCAATTTTTGATTGTTTTAATCCAGAATTTAAGGTCGCAATTTGATTTTGAATACTAGCAATCAATGCTCCATCATCAAGCGATTTTGGCAGGATCTGATGTGAAACTTCTCGTAAATCAGTGGCAAGCTCTTGAACACTTTTTTGCGCAACATCAGTCTTTTCTAATTCTAAAAGATGCTGGATATGGGCAATTTTACAACCCAAATCATCATGAATTATAGCGGCTATATTTCGTCTTTCTCGAATCTGTACTTGTATGATTGCTTCTATTGATTTTTCTTTTTCGATAGTGATTTCTGTAATCAATTCCTTGTTTTTTTGAAAGGTGTCTACATAGTTTTTGGTCAATACATAACCAAAAAGAAAAACTTCATATAAACTGATAATAACCAACCAATCTTCATGAAGATTTTTTGGGATGATTTGAAATGATCTAAGAATAATTCCCGCACCCCAAACAAACTGAGGAAAAAAGGCAATCAAAACGTAAGTAGCTGATTCTTTTTCATATTTAAAATGCAAAATGGTTGCCCAAACTATTAAAATTATAATAATTAAAAAGTTAATATAACCAATAATCATAAATAGTTTTAATGGATTTAATTGATTTATTACCAGTAAAATGACTGTTATAATGACAAGAAACAAATTAGTAATGTTAAGTATATTAATTACTTTATATTTGAAAGGTTGAGCTGTTTTTAAATCAAGAAAATGAGTAAGAAATATACTTAAACTTATAAACCACAAACTAGCAGTATAAATCCGAAACTCACTAAAATAGAGAAATTCAGGAAACAGGATATGCTTGGCATAATTAGATGAAATCATAATGTAGATTGCAGTCAGCAGTGAGTACAAAATATAATAGGCGTATAGTTTTTTCTTAGAAATATAAAATAGAATTGAATTGAATAAAACCAACAAAAATAGAAATCCTAAAAAAAAGGAAATGATTGCAATTTTTAATTTGGATTTTTTGCTTAAATTATTTTCATTTTCAAATTTATAGGTAAACTCTAAAAAAGAAATTCCTTTCTTAACTTTTACAAAAAAGGTCTTGGTCTGGTTGGGATTTAGATTTATATCAAAGGATTGACAATCTATAAATGGGCTTGAAAAACTGGTTCTGTCCCCTAAAACACGTTGCTTATTTCCATCATAAACCACTAAACTATCAATGTGATTGTTGTCAAAACAAAGCCATGTTTTATTTGTTTTTAAGGAATCAGTATTTTTAATTTTGAACCAACACCAAACTGTGGCATTTTTATTATAACCAATATTTAGATTTTGTAATTTATTGAAAGAGTAAAAGGATTTATGATTCAGTGCGGAGTTATTCCAAGTAGAATTTTTATCAATTGCAAATTTGGCATCGACTAATATGCCATTAGTATTGTTGCCAAACGTAAGGTTAAAAAGAAATAAAAAACTAAGAAAATAAATTATTTTCATTGGCAAATTTTATAAGCGAACTGCTATTTGAAATTTCTAATTTTCGGTTGATGTTTTTTCTATGAGTATCAACGGTAGTTTTGCTAATACTCAAAAGTAATGCTATTTCATTGCTCGTTTTTCCATCAATAATCAGTTTAATTATTTCTTTTTCCTGCCTTGATAATCTAAATTTACTAACAATGGCTTCATCTTAATTAGTGAAATAATTAACAGATTTTGCGACCTTTTTGTTAGTGTAAAATGGTGCATTTAAATCAGATTCGATAACAGAAATAAGTTCTTCTGCCGTTGATTCTTTTCTCATAAAAGCATTAATGCCTAATTTCTCTGCTTTTTGAATCAAAAAATCTTCAAAATAGGCTGTAAGAATAACTGTTTTTGTATGGGTTAATTCATTTTTTAATTCATCAATTAATGCAAATCCGTCCGTATTATCAATGTTTAGATCGCAAATGAAAACATCAACTTTGTTTAGTTCAATATAAGTTTTGCATGAGATCGAATCACTAAAAGTTACAATATTATAGTTGTTCCCGAATTTTTTTAAAATCTCGGAAATGCCACTCAAAAAGAGAATGTGATCGTCACAAATGATTATGTTTTTTGCATAAAATATTATAAATAATAAATATAATCTTTATTTTTTATTATGCTAATTAAAGTGTCGCAAATTGAACTCTTTTTTAACATTTTTGTGGAGTTTCTATTTTCTGAATCGGCAATATGCTATCAATAATGTTTTCAATTGGACATCAATCAACATTGGAATGCTCAAGCTACAACCGACAATCGAAATAAATCTAATTTGAAACCTTATATACAAGAAAAGCATCTCCTGAGAGACGCTTTTTTCTATTGTAAAGTATTCGTTTTTAATGTTTCTCCACCCACAACCTCGCATTCACAAAAGCTTCATGCCAAGGTGAAACTTCGTCGTTTCTATCTTTTGGATAATACGCCCAATTCCATTGGAACGTCGAACGCTCGATGTGTGGCATCATGACCAAATGTCTTCCTGTTGTATCGCACATCATAGCAGTATTATAATCAGAACCATTAGGATTTGCAGGATAACTATCGTAACCGTATTTCCCAACGATATTGTAGTTTTCTTCTGGTTCTGGTAAGTTGAATTTCCCTTCGCCGTGCGAAACCCAAACGCCTAAGGTTGCTCCAGCCAAAGTGGACAACATCACCGATTTGTTTTCTTGAATCGTCACCGAGGTGAAAATACTTTCGTGTTTGTGACTGTCATTGTGCAGCATTTTTCCGTGAACCTCGTGTTCTGGATTGATTTTCTCCAATTCCATCAACAATTGGCAACCATTACAAATTCCAACAGATAAAGTGTCTTCTCTTTTGAAGAAATTATCCAAGGCGGTTTTGGCTTTTTCATTGTATAAAAATGCTCCAGCCCAACCTTTGGCAGAACCCAAAACATCGGAATTTGAAAATCCTCCAACTGCACCAATAAATTGAATATCTTCTAGATTTTCACGTCCAGAAATCAAATCGGTCATGTGAACATCTTTTACATCAAATCCAGCTAGATACATCGCATTGGCCATTTCACGTTCGGAATTACTTCCTTTTTCACGAATGATGGCTGCTTTTGGTCTAGCTCCCCTCTCCTTTGGAGAGGGGCTGGGGGTGAGGATTCCTGTAAAATGACTTGGAAAAGTATAGTTTAAAGCTTGGTTTTTGTAATTATCGAAACGCGCTTGAGCGGTTCCGTTTTTGGCTTGTTTTTGGTCTAATAAATATGAAGTTTTAAACCAAATGTCTCGGTGCTTTGCAATATCCAAACTTAAAATTCCAAATTCCAAAATGCCGTGATCGACTACTTTTCCAAGTTTGAAAAACTCTATTTTATTTGAATTTAATTTATTTTCGAATAGAGCATCTTCTTTTGTTTGAATCACAACACCAATATTTTCTGAGAATAAAATTTTAACTAAATCTTTTTCATCAAAAACAGAAAAGTCAATTTTAGCTCCCAAATTCAAATCGGCGAAGCACATTTCCAATAAAGTGGTAATTAAACCACCACTTCCAATATCGTGCCCTGCCAAGATTTGGTTATCCAAAATCAATTCTTGTAAAGTATTAAAAGCATTTTTGAAAAAAGCTGCATCTTTAATCGTTGGTGCTTCGTTTCCAATCGAATTTAAAGTTTGTGCCAATGAAGAACCGCCCAATTTGAAATCGTCTTGGGACAAATTGATGTAATAAATAGAACCACCGTCTTTTTGCAAAACTGGCTCGACAACTTTTCGAATATCGGTACAGTTTCCACCAGCCGAAATAATGACCGTTCCCGGCGCAATAACTTCGTCGTTTGGATATTTTTGTTTCATCGAAAGCGAATCTTTTCCAGTTGGAATATTGATGCCCAATTCGATAGCAAAGTCAGAACAAGCTTCAACCGCAGCATATAAACGAGCATCTTCTCCTTCGTTTTTACAAGCCCACATCCAGTTGGCCGAAAGGGAAATCCCTTTCATTCCGTCTTTTATGGGTGCCCAAACGATATTCGATAAAGCTTCGGCAATAGCGGTTCTTGTTCCAGCAACGGGATCAATTAAGGACGCAATAGGCGAGTGCCCAATGGATGTGGCAATTCCTTCTTTTCCTAAATAATCCAAGGCTACCACGCCACAATTGTTCAAAGGCAATTGCAACGGTCCTGCACATTGTTGTTTGGCAACTTTTCCACCGACACAACGATCAACTTTGTTGGTCAACCAGTCTTTACAAGCAAC
>CAMCTL010000073.1 GCA_945878515.1 Flavobacterium psychrophilum | reverse complement strand
TGGTCACCAGAGTTTAAAAAAATAAACTTAAAGATGTCAATTATAAACAAGTTAGATAATAATTTTAAATCATTATTCTAAATAGTGATTTTCTCATTTTGAAATTGATTTATTTGCCCCATTAATTGATTTATTTGACACTAATTTTTGCGGTAAAACATTATACTTTTGATAAACGAATTTTATTATTTAATAAATTATTAGGATGTAATTTTTTATTATATTCAATTTAATGAAAGTTAAAATACGAGAACCTCAATTTAGAAGATTAATGCGGTCTAAGTTGCAAAAGATTTTAAAGTATCTGTTTTAATCAATTATTGAAATTTTTTGTCTGCAAATCATTAAAATTTCGAAAAGCATTTTTAGTACTATTACATATTATAATTCAGCATACATTACTATTTATATAATCTTTTTATTAACTCAACTAAATTAAAAATGAAAACCAAATTACTTGATCGAAACAAATTAACGCAGTTATTGTACTGCTTAACTTTTATGTTGCTATTCGCCAATGCAGCAATGGGGCAAGCGCAAGCCACTTTTACATGGAAAACAACGGGCGGTGTAGACAACAATTGGACTACTGCAGGTAACTGGACAAAATCAGGTACAACTTCTGGTGCAGGTTCAGCTGATACTTATCCTGGACAAACTCCAG
Organism: Flavobacterium psychrophilum; assembly: GCA_945878515.1. GTDB lineage: Bacteria > Bacteroidota > Bacteroidia > Flavobacteriales > Flavobacteriaceae > Flavobacterium > Flavobacterium psychrophilum_I. The sequence goes on along the minus strand of CAMCTL010000073.1, from coordinate 14,496 downwards.
GAAGGAAATCTGATATTGCTATTGTAGCAACCGGTGCAACAGCTGTTACACCATCCATTCCAGCTCGAATAGATGCTTACAACGTGTACAGATTAGATATTAATAATTCTGCAACAGTTCCTGCTGGTGCTGTGGTAACAGTGAATAGCGGGGCAACGTTGAATATTGGTTTAGACAACGCAAACCAATTGAGGTTATCTGGAGGAACTCTTATCAACAATGGTGCAGTAAACATTAGTTCAACTAGTACTGGTTTTACTGGATTTCCTGCAACTGGTATAATCTGTCAAACACCTACAGCAATTCCTGCCATTCCAACAGAATATGGATACAAAGGTACGGGTACACTTAGCATAAGTTTGCCTAATGCGGGAAATACTGGCGGCGTTGCGAATGGCACTTTTATTCTTTCTAACGGAACAAGTACAAGCGCTAATGCTTTGAATGCTACCTATAGAATAGAATTAAACAATCCAACATTAAGCTATAACCAAGCAACTACTTTAGGAATTGGAGCCATTAGAACTAACGGTATAGTTGCTGCAAATTTTGCTCCAAAATTATTAATCAGCGGATCAGGATTTACTGTTGGTTCTGAAATTGCACCGTATGTTGGTTCATTAATAACACTAGGAAGCGGAACAACATTAACAGTTGATTCGGGTACAACTCTTACTTTTCATAGTAAAAACACCAATACTTTTAGCGGTATTGCTAGTTATCATGCAGCTAGATCAACTATTAAGTTTACAAATAATGGAACAATTAACTACTTAGGTGCATCAACACGCTCAGGATTTGGAGTTAGCACTGGTAGTACAAATAATGCTTCAGTATTTGATATTGTCAATTCAGGCACTTTAAACATCGAATTAAATTGTGTAAGCATTGCGCATTCACCATTAAATATTGGTAATGGTGGTGGTGGTGTTGTAAATCCTGGGTCAATGGTAAATATAACCAATACTGGGACTATGACGCTTAAGAACACCTCTACAGCTGTTGGAACTGGAGCTGCAATTTATGCCTTTACTGCATCAGAGGCCGCACCACTTAATTTGATTAATAGTGGGACTTTAAACATAGAAGGCACTTCATACTGTTATGCGCCAAAAGCCACAATTACAAATACGAACATTATTAATAGCAATAGTGAATTAAGAGGCTTTCCTGCCATAAATAATAGTGCAACTGGGGTTATCAATTTTATTAAAAATGGAGCCACCGCAACTACAAGACTAGTTAGTTTCAACGGAGTTGCAATGAGCACCGCTGCCAGTATAGGAGCTGTTTACTCAGATGGTACAAATGAATATACAGTAGTAGTACCAAAATACACCAATTCTGGAATAGATGTACTAACAAGCGTAGTATCTACTGCAAATTTAAGTGGTCTCTCAGCGACATCTGGCACGATTACAAAAGTATCGGGTACAGGCGATGCATCGATTACTTACAACGTTACTGCAGCGGTTATTGATCCTCCTGCATTAGCTATTGACAGTTATTCTGCTGCACCATTAGAGAGTGCACTACCTTCTCCAACGGAAAACTTAGGTACAATTAATACTGGCACGACTACAAACCTTAATGTTATAAGAGGTATAACAGCAACTTCAACAGGTATTATTGATCCTGGTACTAATACAGGAAAAGGTATCGTTGATTTTTATAACGTTGATCCTTCTTTAGCTCTAAGCAGTAGATTATCAATGCAAATAGCAGCAGCCGCAACTGCTGGTGTTGACTACGATCAATTTACAAATTCTGCTATCGGTGGAGGATTTAACCTTGCAGGCGCCACTTTAAATGTAACTAGTATTTATACACCAACTGCATATACAGAAATAGATATCATGACAACAAGTTCTGGTGTAATTACTGGAACGTTTGGCACGATTAATCCAGCTTTGCCAGCAGGATGGGCAGTTGTTTATCTAGCTGACAAGGTTCAACTAACCTACTCTATAAAACCAGATAAGATATTTGATTTTTGTAAAGGAGCCACAGTTGCAAATCTTTTAGCAGCTACGAAAACAGGTATAAAAGCCTATGCAGCAGTAACAGGAGGAGTTGCTTTAACGGATATTGCTTTGAAAGGAACAGCTACGCTACCAGCAGCATACTTTGTTAGTGAACCAACCCTAAGCGGTGGCGAAAGCGCAAGAGTTCGTGTTTTTGCTAGAGTGAATGCTTTACCCGCTACACCAACAACAGTAGTACTTACAAATGATAACGCTGTTTTACCAGCTACTTCAAGTACAGCGGTAACCGCTGTAGGTCCATTCGTTGGAACCGCTACTCCTTTTAAATTAACAGCTACCGCTGTTGGAGCAGTATCTTACATTTGGACACTACCAGCAGGCGTAGAAAGAACAGATGCAACCGGCGTAGCTACTAATGCAAGTACAACAAGTACCGATCCATTCATCTATGTTAAGTTTACCGGTACGGGCGTTGCTACACCAGTAGTTATCGCAGTTCAATCTGTAAATGCATCAGGTTGTGTTTCTGCCGTAAAAGCAAGCGCTTCTTTAACTAGAGTATTACCAACTGCACCAGCAGCAATCGCAATACATGATCTTTCCTTGCCATTACCAGTAAGCGGTATTCCAACAGCTGTGAAATCATTTGCAAAATATATGGGTACAAATGCAGTATTAACACTAACAGCAACGCCAACGCCAACAGCCACTTCATACGAATGGGAGTTACCAGAAGGCGTGAACCAATTATCAGGCGGTACAACCAACGTAATTACAGTTAATTTTGCTGGAGTTACCAGCGCTAATACATACAATTTTAGTACAACAGCCGCCGTACCAGTGTCAACAAATGTATTAAGAATAGGAGTAAAATCCGTAAACGGTGTAGGCGTTTCAACTACTGCAAATACTGCACTTGTAAATCCAGCCACAAGCTCTACAGCAAAATTATTGACATTGACCGCAATAGCACCAGCCGCACCAACATTAAAAATGCTTGATATGGCAGTGAGTAGCACAGTTGCAGTCACAGATATTAGCAAATATATTGGAACTAGAACGCCACTTACATTAGTAGGTACTGTAGCTGCTACAACACTAGCAAGTTCATTCTCTTGGGAATTACCCGCAGGTGTAAATGTAGTTGAAGGGTCAGTTTTAAGCTCAAATACCATCATGGTAAACTTTGAAGATGTAGAACCAGGTATAGCTTTGTTATATTTGGGAGTAAAAGCAGTTAATGGAGTTGGAGCATCTGTAAAAGACAACTCAAAACTAATCCCTGCAACTACCTCGACAGCAACATTGTTGCCCCTGAAAGCAGTGCGACCAACCGCACCAAAACTAATAATGCTTGATTTGGCGGTAAGTAACACCCTAGCAGTAACAGATATTAGTAAATATATAGGTACCAACACGCCTCTAACATTAGTAGGAACAGTTTCAGCCACATCAGTAGCAACTTCTTTCACTTGGGAAATACCAACAACAGTAAATGTAGTTTCAGGATCTGATCTAAGCTCAAATACTATTCAAGTAAATTTCGCAAATTATCCAGCAGGAGTCGCTTTATCATACATAGGAATTAAAGCCGCAAACGGATTTGGAGCATCTGTAGTAGATAATTCAAAACTAGTCCCAGCAACAGCCTCGACAGCAACATTATTGAAACTCGCAGCAGGACTTCCGTCCGCAGCAGGAGTAGTTGTAGGTTCGTTAACGATTTGTTCCAATCAACCATCAAGCGTTACTTATACAATTACAGTAGCCGCAACCAAAGCCAAGTCTTATGAAATAACAGCGCCGATAGGCACAACGATTACGGGCGGAACAGGCAACACAATAACCATCAGTGCAATAGCTGGAGCCACATTCACGGTGAATTATCCAAACGGATTTACATCTGATAAAATAAGCCCGAAAACAATATCGATTCAATCAGCAAATGGTTTTGGAGTTAGCGTACCTAAAGTACTTAAATTAACATCTATCATTTGTACTACCACAGCGAGAACTGCAAAATTGGCGCAATTGTCAACAGATTTCAAAGTAATTGCTTATCCAAATCCATCAAAATCTGTATTTAATTTGGTAATCGAATCATCAAAAGTTGGGGTTAAAACAATTCAAGTATACGACATGCAAGGAAGAATGATCGAGAACAAGCAAGTTAATACAAATGAAGTATCGATTGGCTCCAACTATCCTTCTGGTGTTTATAATGTTATTGTAACTCAAGATGCAAACATCAAAACACTAAGAGTGATTAAGCAATAATTGTATCCTAGATACTGTTTCTTAATAAGCATTAAAGGCTGTCCAAACGGGCAGCCTTTCGTTTTATTATAATAGCAATCTGGACATGCTCATATCATTTGGGATCAATAAAAATAACTCCTGACAATTCGTGCCATTGCGTCGCCTGTTCGCTACGTTCGAGTCGTATTTAAATATTTTTGCTACTTTTGAGTTGATTAACTATTTTTTATAGTCGTACCCAATTTGTTTTTTTAATATATTTGGAGTCCAATTGTAAAATATAATCATGAAAAAATACATCGTCTCTTCGCTATTGATACTAAATAGCTTTTTCCTTTTTGCACAAACAAAAGAGGAAGCAACCATCAAGCAAATCTATAAATCCGCTTTAACCAATTCTCAATGCTATTCATGGCTAGATTATTTGTCTAATTCAATAGGTTCGAGATTATCGGGCTCTGCCAATGCCGAAAAAGCTGTTCAATATACCAAATCACAAATGGAGACTCTGGGTTTTGACCGAGTGTATCTTCAAGAAATGATGGTCCCAAAATGGGTTCGTGGCGAAAAAGAAATCGCCTATATGCTAGACAATAAATCCAAAATAAATATTCCTGTTTGTGCGCTTGGTGGTTCTATTGCCACACCAAAAAACGGAATTACCGCCGAAGTGATTGAAGTTATGGGGATCAAAGAATTAGAGGATTTGGGTCAAAAAGTGAAAGGAAAAATCGTATTCTTCAATCGGCCGATGGATCCTGAAAATATTGAAACATTCAAATCTTACGGCGCTTGCGTGGACCAAAGATTCGATGGCGCAAAAGAGGCATCAAAGTTTGGCGCAGTGGCAACAATCGTAAGATCAATGAATTTACGGTTAGATGATTTTCCACATACTGGTGCGCAAAGTTACGGTGACCTTCCAAAATCAGAATATATTCCTACTGCTGCGATTAGCACAAATGGGGCTGAATTATTGAGTAAATCTTTAAAAAACAATCCAAAACTTAAATTCTATTTAAAACAATCTTGCCAAATCATGGAGGATGTTTTGTCACACAATGTTGTTGGCGAAATAAAAGGAAGCACGCATCCAGAAAACATTATGGTTGTGGGCGGCCATCTTGATTCTTGGGATCTTGCTGATGGTTCTCACGATGATGGCGCTGGTGTTGTGCAAAGTATGGAAGTGATGAATATCTTCAAAAACATTGGCTATAAGCCAAAAAATACGCTTCGTGTTGTGCTTTTTATGAATGAAGAAAACGGTTTAAGAGGCGGAAAAAAATACGAAGAATTGGCTTTAGCCAACAAGGAAAATCACACATTTGCTATGGAAAGCGACTCGGGAGGATTTTCTCCAAGAGGATTTTCGATAGAGAGTGATGATGTAGGATTCAAAAAAATAGCCGCTTGGAAAAGTCTTTTTGAACCTTATTTGATCCATAGTTTTGTGATAGGTCACGCAGGTTCCGATATTAGTCCATTAAGCTCAAAAGGAATGATAAAAGCTGGATTAAAACCTGATTCGCAACGTTATTTCGATTACCATCATGCGGCTAACGATAAATTTGATGCTATCAATAAAAGAGAATTGGAACTAGGAGCGGCTACTATGGCTACTTTGATGTATTTGATGGATGTAAACTATTCTTTTTCGGACATTAAATAATCGTTTTCTAGTTGGCGACCGCTTAAAAGATGTTTTTCGTTTTTTATAAAAATAGTCAGCATTTAGATAATTATGGCTTAGCCTGAAAAAACTAAAATAAAATAATTCCATTACGAAAGAAATGATATAATCTGACTATGATGGACTTTTGCCTGATACTCTTATTACATTATTAAGAAAAGACCTCACAGGCTTTAAAAACCTGTGAGGTTGAATTCGAAGCATATTGGTATTATTTTAATCCTTGATTCGCATTATGTAAGCTCATCTCATTTGATGCTTGCATTTTTTTTAGTCCTAATTCTTATTCATTTCTGCATAATCAAATACCAAATTGCTAAGCGTGATCACACCTAATTTAAATGAATCATCCTCAATGATAAACTCTGGGGTATGATGAGGACCTACCAAATTAATATCTTTCCCTTTTGCTGCTCCACCCAAACGAAAGTACAATCCAGGTACCTTTTGTGCGAAAAACGAAAAATCTTCTGAACCAGTGATGGCAGGAACAAGCAATACGTTCTCAACGCCAGCCGATTTTTGCATAGAAGGCAACATTTTATTGGTAAGTGCTACATTGTTGAAGGTTACAGGGTAAAGCACAGCGTACGGTATTTCAACTGAGGCGGTAGCTCCAGCTGCTTCGGCTGTTTTTTCGGCAATTTGTTTTATTCTGTTAAATATTAGGGCTTGATCTTCGTCTGTAAAGCTTCTTACATCGCCAAGCAATTCTACTTCTTTTGGAATAATATTGGAGCGATTACCTCCATTAATTGCTCCAACGGTTACCACTGCTGCGTTATCTGTAAGTTTCATATTTCTACTTACAATAGTTTGAAGGCTCGTAACGATTTGCGAGGCCACAACAATTGGGTCAACCGAATTCCACGGCTGAGAACCGTGACTTGGCTTGCCTTTTACGGTAATTTTAAAATCGCCGATTCCTGCAAATGTTCCTTCAGGATGATACGAAAGTTTGTTGACTTCTAATTGTGAATTTAAATGTAAACCAAAAATCACAGCTACTTTAGGATTTTCGAGTACGCCTTCTTTTATCATTAGTTTTGCTCCGCCTTCTTCGCCTTTTGGTGCTCCTTCCTCAGCAGGTTGAAAGATGAATTTTACAGTTCCGCGCAATTCCTTTTTCATACCAGCTAAAACCTCTGCAACACCTATTAATATTGCAGTGTGCCCGTCGTGTCCGCAAGCATGCATTACGCTAGTTTCTTTATTGTTATAAATCGTTTTTACTTTCGATGCAAAGGGCAAATCATTTACTTCTTCAACTGGCAGTGCATCCATATCGGCTCGCAAAGCGATGACCGGTCCGGGTTTATCTCCTTTTAAAATGCCAACAACGCCCGTAAAAGCAACATTGGTTTTTACTTCAATGCCTAATGATTGCAAATGTTTGGCAACAATTGCTGAGGTTCTCACTTCACGGTTTCCTAATTCAGGATTTTGATGAAAATCGTGTCGCCAAGCAATTACTTTTTGTTCTATTTGATTGGCTTTCTTAGTAATGAGTTCGCTGTAATTGGTTTTTTGAGCTGAAAGCGAAAAAGAAAATGCATTTATCAATGCAATAAGCAAGACGGTCGTTATTGCTATTTTCATTTAAAATTTTTCTATATTTTATTTATCAGAAACTCATTACTATAAAACTTAATCTCTATAATTCAAGGCAGGTTTAATATCACCTAAAAGTGCCTTATACTGGTAATTTCCCTTTGTTTGAATAAATTCTTCCTTTGCTTTTATTATTAATTCAGGATTTGTAAATAAATCAATTGCTGCAAAAGCCATTGTTTTTGCAGCTACCATCATTCCTTTAGTTCCTATTTCGGTTCCGCCACAGGCAACTGCTTGCCAGCTATGTGCACTTGTTCCAGATACCCAAGTTGCAGTTTCTACGCCCACTGTTGGAACGGTATAGCTTACATCCCCTACATCGGTAGATCCTAGACTTTTTTCAATGTGTAATGGTTTTACTTTTGCTGCAAAATCTATTGACTCTGATTTACCTAAAAAACTAGCTTGAATTTTTTTAGCAAAAATAGTTTCATCAGCAGTATATTGTACACCACCCACTTTTTCTAAATTAGTTTGCATATTTTGTGCAAGCGTTTTATTGATGAGTAAATCGTGTGTGCCACCAATAATTTCATAATCCATTTTTGTTTCCGTCCCTAGAGCAGCGCCTTGTGCAGCTTTTACAATTCTGTCAAAAATAGAAACAGCTGATTCTTTGTCTGGATGTCGAACATAATAATATACTTCCGCAAATTCAGGAACCACATTTGGTGCTTTGCCCCCATTTGTAATTACATAATGAATTCTGGTTTCTTGAGGTATGTGTTCTCGCATCATGTTGACCATATTGTTCATTGCCTCTACTGCGTCTAAGGCCGAACGTCCTTTTTCTGGCGACCCAGCAGCATGTGATGCAATACCATAAAATCTAAACTTAGCCGATTTATTAGCCAATGCTCCAGAATAAGTTACTGAATTATCATTGCTTGGATGCCAATGAATTGCAATATCAACATTGGTAAACAATCCTTCTCTAACCATAAATACCTTTCCGCTTCCGCCTTCTTCGGCTGGGCAACCAAAAACTTTAATTGTTCCTTTTATTTTTCCTGATTCCAATAGTTTTTTGATAGCAATACCTGCAGCAACAGAACCAGTACCAAACAAATGGTGTCCACAAGCATGTCCGCTAGTTTTGCTTGCAATAGGCGTTTTGATAGGAGAATTGTCTTGTGATATGCCTGGCAGTGCGTCATATTCTGCCAAAATTCCAATCACAGGTGAACCGCTACCATAAGTGGCAACAAAAGCAGTTGGCATTCCTGCTACTCCGGCTTCAACAGTAAAGCCATTATCTTTTAATGTAGTTTGCAACAAAGCAGTACTCTGATTTTCTTTGTATCCCAATTCGGCATAATCCCAAATATTTAGTGCAATTGTTTTATAAGCATCGTAACCCGATTGTATGATTGTTGCTGCTTGATTTTTTAAGGCATCATTTGCTTTGGTGTTACTTTTCTTTTGGGCAAAAATGGGAAAAGAAAGTACATTTATTAACACAATAACGAGAAGGATTGCTTTGGTTGTTTTCATTTTCTTACTATTTGAATGATTATTTAATGTGATTTAGCGCCTTGTAAAACATAAATCGAAGTGTTTTAATTACTGCTAACAATATAGTTATTAATTACAAATTTATCGCGCAGAAACAAAATTTAGATTTTTGTTATGCAAAGAAAAACTTAAATGATATCCTTTCACTCAAAATTTAAGTTGTTATAGCAAGGAATGTTTAATGTTGTAATGACAATTAGCCCACAGACATTATTGCAGATTCTTTCCAAAGATAATTTGGCATTAGTTCGCCAAGCTCCCATTTTATGCTCATTGGTTTTGAGCCTTCATTTTCCCTAAAATTAGCTTCACAATAAAAACATAACCGAAAGTACTACCATTTTGATTTTTCGGTTTTTCTCTTACAAAAAGTAATATCTTTTTATCATTTTCTTGAATATTAATATACGATAATCCTTTTCTTGCATCTGAACCATATGCATTAGCTATTGTTTTCTCGATACATCCCAATAAAAATCGAGACATTCGAAACTGACGCAATCTGCAATCATTTTTTTGGCATGCTGAATAGTTACGAATTAGGTAAACGTTCTAATAAACGAACCATTGCTAAAATTTTAGAAGTTTAAAGTATGTAAAATAATGCAGTATTTCCTTCTACTGAAATCATTCTAATTACTGATAATTTTACATTATGCAATATACAGTACGACATTATACAGCAATACAGTATACAGCAAAACATTATACAATTCTTAAGACTCTATAGGTATAAAGCTACTATTGCTCAACCTACAAATTATCTCCTGTAAGTCATCACTTTATAAACTCCCGGAGTTGTAATTACTTTTTTAGTTTCCGGCGAATAGGCATTTGGATTTCCTTGTTTCTTTTCTTCGTCACTCAAATCTACCGATGATTTATAAGTGCGTCCAAAAACTCTTGTAACAGCGTTGTGCCAAGTTTCGTCTCCATTCATCAATCTCGTTGGAACCCATTGTTCGTTTTCATAGCGCCCTTCCCAAACTTGTCCAATATGACCAATCTCTCCTTTTTTGGTAGATTCAAAAAAGATTTTTAAGTTCATTCCAATTACAGTAAATTCCTCGTCTCCAGTTTGAATGACGATGCCAAAACAAGGCTCATCGGGTTTTTCATAATTCACTTTTAATTTATAATCGCCAAAAGTCAATTCAGGCGCTTGTTCATTTCCTTCTTTTAAAACTGCTTGCATTTTGCCCGTTCCTTGGTATTTTTTAATCAAATGCTGCACTTCGTTCAAGACAGCATATCCTTTTTTAAACAAGAAATCATCTGAAGCATCTTCTATTCCAAAAGGCGAAAAACAAATTGCATCGTGTTGTCCGTAGGCATAATACGCTCTGCCAACTTCTGCCTTAGACTCAGGAATTAACAAAGGATTATCGGCACGATGATACATAGAAACAATTTCTTTGAAATTAGGCAAATAAATATCAGGAGATTGAATGTCGATGGCTGGTGCTGCTGCTTTCCAAATGTCCATCACTCTAGAAACGGGTCCACCATTGGGATAAACGCCCGGCAAATCCTCTGGTTTTTGAACAATCCAAGCATTGACCATCATGGGCAAATTGTATTCGGCTCTGCCCGACTTTGCCACAAAGTTGATGTAAGAGGCATATTGCCAAGTGGTAAAAAAAGCTTTCGCTTCTGGTGTATCTCCAAAAATTGTCGTCCAAGTTCCTTCGGTCTTGAAATTGTTTTTTGCCCAAGCAGATTTTACATAATCATCCAAATTGGCTTTATTTTTTGCCAAATAACTCATTAAGGCCGCGGGAACCTGCTTTTGGTAAAGGTCTAAAGCTACTTGATTATAGTCGATGTCTTGAAACATTCCTACCTCGTTTTCAGGCTGCATCAAGATGACAGTTTGGTCTTTATCATAGGCTTTTACGTGTTTCATCATTGCGGCAAAGGCTTTGGCATCGGCAATTTTAGTAGCTTCGCAAAAAGGAGAAAGTGTTTCTATAGCCCTACCGTCTTTGGTTTTAACCCTAAAAAAACGCTTGGTATCTTTTTTTACCCAAAGTGGCGCATAACTGGATTCGCCGTTTTTCCAACTCGCAAACCACAACAAACAAACTTTTAGATTGTTGTTTTTGGCGTTGTCAATAATGGCATCTACCAAACTAAAATCATAAACGCCTTCTTTGGGTTCGATTTGTTCCCAAGCTGTGGTTACAAAAACCGAATTAAGGTTCATCGATTTTAATGTTGGAAATAGCGGTTTCATATATTCCACAGTTGAAGCGGAAGAGTTGTGTACTTCGCCAGCTATCATTAAAAATGGCTTATCATTGACTATTAATTGTGTCGCTGTTCCTTTTTTCTTTAGATAAGGAAGATTGCTTTGCGCATTGAGCATTGAAAAAGAAAATACCAAGAAAAATGCTTGTAAAATTGCTGTTTGTTTCATCTTAATATTATTAAATTTTAAATTGTTTCTAATTAAATTTATTGTTTTGTAAACCAGCTTTATTTAGTGATTCCTGATATTCCGGTGCTTTTTTAGCCAATTCCCATAGCATTCCAGAGCGATAATTTTCGATGGACAAGACACAAATGGGTTCAAAAAAAGAGTCTGGTGTAGCGGCCATCATTCCATTATTTGTATTCACGCTCATAACAAATCCATCTGTACTGTAAATCCCTTTTTCTTTATATTCCTTATAAAGTGTGCGTAAACATTTTATTGATTCTCTGGGAGCAAAGGGAACTGCACTCATCACAGCCGAAATAGAAATTGTCCCTTCGTCTGTATCTCCTTCCATTGGAAGTCCTGTTACCATCCATTTTTTTGAAACGGGTGAATAGGTGTCATAAAAACCCCAAACATCTCCATATAAATAATTTTTACTGGGATTAATTTGCGCATATTTAATTTGTGCGTTGATTGCGTTTTGTGTTCCTTCAAAATAATCCATATTATTCACATTGCATGTCGAGTCTCGATATCCGCGAAGATCGAACCAGATGTGAGATTGAACCAAATAACCTAATTTTGCTGTTGGATAATCTTTTAATGCTAATGCTTTGCGATTATTCACTTTAATTCCGGTAAATTGCTCCGATGTTTTATAGTTGTATTCTTTAGTAGAAAAGTAGTTGTACCCGTATTGAGAATCAACAAATATTTTCGAAACATAGTTATCATAAGCTTCATTACCATGTTGCCAATTCTTTGCACTTAATACGAACAATTGAAGAAAAAAAGTTTCATCCATTTCGCCACACAATTCTTTTCCATCAAAAAGTTCCCCATTGGCTCCGTTTTTAAACCAAGTGAAGCACTTTCTTTTTTCATTATAGGCAAAATTCCAATCAATTCTGTTACATAGTACTTTACATAATCTTCTAATCTCAATTTCCACGGCGTTATTAGCATCAAAAAATTCTCTAATTACAAATTGAGCTGAAGTGGCAAAAAAGGCAGTACCCACTACATCATAAGGTTGTCCAAAAGTACCATAAACCTCACCTTTGACTTGTTGCCCAGTACTTCTGTTAAACGAGCGTGGAAAAATACCATGAACTGTTTTAGCATTTTCGTACTCTTGAAGGTATTTCAAAATTGCTTTAGCTGCTGTTTCACGAGCTAGCCAACCATTTTTGACAGCCACACAAAATAAATTAATACGATAACCATCATTTTCTGTAATGGCTATGGCGTTTTTATTTTTTAAGCAATTTCTAGTATAATCATATTGAATACGCTCTAAGAATTGGTCATCTGTAAGTTGATCTAAATGCCTAATATCTAAATTCAAATGCGCCTTATCCGATTGAAATTGGATGCCAGTAACAAGAGTTCCATGGTTTATTTCTTGTTTAGATTTACAACCAATTGTAACTACTGCTAAAATTATTAGAAGACTTTTTGTTATAACGTACTTCATAAGTGAACTTTGAAAATTATCAAATTAATGTAAAGCCCGAATAGTATTTCGGGCTTTACGATTAACTAAGTAAATCAAACTATTTACTATAAAAACTACTATAATTAATTAAAACATAATTTTTTGCGTGCTAACTCCAGCATCAGACTTCACTTTTACAATGTAAATTCCTTTGTTGCTCAATGCTTTTTGCGATTGTACACCGCTTACTTTTTCCTCAAGAATTAATCTACCAGCTACATCAAATACAGATAATTGCGTATTTAATTGTGCTTTGCTAAACTGAATCTTACCGTCTTTTGCTGCATAAATTTGGTTATTACTAATCGCATTAGATTTAGTACTTAAATTAGATTTTGTTCCAAAGTAAATATTATCCACAAAAGCAGCAGTAGATTTATCACCTGCCGGCATAATGATTATTTTATTGATAATGTTGCCCACGTGATCCGCAAGATCTACACTATATTCTTGCCAACCCGTAACCGAACCTGAAACGTAATTTAAATTACCGCCCCATTTCCAGCCGCCTCCGCTAGTATATTCAAATTGTAATTGTCCCGGACCAGCGTTATTGGGATTGTAAACCGAAAAATAAATTTTGTCTCCTGCTGCAGGCGAATAAGTTGGAAAATATTGAATTTGCTGCCAGTTAGATCCTGAACCAGATCTTGCACAATTATCAGTGCTGTTCACAGCATCTTTAACTGGGTTTGCCACTTGTGAGCCATTACCTTGAAAAAATATACCCGAAGAAGTTATCTCATTATAGACCGCTGGATCTTGAGGAAGCACGGATAAGGTTCCAAAATAAATGTTGTCAATAAAAGTTGCCGCTACATTTTCACCAGATGGATAAATCACAATTTTATTGATAATGTTACCAATATGAGAAGTTAAATCCAAACTATATTCTTTCCAACCTGTTAGTGTTCCTGAAACATAATCTACATTTCCGCCCCATTTTTCGCCGCCGCCTGTTGTATATTCAAACTTTACCTGACCTGGTCCTGCTCCATTGGGATTGTAAATAGAAAAGTAAAGTTTAGCACCAGCAACTGGCGTATAATTCGGAAAATACTCTATCTTTTTCCAGCCACCTGTTCCTGATCTTGCACAATTTGCAGTCGAGTTTACAGCATCCGAAACTGGATTAGCAACCGATGCGCCATCACCATCTATAAACATACCCGAGGATATGGTTTCGTTATAGGCGTAAGTTTGAGCAGTAGCACTCAAGCCGGTAACAAAAAACAATGCTATGATAGCATTAGTAACATTTTTTAAAGTAATTTTTGTTTTCATTGTAAATGTATTTTAAGATTAAAATTAAAATAAGGCAACCAAAAAAAATTGGTTGCCTGTTATTTATGAATTAATAATTATTTCTTGATCAAACGAATTGTTTTAGCTTGACCAGCGTTTTCTAGAATTACATTGTAAATTCCAGAGGTATAGTTTGCACCAATTTCCAATGCATTTGTATTTACTTGTTTGCGCTCGATCATTCTTCCTTGCATGTCATATACTT
>CAMCTL010000072.1 GCA_945878515.1 Flavobacterium psychrophilum | reverse complement strand
ACCAATAAAGCCATAAACGAAAGCGTCATAAAAGGAGCTTTCAAATTACTGCCCAGTTCTTTCGCCATCGCATCAATTTCTTGGTATAATTTTCCGGTTTCCCAGCCGTTTTTATCGCTCATAATTCCTGCAACAGGCAAAGCCAACATTCTGTTTTCAGCACCATTTACCGCGCAAACACCACCTCTGTTTTCGATGATAAGGTTTACAGCATTGCAAATTTCTTCGTCCGAAGTTCCCACCACTACAATATTATGACAATCATGCGCTACTGAACTGGCAATGGCTCCTTTTTTTAAACCAAAATTCTTGATGAAAGCAATAGCGGGTTTCTCGTTTTGATAACGATTCACAACAGCCATTTTCAAAATGTCATTTGCCGTGTCTGAAACGATTTTTCCATCAACGATTAGTGATTTATGATGAATTTCATTGGTAATCAATTGCCCTTCCAAGGCTTCGATTACTCTAATTTTTAAACCTGAACCTGAAACTTCGAAGTCTTCAATTGCTTTGGCAGTAATGTTAAAATTGTTTGGCGTTTCAAATGGAATATGTTTTACAAAAGATTCACCATTTTTAGCAACTAATTCACCATTTATAAAGGTTTGCTTTACTTTAAAATTAACTAAATCCTGAACTATGATAAAATCGGCAGCATCGTTTTCTTTTAGCAAGCCGACATTCATTTTGTAATGATTCACAGGATTTACACAAGCAGCTTGCAGGACTTTGAAAACGTCAATTCCTTTGGCGACAGCACGAGCACAAAGTAAATTAATGTGCCCCACAATCAAATCGTCTGGATGTTTGTCATCCGAACAGAACATCATATTTTCAAAGTTTTCTGGAAGTAAATCAATAAGTGCTTCGAAGTTTTTAGCTGCACTTCCTTCTCGAATAAGAATTTTCATTCCGAGTGATAATTTTTCTTCTGCTTCTTCAAAAGTGAAACATTCGTGATCGGTAGAAATTCCTGCCGAAATGTATTTTTTTACAGATTCACCTCGCAATCCCGGAGCGTGACCATCAATGGGCTTGTTAAAATGTTTTGCCCATTCAATTTTCTTTAAGACTTCTTCGTCATCGAATAAAACGCCGGGATAATTCATCATTTCCGCCAAATAATAAATATCGGGCGAAGCCATTAATTCCTTGATTCCTTCTGAATTGATAATTGCTCCAGCAGTTTCAAAATTTGTTGCTGGAACACAAGATGGCGCGCCAAAATGGAATTTCAACGGCACTTTTTTTCCGTTTTCAATCATATAGTAAACACCAGCTGTTCCCAGTACATTGGCAATTTCGTGTGGATCAGAAATCGTGGCAACTGTTCCGTGAAGCACCGCAATTTTTGCAAACTCAGAAGGAACCAGCATCGAACTTTCAATATGAATGTGGGAATCGATAAATCCCGGCATAATGTAATCTTGCACATCGTGCTTTTTTTCTATTATCGAGCTGATTTTTCCGTTTTCTAACGTAATTTCACCAGCATAAATACGACGATTTTGAATGTCAACAATTTGTCCTTGAATTTGCATTTGGATTGATTTAAAAATAGCAATTCAAAAGTAAATCATTTTGTATTTATTTTATGCCGTTTCTAAATATTTAAAAATAAAATTGATTAATATTGTTTTGGATTTTAAGTAGTATTCCAACTTCATAAACTTTTAAACCTTAAACTCCAAACTTTTTATGCGCTGGACTATTAAACCAAAACCTTCCGAAGAAAAAGTAAAACTTCTTGCTAAGGATTTGAACGTGGAAGAATTTGTGGCGACACTTTTGGTGCAGCGTGGCATTGAAACTTTTGAACAAGCTAGGCAATTTTTTCGTCCTACTTTAGATGATTTGCACAATCCGTACTTGATGAAAGATATGGACAAAGCGGTCGAACGTATTGAATTGGCAATTGAAAATGGCGAAAATATTCTTGTTTTTGGCGATTATGATGTCGATGGAACAACGGCAGTTTCCTTGGTTTCTTCTTATTTAAAAACCTATTATCCGAATGTTGCGACTTATATTCCAGACCGTTATAACGAAGGCTACGGAATTTCTTTTCAGGGAATTGACTTTGCTGACGACAATGGTTTTTCGCTAATTATTGCCTTGGATTGCGGTATAAAATCCATTGACCATTTGGCTTACGCCAAAGAGCGAAACATCGATTTCATCATTTGTGATCACCACCGACCAGGAGAATTTTTGCCCGAAGCCATTGCAGTTTTAGACCCAAAACGAAACGACTGTACCTATCCTTACGACGAATTGTGTGGTTGTGGCATTGGTTTCAAACTGATTCAAGCTTTAGGCGAAAACCGAAACCAAACCATTGAAGATTTGACCTCATATCTAGATTTAGTGGCTACTGCAATTGCCGCTGATATCGTTCCAATGACTGGCGAAAATCGGGTTTTAGCTTATTTTGGTTTGCAAGTGATTAATGCTGATCCTAGACCAGGATTTAAAGCTTTGACGCATCAACTCAAAAAGAAAACTTTAGATATTACCGATGTTGTTTTTATTATTGCGCCTAGAATTAATGCTGCAGGAAGAATCAAACACGGCAATCACGCAGTGGAATTGCTTACAGAATTTGATTTTGAACAAGCCCAACAATTTGCCTCCGAAATTGAAGCCTACAATTCTGAAAGAAAAGATTTAGACAAACAAATGACCATCGAAGCATTAAATCAAATTATAGAAAACAAGGAGGAAAAACGTTTTACGACGGTGGTTTTTCAAGAAAATTGGCACAAAGGCGTGATTGGAATCGTTGCTTCTAGATTAATTGAAACTTATTATAGACCTACCTTGGTTTTTACCAAAAGTGGCGATAAATATGCTGCTTCGGCTCGTTCGGTAAAAGGGTTCGATGTTTATGATGCCTTGGAAGCTTGCTCGGAATATTTAGAACAATTCGGTGGGCATAAATATGCAGCAGGAATGACTTTGTTGGAAGAAAATTATCAGCTTTTTAAGGATGCTTTCGAAAAAGAAGTAGAAAGAACGATTCATGCAGATATGCTCACGCCAGAAATTTCGATTGATGCCGAAATTAATTTTTCGGATATTACTCCAAAATTAATTCGGATTTTGAAGCAATTTGAGCCTTTTGGGCCACAAAATATGACTCCGGTTTTTGTAACCAAGAATGTAAAAGATACGGGTTATGCGCAAAAATTAGGCGCCAATGAGGAACATTTAAAACTTTTTGTGCGTCAAAACGGTTCTGAAGGAATGGCAGCAATAGGTTTTGGATTGGGAAATAAAATGGAATTGACAACGAATAAAAACCCTTTTGAAGCTTTGTACTGTATTGATGAAAACGAATGGAACGGCACAACTTCCATACAGTTGCGTTTGAAAGATATTCGATAGCAAAGTTTGGTTTTAACCCGAAATAGCACAGCTCAATGAAAATAATTACAAAATCTTTTTTACTAGTTTTGATTTCTATTTTATGGAATTGTGGAAGTTCTGAAACTGATTATATTGACCCAAGAGGAAAAACTTTTGCGGGTTCAGAAAGCTGTATGGAATGTCATCCAAAAATTTACAGTGAGGCTTTGAAAACTTCTCATTATAAATCGTCGGCTGTCGCTTCTCTCAAAAATGTTTTGGGAGATTTTAGTCATGGTCATAACACCTATTTTTATGACAAGGACACCAAAATTGTAATGGAAAATAGAAATAATGAACTATTTCAGGTATATTACAAAAACGGAAAAGAAGTAAATGCCTATCGTTTTGATATTGTAATGGGAGCAAAAAATGCACAAACGTCCTTGTTTTGGGATAAAGAAAATGTGTATGAGTTGCCTCTATCATACTATAGGACAGTAAATAATTGGGGCACAAGTCCAGGTTTTCCGCGCAATCAACCTTATTTTGATTCAGCTGTTACAACAGTTTGTTTTGAATGCCATAGCTCAAACTTGGAACTCAAGCATAAAAATACAGATTCAGAAAATTATTTTGGTACGGAGATGAAACTGGAACCTATGAAAAAAGAATCATTAGTTTTGGGTATCGATTGCGAACGATGTCACGGACCAGCAAAAGAACACGTGGATCATCACCAAAAGAATCCAGAATTGAAAGTGGCTAAGTATATCGTTTCTCATAAATCACTTAGCGCCCAGCAAAAATTAGTAGGATGTGTAATCTGCCATTCGGCTGCTGAGAATTTGAAATCCCGTTTCAAGTTTGTTCCAGGAAATTCAATGGCAGATTTTTATGATGAATCTGCTCTAAATGCAAATATTAATCTCGATGTTCACGGAAACCAATTTGGTTTGTTGTCTCAAAGTAAATGTTTTATCAAAAGCAAAACTTTGGATTGCACAAGCTGTCATAATTCCCATAATGTTGAAACGGAAAGTATTTCCAAACAATCCGAAAAATGCATGAGTTGTCATAGCGAAGTCAAGAAAAATTTCTGCACCACCAAAGTTCCGAAGGGAGTTGTGCTCAAAGACAATTGTATTGATTGTCACATGCCTAAAAAGGAATCAGCGGTCATTGGGTTTTACCTTTCGGGAAAGTCTGAAATGTCGCCATATCTTTTGCGAACGCATAAAATTGGTATTTATTCGGGAGATAGAAGTTTAGAAAAAAAGTAAGTCTATTTTGCTAGAAAACCACAAAGAGGGTGCTAATATGTTGAATGGGTAAAAAAAGTTTAAAAGGTTATGCTATCAATAAAAAACGATTAGAAGAAAACAAAGCCCAATTTCTTCAAACCCTGAAGGATTTGAAATTACAAACAACTTTTTAATTCTTTTCTTATGAGTGAAATAGTTATTTACAATACAGTCGATTCGGAGATTTCCATTGAAGTTCAATTTGAGAATGAAACTGTTTGGTTGAACCAAAAACAAATAGCATTGCTATTTGACACTAAGGTGCCTGCTATCAATAAGCATATTAAAAATATTTTCAAAGATTGCGAGTTAACTATTGATTCAACTATTTCCAAAATGGAAATTGTTCAAAAAGAGCAAAAGGGAATGATTTTACAATTATAAGATTAGTTGGTAATTGCGTAAAATCGCAAAGATGTGTTTAATTCCGTATAACTAAACAAAAACAAAACTTAATAGAATGCAAAAAGGAGAAATTGAAATTTTTACATCAAAATCAGGTTTGGAAATAAGAGTAATATTAGACAATAATACAGTTTGGTTAGATGCACATATTTTAGCTAAATTATTTAATGTTAATCGCTCTGCAATTGTTAAACATATTCAAAATATATATAAAACTAATGAGCTTGACGTTGATTCAACCTGTTCCATTTTGGAACAGGTTGCCTCTGATGATAAAGTACGTAAAATGAAATTATATAATTTAGAAATGATAATTTCTGTGGGTTATAGAGTAAATTCAAAGCAAGCCACAATATTCCGCCAATGGGCAACACAACGTTTAAAGGATTATTTGGTAAAAGGTTATGCTATCAATCAGAAAAGATTAGAAGAAAACAAAGCCCAATTTCTTCAAACCCTAGAAGATTTAAAAATTTTAGCTTCAAATAACAATTTTTATACATGGAAAACAATAACGAGGTAGCAATTTTTCAAGCAGTTAATGGTGCTTTAGAACTTCGGGCAGACGTTAACAAGGAAACCATTTGGGCAAATACAAAACAAATTGCAACAATTTTTGATATAGATAGATCCGTTGTTTCACGCCATATCAAAAATATATTTAAAGATACCGAATTAAATGAAAAAGTGGTATGTGCAAATTTTGCACACGCCACTCAACACGGCGCAATACTTGGAAAAACACAAACTAGCAAAATTAAGTATTACAATTTAGATATTGTTTTAGCTGTTGGTTATAGAACCAATTCTGTACGTGCAATACTATTTCGCAAGTGGGCTACGGAAACTCTTAAACAACATATTCTTGAGGGTTTTACAATAAATAGTGCTGTTTTACAAAAAAACAAAGCTCAATTTCTTCAAAACCTAGAAGATTTAAAAATTTTAGTTGCAAACAATACACAATTAGAGACCAAAGCTATTTTTAATCTCATTCAAAATTTTTCCAATACATTTTTTGCTCTTGACAGTTACGATAGAAATGAATTTCCGAAACAAGGCACACAGATGGAAATTGAATCCTCGGCTTTTGATTTAAAACGAGATTTGCAAGAACTTAAAGCCGATTTAATAAAAAAAGGCGAAGCCAGTGAACTCTTTGCACAAGAAAAAAGGGTTGGAAATTTAAATGGAATTTTTGGAACTGTTTTCAATCGGTTTTTGGAGAAGATGCCTATCCAACGGTTGAAGACAAAGCCGCGCATTTGTTGTATTTCATTATCAAAAATCATCCGTTTAACGACGGCAATAAGCGCAGTGGTGCTTTTAGTTTTGTGTGGTTATTGCACAAAGCAAAGTATCCGTTTGAGCATAAAATCTCGCCAGAAACACTTACTACCCTCACAATTTTAATAGCCGAATCAAATCCTACCGACAAGGGTAGAATGATTGGAATAGTATTACTACTCTTAAATTCAGAAAAAAATGAAAGTTAAAGATCCATATTCAGCACTACGTTTTAGAGAGTTCAATTTATTTTTATTACTGCGATTTACTATGGTTTTTGCTTGGTCGATGCAGTTTATCATTATCGAATGGGAAGTTTATAGTTTAACTAAAAGTGCTCTTGCGCTCGGAATGATTGGTTTGATGGAGGTAATTCCAGCAATAGCAATGGCTTTGTTTGCAGGACATATTGTTGATCAAAAGGAAAAAAAAGGAATGCTTCTGAAATGTATTTTTGGATTTTCTATCATCAGTTTTGGACTGTTTTTATTGACTTGGCCTAGAGTAGTGGGAAATTGGTCAACCAATTCAATTTTATATTCTATTTATTTTATGGTTTTTATAGGTGGTTTGGTGCGTGCGTTTTTGGGGCCAACCATCTTTTCGTTGATGTCTTTAATTGTTCCAAAAAATGTTTATCCTAATGCAGCTACTTGGAGCAGTTCAGTTTGGCAAATTGGTGCGGTTGTTGGGCCAGCAGTAGCAGGATTTTCAATTACTTATATCGGTGTACATTGGTCGATGTGTGCAATTTTGATCTGTTCCATTTTTGCTTTATTGTTATTGACACAAATTTCAAAAAAGCCTATTCTGAATCCAAAAATTGGAGAACCCATAATGGAAAGTTTAAAGGAAGGCGTAAAATTTGTTTACAATAATAAGTCCATTTTGGGCGCATTAACGCTCGATATGGTGGCGGTTCTTTTTGGTGGAGCGGTAGCACTTTTGCCAATTTTTGCTCAAGATATTTTAAAAGTGGGCCCCGAAGGTTTTGGAATTTTAAGAGCTGCTCCGGCAGTTGGTGCGTTGTTGACAATGTTTGTAGCGGCACATTTACCTTTTTATAAAAATGCAGGAATCAAGCTGTTGGCGGCTATTTTTGGATTTGGCGTCTGTATTATTGTTTTCGGACTTTCTACTTGGTTTTGGCTGTCGGTTTTTGCATTATTTATGAGCGGAGTTACTGACGGCATTTCGGTGGTCATTCGTCAAACAATTTTGCAACTCAAAACGCCTGATTCAATGCGTGGTCGCGTGGCTGCAGTAAATTCCATTTTTGTAGGTTCGTCTAATGAATTGGGTGCTTTCGAAAGTGGATTGACAGCCAAATTGATGGGAACAGTTTCGGCAGTAGTTTTTGGCGGAAGTATGACCCTTTTAATCGTAGTTTTTACTGGAATTAAACTGCCCGGATTTAGAAATTTAGATTTACAAAAAGATTTGGAAGAACACGAAAATCATAAATAATTTACTTTTTTTCTCAATAAGTGGTATACTTAGAAATCAAACTTCTTTAACTCAAAAGTCTCGCCATCAAAAACGCCATACGTGAAATAGCCAATCCAATCACCTAGATTTACATATTCCGAGTTTTCTCCAACAGGAACTATCATCGGTAAATGACGGTGACCAAAAATAAGGTAATTATAGTGTTTGGTTTCCAGTTTCCTTTTGGCATAAAGTATCAACCATTCGTTTTCTTCGCCAAGGAATTTTACATCATCATCACCGGAAATCAGTTTGTTTTTTACCGAAAGATATTGCGCTAGTTTCATTCCAATATCTGGATGAAGCCAACGATAAAGCCACTTGGAGACAGGATGTATAAAAACTTTTTTCATTCGTTTGTAACCTTTGTCGCCGGGACCTTTTCCGTCTCCGTGACCTAAAAGAAAAGTTTTTCCGTTGAAAGTATATTCTTGATTGTCCCGAAAAACAGGAATATTCAACTCTTGTTGGAAATAATCATCCATCCACAAATCGTGGTTGCCCACGAAGAAATAAATAGGAATGCCGCTGTCTCTTATTTCCGCTAATTTACCCAAAACCCTTACAAAACCTCTGGGAATCACAGTTTTATATTCAAACCAAAAATCAAATAAATCGCCCAACAGGAAAATAGCTTCTGCATCTTTTTTGACTTCATCCAACCAAGCCACAAATTTTTGTTCTCTTAGAAAACTTAATTCAGGTGTTGGAGCGCCAAAATGCTGGTCGGAAGCAAAATATATTTTTTTGTTTGGTGTCATTAAATTGTTTGAAGTTTCAAAAATAGCAATTTCTTTATTTGTTTGGAATTTCCGTCTTCTGTTTGGAATTTGGAATTTAAAAATTTTGGAATTTCTTAATGATTATCACTAGCAAACCACTCGGCAAATGAAGACTCGGTTTCTTGCAATTTCAAGGAAAAAAGTTTAATCTTTTCTGGTAATCTTCCGATAATTCTTTCCGAAAAATCAACGACCATATTTTCGCTTGTAGGTTGATAATCAACTAAAATTACATGATGTCCCCGAGATTCCAATTCTTTTGCTAATTCAATATGAGGCGTATTTTTATTAAAAACAGTAGCGTGATCAAATTGATCAACAATCTCTTCTTTTACAATTTTTTTTAAGTCAGTAAAATCAATTACCATTCCATTTTTTACATTATTCATGTCGTTTATAGGCTCTCCAATTACAGTAACCGATAATTTATAACTGTGTCCGTGTACGTTTTTGCATCTACCGTCATAGCCGTAAAGGGCGTGACCGGTTTCGAAACTAAACTTTTTTGTTATCCTGATTTTGCTCATTCTATTTTTATTTGAGTGCAAATTTAGTGAATCTACTCCGTTTTATCCGACTTTCTAGTATAGTAATAATTCCAAATGTAACACCTTGCACAAGTGCTTTATAAAATCATTTCATCAGCCTTATTGATGGGCGATATTAGCTGTTCGAAGTTTACAGTTCAACAATTTTTGTCAACCACTCAAAGTAGATTTTATTTGTTTCTTCGTCAGGATATTCGTGCGCTTTGTTTTCAATTAATCTTTCTGTTACTATCACTCCTTTAGATCTTAGTTTTGCTATTAATTGTTCTGTTTTCGAAATATCCAATGCGCCGTCTTTTCTACCATGATAAATAAATACTGGTATTTTAGAAAAATTAGTTA
Source organism: Flavobacterium psychrophilum (assembly GCA_945878515.1). Lineage (GTDB taxonomy): Bacteria > Bacteroidota > Bacteroidia > Flavobacteriales > Flavobacteriaceae > Flavobacterium > Flavobacterium psychrophilum_I. Next base: position 5,687 of record CAMCTL010000072.1, on the reverse strand, counting down.
TATATTTATCTTCTAAAAAGTTGGGATGACCCTCGCCCAACCAATCATTTGCTAAATTAGGATGTCCAGCAAATACAGCAACACCTTTGTATAAGTTAGGGTGTTCATAAAACGTTCTTAATGCTCCATAGCCACCCATAGAAAATCCGCCAATAATTATTTTATCTTTATCTACAGAGAAGTGTAGCATTACATCTTCAATTGCTTCAATAATGTCGGTTTGAGAACTATCAGAAGCATAACATTGATACATATCCCTACCGTACGGAGCAACTTCAATAAAATTGCCTCCGCTTCTTGCACTATTTAATAAATTTTGTTCATCTTGCCCACTGCCGTGAAGAAATACCAGTAGCGGATATTGCTGAGCTGGGTCATAATTCTTTGGTAGCTTTATTGTGTAAGGCTGATAGGTAATGTCATTTTTGGATTTATATGCTCTCCTATAAGGCGTTGTAATTCCTTTATAAGGGTCATTCCCGCTCAAAAATTGATGAAACTCAGCTGCAAACTTGACATATTCATCTAATAGGTCTTTTCCTGTTTCATATACTTTCAATTTGTTTAAATTTAGTTCAATCAAATTAATTTTGAATAATAGCGTATGAACTGACCCAATTTTTAAATTATGTTTATTCTTTGAAATTTGAGAACGGATGCCATTGAAATCGAGTTTCGGAAAAACAACAAAGTCATATTTAGCAATGGTGTCCTTATCGGAGTGAAAAAATATAGTATAGTGATTGGGTTTTAATTTATCTAAATCGAATTTTAACAAATCGGTTTTTAGTTTTTGCTCCAATTTATAATTTATTTTGCACTGTAGGAATACTTTTGAAGAATCATTCTGAATTTTAACTTCAATTGCTTTAGAGCTGGCTTTGTTGGTTATTGAAACAAAATTAAGCATTAGTGGTTCGGCTACACTTAGGTTTCGTTTGGCGAGTTTTACAGAAATGAATTCTTTATTTACATTTTTTGGTTTTTCAAAATTAATGCGGGTAAAATTTCTTTTAGGAATTTCTTCGTCCCAAATTCCTTCGTCTGCAACAACCGAATACCCATAAGCATTGTTGTTAGCAATTGCTTTTGCAAAATATAAATTGTAACCTAATTGTTCTGAAAACCAAGGATGATAAGGCTCAATGTCTTTCCAAGCCAACAATAATTCGAACCCACATTTTCCATAATAACTTTTTTCTTCAAATTGCGTTTCAATGCTTAACCTTTTTCCGTGGTTTTGTTTTCTGTTAAAATCCCAAATTCTTTTTCTTGCCCAATAATGATCATCTTTCGAGGGTGAGAATGCAATGTCATAGTATTCATCTGTTAAAGAATCATTTTGTGGTTTTGCTAGTAATAATTTAAATCCGTCGCCATTAATGAAGCCTCTGTCTCGATAAGTAATGCTATCAGCATCAGTTTCGATGTAAATGTATAGATGTGTTGGCGTGTATGCGATACGATATGATACACTAATAGAATCAATTTCTGGATTGTCGAAACGAAAAAAATGATTAAATTTTCTTTTTTTTAGATTTGTTAATTCATCATCCAGCTTTCCATCTACAATAGGAGTAAAGTTTAGAAAATTTATTTGTTCTAAACTCGAATTCTGGCAAAATCCAATTTGAGTAATTGACAGTAAAAAAAATAAAATCTTCGCTTTCATTATATTATTTTCTAACTATTTTGTCTTGAATCTGCCATACAGTGGCTACTAATCAGAACATTACTAATGTTTTATTCAATATTGGTTTACTGAAAAAGTAAAAAGAGTTTTATTATTGCTTATTTTTTTAATTGATTTAATACTTTTTTAGAAAAATCTGTTAGCACCAATTTTCCTGAAATTTCAGCTCTTTCGTATAATAAAGTATTCCAATTTTCTGTTCCTTCCCAAAATACTTTTTTAATTTCCAATAATGCTTGAGGACCATAACTGGCTAATTTATTGGCGAAAGCCTCAATTTCAATATCTAACTCGGTTGTGGTTTCAAATATTTTTGAATACAATCCTTTTTGGCTTGCCCAAGTTGCCGATTTCCATTCGGTTTCCAAAGTCATTTCTGATGTCGCACTTTCCCCAATTTTTCTACTAACTGCCGGTTCAATCACGAAAGGTCCAATCCCAATTCCTAATTCAGATAATTTTATGGCACTTTCTGTGGTTGCCAAAGCATAATCGCAAGCAGCAACAATACCAACGCCACCACCAACGGCTTTCCCGTGAATTCTACCAATAATTATCTTCGAAGAGATGCGCATGGCATTCAGTACATTCGCAAAACCAGAAAAGAATTTAGTTGCATCTTCCTGATTTGAAACTGCCAAGAGTTCATCAAAAGAAGCTCCAGCACAAAACGCTCCCGAACCACTACTTCTTAAAATGATTACGCAAACTTCTGAGTTGTTACTTAAATCATTAATTGCATTCGTCAATCGATTCAGTAGATCACTTGGAAAAGAATTGCTCGCAGGATGTCCAAATTCTAGAACCGCAATTTTATTTTCGATTGTAATTAATATTGAACCATTTGGGTTTTGTATTGCCATTGTAGAGATTTTGATGTAAAGTTAAAAATATTAAGGAAAGCAAGATATTTTTTTTCTGAAATTGCTTTGCGCTATAAATAAATGTTATATTTGCGACCAACAATTGGGGGATTAGCTCATTTGGCTAGAGCGTCCCGATGGAGTCGGTAAGGTGGTTGTTCAGAAAAATATTGGGGGATTAGCTCACTTGGCTAGAGCGCTTGCCTGGCAGGCAAGAGGTAACCGGTTCGATTCCGGTATTCTCCACAAAAGACTCAAACATTGTTTGGGTCTTTTTTATTTCTAGTTTTTTTCTAACATAACTAAAAGACACTTCAAAAAATCAAGATCTAATTATGTCATCACTAAAGACCTTTTTAAACATCACCGTTTTTGAACTTTCAAAAAAACAAATTCTATCATTGTTTCTAGTTTTTTTAGTAACTAACGTGACCCTATTACGCGCTCAAAAAAAGATTGTTGAAAAACAAAATATTGAACCTGCAAAACTATGGTTGGATAATAAAAACAATGCTATTAATGCTCATGGAGGTGGCGTTTTATTTCATAATGGACTTTATTATTGGTATGGTGAACATCAAATTGCTGGTAAGTCAGAGGCTGATTTTGCTGATGGCGGTATTCACTGTTACACCTCTAAAGACTTAATCAATTGGACTGATTCAGGAGTTGTAATGAGTGTTGATTATAGCAAAAGCACTGCAAACGATATTGAATATGGCTGTTTGGTCGAGCGTCCAAAAGTAGTATACAATAAAAAAACTAGAAAATTTATTGCTTTTTTTAAGTTTTATCCAAAGGGTAATGGATATGAAGTTGCCTATGTAGGAGTTGCAATTGCTGACAGTCCTAATGGTCCTTTTCGATACAGTCATAAATTTCTAGGCGGTTCTCCTAAAGGATCTGGAGATTTCTCTATGTTTGTCGATTCTAACGGCGATTTATATCATTTAGCGGTTCGAAAACCAGACAAAACCTTTATTATTGGCAAAATGCGAGATGATTATTTACTCCCAGCTGAAGAGTATAAAATTTGTCAAGGGATTGAATTTCACACTGAAGCTCCCGCTATTATTAGAGTAAACGATGTCTATCACATGATTGGTTCAGGCTCATCAGGATGGAAACCCAACGCAGCCAGATATTATACTTCTACCGATCTTTTTGGCCCGTGGACACAGCATGAAAATCCTACCTTTGGTCTTAATACTGTTGATAATATTGGCTCCGAAAAAACTTTTGGAGGGCAATCTTCTTTCATCATACCTGTTGCAGGCATAGAAAACTCTTTCATCGCTATGTTTGATATTTGGAAACCCTCAATGCCAATTGAAGGAAGGTATATCTGGTTGCCAATTGAGTTTAAAGAAGGTAAAATAGCTATCAACTGGATTGAAAAATGGAATTTATCATTTTTCAAAAAATAATTGGTAGAATTGTTTCATCTGGACATAATGCTAACCCGACTCGCTAGAAGTAGTTGTTTCTCATGATAATGCTCAGTAACATATTCCAAACAGTTTATTTAAATTTGTATAAGGCCCTTTTGAATCAAAATATTCAAAAGGGTTTTTCATTTTAAGGAAATTTTACATTTTGTCAATTTTACATGCGAATTATTTACTTATTTTTGTTGTAACTTAATAAATCGATAATGAAAAAATTAATTTTAATAATGGTTCTATCTGCAGTATTAGTTTCATTTGGTCAAAGCCAAAAAGAAAGTGTCATAAAATATCCAACAACCAAAAAAGGAGCAACAGTCGATCTTTATTTCGACACCAAAGTAGCCGATCCATATCGCTGGTTAGAAGATGATAAATCTGCCGAAACAGCTGCTTGGGTAAAAGCTCAAAACGAGGTGACTTATGATTATTTATCAAAAATTCCATTCCGAGATGCTTTAAAAGCAAGAATGGAAAAATTGTGGAATTACGAAAAAATTGGAGCGCCAACTAAAGAAGGAAATTACACTTATTACTACAAAAACAATGGCTTGCAAAACCAATCGGTGATGTACAGAAAAGATGCGAAAGGCGTTGAAACCGTTTTTTTAGACCCAAATACTTTTTCTAAAAAAGGAACAACTTCTCTTGGCGGAGTCAATTTTTCAAAAGATGGATCTAAAGTCGCTTATTCAATTTCTGAAGGCGGAAGCGATTGGAGAAAAGTAATCTTAATGGATGTTGAATCTATGAAAATTCTTGAAGATACTTTGGTCGATGTAAAATTTAGTGGCATTTCTTGGAAAGGAAACGAAGGTTTTTATTATTCTAGCTATGACAAACCAAAAGGAAGTGAATTATCGGCCAAAACGGATCAGCATAAATTATATTTTCACAAACTAGGAACCCCACAAAAAGACGACGTGGTCATTTTTGGGCTAACTCAAAAAAGAAGATATGTTGGTGGTGGTGTTACTGAAGACAATCGGTTTTTAGTAATTACCGCTGCCAATTCTACTTATGGAAATGAATTGTACATTCAGGATTTAACAAAACCGAATGCTCCTATTATTACTATTGTCGATAATTTTAACAGTGACAATAATGTGATCGAAAATGAAGGTGATAAATTATTCATCGAAACCGACTTGAATGCGCCAAACAAACGTATTGTAACTGTCGATGTAAACAACCCGAAACCCGAAAACTGGAAAGATTTTATTCCAGAAACAGAAAATGTGCTTTCGCCATCAACTGGAGGTGGCTATTTTTTTGCTAATTATATGAAAGATGCCGTCTCATTTATAAAACAATTTGACTATTCAGGGAAATTAGTTCGTGAAATTCAATTGCCAGGAGTTGGGACTGCAGGAGGATTTGGCGGTAAAAAAGAAGGGAAAATACTGTATTATTCATTTACCAATTATACTACTCCAGGTTCTATTTTTGCTTTCGAACCCAACTCTGGAAAATCTGAGGTCTATCAAAAACCAAGAGTGGATTTTAAAGGCGAGGATTATGTTTCGACTCAAGTTTTTTATGCTTCGAAAGACGGTACAAAAATTCCAATGATAATTACCCATAAGAAAGGATTGAAATTGAATGGTAAAAACCCAACAATTCTCTATGGTTATGGCGGATTCAATATTAGTTTGACGCCAAGTTTTAGTATTTCAAATGCCATTT
>CAMCTL010000071.1 GCA_945878515.1 Flavobacterium psychrophilum | reverse complement strand
TGAGGTTCTAATGCATCGTAAGCATAAGGTAATTGTGGTAATTCAAAAGCCATAATATTATTGTTTAAATGATTTATAAAAATTTTATTCAAAAATAAACAATTAACTTTGAATCGGAAATTCTAATTCGTTATAGTTTTATTAAATTATTTGATAGTGGTTTTTTCGTGGAGCCATTTCCAGCTATTCGTTATAATCTTTTCTTTTTTTTAAAGAGTAAAAAGAAAAGGATTTCCACTGCTATCTGGGCTAGGGTATTCGGGAAAAGAAGAAATTTAGTTTTTTTGAAAAATTAATTAGTTTTAAAAACTTCTAATCATAAAACTTAAATAATTCTATTACGTTTATGTCCAATGCTTTTGACACTATTTCCAGCGTTGAAAGCGTTGCATTTGACCTACCGGCTTCTAATCTGGACATATTACTTTTCTCAAAGTTACATTTGGCAGCCAAATCCTGTTGAGAGATATTTTTCTCTTTTCGGATCTTCTGAATTTGTTTGCCAACTTGTATTTGTATTGATTCTTCCAAACTTTAATTATCATTTACGATAAGTCAAAATTTGTTATATATTTGCTTAATGCGGTTATCGTAAATGATAACTAAAAAAATATTTTGTCCAAATGTGGAAAGCCGTAAAGTAATACGATTTCCATTAGATAAATTTGAATGTTTTTAAAATGATAGCAAACCTAAAATGTAAACAATAACAAACTAAAAAATAAATTATGGATTTAAAAGATCAACTTAAGTTAATTGCTGACCGAACGAAACACAAAGACAACATTCAAACTGAAGAAGCTACAAAAAATGCATTTGTTATGCCTTTTTTACAAAGTTTGGGTTATGATGTTTTTAATCCATTAGAAGTTGTTCCTGAATTTATTGCCGACATTGGAATTAAGAAAGGTGAGAAAATTGATTATGCAATTTTCAAAGATGGAAATCCAACAATTTTAGTTGAATGTAAAGACTGGCGACAAAATTTGAATGTTCACGATGGCCAGCTTTTGCGGTACTTTCACGTTTCAAAAGCTAAGTTCGGTTTGTTGACAAACGGAATTGTTTACAGATTTTATTCTGATTTAGTAATGCCAAACAGAATGGACGAAAAACCATTTTTAGAATTTAATATTACCGAAATTAAAGACAACCAAATTGAAGAATTGAAAAAATTTCATAAAGCCAACTTCGATGCTGAAAGTATTGTAAATACTGCCAGTGAAATGAAATTTATGAACGAACTCAAACATTTGCTTAGCAAAGAATTGACAGAACCGTCTCCGGAATTTGTAAAACATTTTGCCAAACAAGTTTATCCAAGTGTGGTAACCGCAAAAATATTAGAACAATTCACGGAATTGACCAAAAAATCTATTCAACATTATATCAGTGATTTAATTACCGATAGATTAAAAACTGCTTTATTAAAGGAAGACGAAAAAAGTAAAATTGACAACAATGTCGAAACTTCAGCGGTACAAAATCTCGAAGATATTAGCAAAATAATTACAACTGCCGAAGAACTAGAAGGGTTTTTGATAGTGAAAACTATCTTGCGACAAAAGATTCCAGCATCAAGAGTAACTTATCGCGATGCACAATCTTATTTTGCAATTTTCCTAGATGATAATAATCGAAAAGTAGTTTGTAGATTGTATTTAAATGGAGGGAAAAAATTCATTGGATTGTTCGATGAAAACAAAAAAGAAACAAAAAATGAAATAGAATCCTTAGATGATATTTTTAAATATTCAGAAGCACTTTTGAAGACTATTGAAATATACGAAAGGTAAAAAGATGTATTTATTCAAATATTTTCGATTGCCTCCAGCTTTAGCTGGAGGTTTTTTTGTTGAATGTATTGGCTTCCAAGATTAAGATTTAAAAACAATTGAAAGTTAGGAATGTTTGTATTACATTTAAAGCTGATTAAACAAAAATCAAAATGCAAAGACCTTCATTCTCCATATACGACGCATCGGCAGGTTCTGGAAAAACGTATGCGCTCGTCAAAGAATACCTAAAAATTATTCTCGTTGCCAATAAAAATGATGCCTATCGCAACATTCTCGCCATTACGTTTACCAACAAAGCGGTTCACGAAATGAAAACTAGGATTGTAGGCAATTTATCTGAGTTTGCAAAAGACGAACCCAGCCAAAAAGCTCAGGATTTAATGCAAAATTTGGCAAAAGAAACCGAACTTTCCATCATTCAAATCAAAACCAAATCGCAGCAAATTATCAAGCATATCATTCACAATTATGCTGCTTTTGATATTTCCACGATTGATAAATTTACGCACAAAGTGATTCGGGCTTTTGCTCATGATTTGGGTTTGCCAATGACTTTCGAAGTGACTTTAGACACCGAAAATTTACTCGTTGAAGCCGTTGATGCCATTATTGCACAAGCTGGAGAAGACGAAACGTTAACCAAATTGCTCATCGATTTCACGATGGAAAAAACCGATGACGATAAATCTTGGGACATTTCCAGAGAAATTCTTGATACAGGTCGTTTGGTGCTCAACGAAAACAATCGAAATGAAATCACTCATTTTCAAGACAAATCCATTACCGAATTTGTCGAAATAAAAAACAAACTTACGGAAGTCTGTAAAGTTTTGGAAGACGAAAACACAGCAATTGCTGAAAGTGCTTTATTGTTAATTGAAAAAAACGGAATCGATTTAAAATCCTTTTCAAGAGGAACTTTTCCAAATCATCTTCAAAGTATTGTGGATGGAAAATTCAATCCGAAAAATAAAAGGTTTCGAGAATTTGAGGATATTTCCATCAATAAAACTGCTAAGGACACTGCAATTATCGAAAATATTATCCCCAAACTATTGCAAATTCTTGACATTGTTTATAAAAATTTCGAAAAACGGGATTTCTACAAAGCATTTTTGAAAAACATAACACCATTATCGTTGCTAAATACCGTCAGCAATGAATTGGCTAAAATTCAAGAAGAACAAAACGTGCTTTCCATTTCGGAATTCAACGCTATAATTCACCGTGAAATTCAAAATCAACCCGCTCCTTTTATATATGAAAGGTTGGGCGAGCGCTACCGTCATTTTTTCATCGATGAATTTCAGGACACTTCCGAAATGCAATGGCAAAATTTGATTCCGCTGATTGACAATGCCACATCCAGCGAAATTGATGGCGAAAAAGGAACTTTGATGATTGTGGGCGATCCAAAACAATCCATTTACCGCTGGCGTGGCGGAAAAGCCGAGCAGTTTATCGAGTTGAGTAAAGATCATAATCCGTTTAATAATCCCGAGAAAGTTTTAGAACATTTAGACAAAAATTACCGTTCGTATTCGCAAATAATCGAATTCAACAATGAGTTTTTTCAATTCTTGTCCAATGAATTCGAACACGAAGATTATAAAGATTTATACCAAAGCCACAGCCACCAAAAAACGAATGCAAAAACCGGTGGTTATGTAAATATTACATTTATTCCAAAAGTAGAAGAATCCGAAGATGAAGAAGAAGCTTTGGACAAAACGGAATTATATTTATTGGCGACTTTAAACACGATTCAGAAAGTTCAAAAACAAGGATTTGAGCTCAAAGATATTGTTATTTTAACCCGAAAACGCAGTCACGGAATTGCGGTTGCCAATTATCTGACCGAACAAGGAATTCCGCTTTTATCATCGGAAACCTTGATGATTCAAAACGCCACCGAAGTGCGATTCATCATTCATTTATTGAAATATTTAAAAAACAGTTCCGATTTAGAAGCCAAAGCGCATTTCCTTCATTATGTTGCTAAACACATTCAGGATCAATTGCCTATACACGATTTTATCGCTCAAGGAATGGATAAAAAACAGGAAACTGACTTCGAAAATTGGTTAACGAATTTTGATATTTCGCTTTCTTTTCAAGACATTAGAAAAAAGTCACTTTATGAATCGGTTGAGCTTATTGTGTCAAAATTCTTGAATTCCCAAAACGGTAATGCTTATATTCAATATTTCTTGGACATAGTTTTGGAACGAGACATTCGCAATCAAGCAGGAATTTCGGATTTCTTGAATTATTGGGATAAAAATGCCGAGAAATTCAGTATTCCATCGCCAGAAGGAAAAAATGCAGTTCGAATTATGACCATTCACAAATCGAAAGGATTAGAATTTCCAGTTGTAATTATGCCTTTCGCCGATGAAGATTACAGTCGCAGTCCAAAAGATAAATTATGGATTGATGCTGAAGTAGATGATTTTGGTTTGCCTAAAGTTTTGGTGGACAATAGCAAAGCCGTGGAAGGTTTTGGAGCAACGGCAAAATCAGTTTATGTTCAAAAATCGCAAGAAGAATTGTTGGATAATATCAATGTTTTATACGTGGCTTTGACTCGTGCTGAAGAGCAATTGTATGTGATATCGAATATGAATTTAGACTCCAAAGGTTTGGCGAGAAAGAATAATATGTCCACTTTTTTTGTCAATTATTTGGATAATAAAGGTGTATTTGACGAAAATATATTAGAGTACGACTTTGGAAATCCAGCTAAATTATCTTATGAAAGTACTTTTTCTAATGATTTTAATGTAATTCAGTCTGTTAATGAAGTTATCAATCCAAAAAATATCAAAATTGCCCAACGTGAATCGGTAATGTGGGGCACGCATCGACAAGAAGCCATAGAATATGGGAATGTAGTTCATGAAATCTTATCTTATGTAAAAACCAAAGCCGATGTCGATTTGTCCATAACTAAAGCGGTCAAAAGTGGGCTAATTAACATAAATCAAAAGGATCTGGTCTATAAAACAATTCAGGAAATTGTCAATCATTCTGAACTTTCCATTTATTTTGAAGGAGAAAATGAAGTTTTGAATGAGCAAACAATTATTCAAAAAGAAGGTAAAACCATCAAACCAGACCGAATGGTTTTGAACAAAAATAAGGAAATTTATCTATTGGATTACAAAACGGGAACTCACAATCCGAACTACCAAATACAATTAGAAAATTACCAAAATGCGATTGAATTGATGGGTTATAAAGTCAATACAAAATCGCTGGTATACATCGGCGAAGAAATCAAAGTGTTGAATTTTTAGAAAGCCAATGCGTTTGAAAAAGAATTAAAATAAGTATTTAAATTACTATAGTTTTGACATGAAGAAGAAGGTCAATCATTAAATATGATGTTTCTTTGACTTTGTAATAATTAGTATAAATATTACCTTACTATTGAAAAAGTTATGAAATATTGAATCAATATTTACATCGAATTCGATTTTAACCAATATTAGTTTATTTGTCTGAAAAGATATCATTTACATTGGAATATTGCCTCCGGATTATCCTAGTTAAATTATATGTTTTCAATGAACTAAACAGAAATTCAATGCTGTCAACCAAAGAGCACAATATTTATTTAACCACTGTTGAAGACTTTTTCAAAATGAAATTGGAATGTGGTTTTGAAAAATAGTGAATAATTGGCTACGCAATCTTTAATCTTGTCTTTATTTGACCCAAATTTTACGTAATTGTCTATTTTAGTTCTTTTTATATTTTTTTATTTTGTTTTTAAAAAATTACCACTACTTTTGTAATTAAAATTAACTAAAACGTAACTAAAAACACTAACTATGAAACATTTAAACAAATTTTTATTTGCTGTATTGATGGTGCTAGCGCTAAGCTCTCACGCACAAAATAGCGACAATCCATGGGCATTTTCATTTGGAGTAAATGCAGTTGACACTAGAGCTGGCGCAGACAATCCTACAAGTACATTTGAAACAGTAGTTTCTCAACCTTTTAGGGTAAATACAAATTGGAATATTCTTCCTTCAGTGTCGTACGCTAGCTTAGCAAGATCAGTGGGGAATAATTTGTCTGTTGGAATTCAAGGGTCAATAAACAAAATTTCTAAATTCGTTTATTTTGATGCAGGTAAATCTGATTTTGTTGTTACAAATCCAGGAGATTTGATGTACTACGCTGTCGATGCAAATGTACGATACAGTTTTATGTCTTTAATTAGTTCAAAAACAGTTGATCCATCGTTACGTCTTGGGGCAGGTTACACAATGTTCGGAGCCAATGGTTATCCAACTTTTAATCCAGGTTTGGGTGTAACTTTTTGGTTAACTAAAAATATTGGTTTAGCACTAGAGTCAACATATAAGGCTGGCCAACTTATAGGTGGCGATCGAAGTTCTAGTGATGTAAAAATTCCTAGCGAGCCAAGCCATTTTCAACATTCTTTAGGTATTACTTTCCAATTCGGAGGAAAAGACACTGACGGAGATGGTATTTACGATAAAAACGATGCTTGTCCAGAAGTTGCTGGTTTGAAACAATTTAATGGTTGTCCTGATACTGATGGAGACGGTATTATTGATGGAAGCGATTCGTGTCCAACTGAATTTGGTTTAGCCAGTTTAAATGGTTGTCCTGATAAAGATGGCGATAAAATTGCCGACAAAGACGATGCTTGTCCAGATGTTGCAGGTTTATTATCTTTTAAAGGATGTCCTGACACTGATGGCGATGGAATTGCAGATAAGGACGACAAATGTCCTAAAGAAGTTGGACCTAAGTCTAATGGAGGATGTCCCATTCTAGATTCTGATAAGGATGGTGTTGTAGATAAAGATGATGATTGTCCTACCGTTGCAGGTCTTGCTAGTAACAAAGGTTGTCCAGAAGAGCCTGTTGTTATAATCACTAAAGAAGTGATTGAAAAGTTGAAAATTCAAGCTAGATCAATATTTTTTAATCCTGGAAAAGCAACTTTCAAGAATGGTGATGCTTCAACTGGAGCTAGTCTGGGTGGAATTACAGAGATCCTTTCAGCTTATCCAAATAATAAATTTGTAGTAGAAGGACATACTGATAGTGACGGTTCAAATGTCGCTAACCAAAAACTTTCTGAAGATCGAGCTAACGCCGTTAGAAACTTTTTAATTGAAAAAGGTGTAAAAGCAGAGAATATTAATGCAATTGGTTTTGGAGAGACTAAGCCAGTTGGATCTAATAAAACTAGTGCTGGTAAAGCAAAAAATAGAAGAACAGAAGTTAAACCAGCTGACGTTGTAAAATAATTTCAATATATATTATTTGATATGATTACTTAAAGCCATTCTTAACCGAGTGGCTTTTTTATGGCTAATATCAAATTCAAGTTAAAACAAATATCGCCATTTACAAAATTTGGGTATTTTTTGCCAAACATTCGGTATCAAATCTAACTGTTAAATGGTAATATTATTCTTTTTACTTACATTTGTAAAATAAATAAAAAGTATTCCTCTAGTAAGAAATATTTATAATTAAATAATTTATATTTGCAAAATAATAAAATGAATTATAATTAGAGGAAAGGTTCTTTTTTTATACGACAGTATTAGACTATATTTTCATTAATAAATTAAATATTAACAATCAATTAAATAAACATGAAACATCTTAACAAACTTTTATTCGCTTTAATTACACTATTTGCAGTTAATTTGCAAGCACAAAACAATGACAATCCTTGGGCACTTTCTTTTGGAGCCAACGCAGTTGATACTAAAGCCGGAACTACCGGTGGTAAAAACAACGTTGACGTTATAGTATCTCAACCATTCGGCGTAAGCGAGAATTGGAATATTCTTCCATCAGTATCGTATTTGAGCTTATCTAGATCTGTCGGGAATAGTTTAACTGTTGGAATTCAGGGGTCAATAAACAAAATTAGCAAGTACGTTGTTTTTGATAAGGCCAATCCAAAAAGTAATTCTTTTGGTAATGTAGTTGTAAATCCTGGAGATTTAACGTATTATGCTATTGATGCAAATGTACGATATAGTTTTATGTCCTTGATTGGTTCCAGTATTATTGACCCATCAGTTCGTCTTGGGGCAGGTTATACTTGGTTAGGAGAGAATGGTTATCCAACTATTAATCCAGGTGCAGGGTTAACTTTTTGGTTAAGCAAAAATGTTGGTTTAGCACTTGAGACCACATATAAGGCGAGCCAACTAGTTGGTGGAGAACGCAATGCTTTTGGTGATATTTATAGTCCAATAGCGCCAAGTCATTTTCAACATTCTGTTGGTATAACCTTCCTATTTGGAGGTAAAGATACTGATGGTGATGGTATTTACGACAAGAACGATGCTTGTCCAGAAGTTGCTGGTTTAAAACAATTTAATGGTTGTCCTGATACTGATGGAGACGGAATTATTGACGGAAGCGATTCTTGTCCAACTGAATTTGGTTTAGCCAGTTTAAATGGTTGTCCAGATAAAGATGGTGATAACATTGCCGATAAAGATGATGCTTGTCCAGATGTTGCTGGGTTAAGTTCTTTTAAAGGATGTCCAGATACTGATCGTGATGGAATTGCAGATAAGGACGATAAGTGTCCTAAAGAAGTTGGACCTAAGTCTAATGGTGGTTGCCCTATTTTGGATTCTGATAAGGATGGTGTGGTAGATAAAGATGATGCTTGTCCTACAGTTGCTGGTCCAATAAGCAATAAGGGTTGTCCAGAGGTAGCTGCTCCGGTTGTTGGAAGAATTAAAATTGAAGCTGCAACAGTTGATTTTGAATCAGGAGACGCTGCTGTAAAAGGGAAGATTAATCCAGCGGGTTTAAATGTAATAAAAGAAATCATTAAGAAAAATCCAAATGTAACATTCAGTATTGAAGGACATGCAGATAGTGATGGTTCACCAGAGCTAAATCAAAAACTTTCTGAAGAAAGAGCTAATACTGTTAAGAAAGCATTGATTGCTCTAGGTATAAATGCTAAAAGTTTAACTACTGTAGGTTTTGGAGAAACCAAGCCAGTTGCTTCCAACGAAACAGAGGAAGGTAAAGCTAAGAACAGAAGGGTCGAAGTAATATCTATAGATGCATATTAAGCAAGTAAGTTTTTCATAATTTTTTCAAAAAGCCGTTCTTAATTGAATGGCTTTTTTTATATTTATAGAATGACAAATACTTCCTTTTTAGATAAAATTGCAAAAGTTTTAATTGATAGTTTTTCAAGTAAACTGTCCGACACCATTGTCGTTTTGCCAAACAAACGCGCCAAAATATTTTTGGTTGAAGCTTTAAAGAATCAAGTTGAGACTAATACCTTTTCTCCCGATATTATTAGCATCGAGGATTTTATTCAGAATATTGCAGGAATTCGTGATATCGATTCAATAGAATTATTGTTTGAATTCTATGAAGTTTATTTATCCATTACCGAAAAAACCAATCAACAATCATTCGAGCTTTTTGCTAATTGGGCGAAAACACTTTTACAAGATTTCAACGAAATCGATCGTTATTTATTAGACCCATCTCACGTTCTTTCTTACTTAAAAGACATTGAAGACATCAAAAAATGGGGAATTGAAGTTGAAAACAAAACGCAATTACTAGAGAAATACATAGATTTCTGGAAATTGCTACCCAATTACTACCAATCACTTTACAATCATTTATTGACAAAAGGAATTGGATACCAAGGATTGATTTATCGTGAAGCCGTTAATAACCTCAATCATTTTTCGGATTCTATAAAAGAAAAAAAATATGTCTTTGCGGGTTTCAATGCATTGAATGCTGCCGAGGAACAAATCATTCAACATTTAATAGCTTCTGAAAAAGCGACCATTTATTGGGATATTGATCAAATTTTTTTAAACGATCCTTATCACGACGCAGGATTGTTTGTGAGACGTTTCAAATCGAGTTGGAAACACTATAAGTACAATCCTTTCGAATGGATTGCAGACGATTTTTCGTATTCGAAAAACTTTCAGGTTATTGGTACACCAAAAACAATTGGTCAAGCCAAAATTACTGGAAGTATTATAGAAAATATCATCAAAATAGACCCGAATACAACTTTAGATAAAGTTGCTGTTGTGCTTGGAGAGGAAAATTTGTTGGTTCCGCTTTTGTATTCTTTACCTTCAACAGTCGGTGCTTTAAATATCACAATGGGTTATTCTAGCAAGAATAATCCAGCGCAGATTTTGATTGCCAAATTGTTCAAAATGCACACCAATGCTCTGTCTCGAAATGCAAAAAGTTATGTGTTTTATTACAAAGACGTTTTGGATATTTTGACACATCCTTTGGTTGAACCGTTTGCCAAAACTAATGCGTTAGTTGGTGTCATTAACCAAAATAATTACACATTTATTACCCATCATAAATTGATGGATTTAAATCCAAATTCGAGTGATTTGTTTCTTTTGATGTTCCAAAAATGGGAAAATGGTTCGATGGCGGTTTTGGAAACTATTTCCAATTTGTTGCAAACCATCAAAACGAATTTGAGCAACGACAATGAAGAAGAAAAAATCACCAAAGCCTTTGTTTATGCCATTTTTAAGACCATAAACAAACTAATTAATTACAATTCGCAGCATTCGCATATTGATAAAATTGAAACACTTCACGCTATTTACAAACAAATAATTGATTTAGCCGAAGTGTCTTTTGAAGGAGAACCTTTGAATGGTTTGCAAATTATGGGAGTATTAGAAAGTCGCGTTTTGGATTTCGAAACCGTGATTGTCACTTCGATGAATGAAGGGAAATTCCCAGCCGGAAAATCGATGAATTCCTTTATTCCTTATGATGTGAAACGGGAATTGGGCTTGCCAACTTTCAAGGAAAAAGATGCAATTTATACGTATCATTTTTACCATTTATTGCAACGCGCCAAGAATATTTACTTGATATACAACACCGAAAGTGAGGGTTTAGATGCAGGCGAAAAAAGCCGTTTCATCACCCAATTAGAAGTAGAGAAACAACCAAAGCACACACTAACTCAAGAAATTTACAATGCGGTTCTGCCCGAAACAGCCTATCAACCGATTGTGGTTCCAAAGTCGGAATCGGTAATGATTCGTTTGAAGGAAGTTGCCGAAAAAGGCTTTTCTCCATCAGCATTAACAAGTTATATCCGAAATCCGATTGATTTTTATTTCCAAAAGATTTTGCGCATTAGCGAAGTCGAAGAAGTCGAGGAAAATATTGCTTTGAATACTTTGGGAACCATTATTCACGAGACGTTAGAAGCTTTATATACACCATTTATTGGGAAGTTTTTGTCTGAAAATGATATTTTAGGTTGCTTGAAATTGTTGGATGCTGAAGTTTTAAAACAATTCAAATTGGTTTACAAAGAAGGCGAAATCAAAAAAGGAAGAAATTTACTGGCTTTTGAAGTGGCGAAACGCAATGTTTCGAATTTTCTAAAAGTGGAATTGGAAAGTATAAAAAATGGCGATGCGATTAAAATACTGCATTTGGAAAAAGCTTGCGAAAAAATTTTGGAGCACCCGAGTTTGCCGTTTCCAATAAAAATTGCTGGAAAAGTGGACAGAATAGAAGAACGCAACGGCATTATTCGAATCATAGATTACAAAACAGGGAAAGTCGAAAAGCCGAATGTCACCCTGAAATCTTGGAAAGGATTAACGGAAGAAATCAAAAACGACAAAATTATTCAAGTTTTAGCGTATGCTTTTATGTATGAAAATGAAGCAAACGGAAAACCGATTGAAGCTGGAATTATCTCTTTCAAAAATTTAAAATCGGGATTTTTGCCTTTCAGTTTTAAAGAAGGAAAAGAGGAAGATGCTATAATTGGCGAAGAAATTCTATCCAATTATTTAGAGCAAATGGTTTTGTTGTTGAATGAAATTTTGGATGAAGAAATTCCATTTGAAGAAAAAATTTAAATTGCTTTTAAAAAACCCAATAAAACAGCATTCAATTCTTCTCGATTTTCAATATGGCTCATATGTCCGTCGGGGAAAGTGACTAATTTGACTTTGGTATTTTCAATTTGTTTTAGATTGTCTTCATAGTTCAAAACGCCGTCTTTTTTTCCTAAAATCAACAACATTGGGAAAGTTGCTGAATGCAATATGGGTTCCCGATCTTTGCGGATTTTCATTCCTTCGAGTGAAGCAACGATGCCTTGCAACGGAGTTTTTAAAGCTGCGTTTTTTACCTTTTCGATTTCATCGGTCATTTTTTCTCGATTTTCTTCGCTAAATAAATTAGTGATAGAAAGCCTTACGAATGTAGTGTAATCTTTCTTCACCGCTTTGATGGCGCGATCTCGATTGGTTTTTCGTTCCTCGCTATCCGCTTTTGAAGTAGAATTTAGTAAAACTAAACATTTTACAGTTGCTGGATACAATTCGGCGAAAGCCAAAGCCACATAACCACCCATAGAATGTCCAATGAAAACGGCTTTCCGAATCCTTAGTTTTGACAAAACAGCACGAACAGCTTCAGCATTATCTTCCATAGAATGGACGTAGCCCAAACATTCCGTTTCGCCGTGTCCTAACAAATCAATGGTTATGATGCGGTTTTTTTTGCTCAATTCTGGAACTAAATCCTGCCACATCGTTTTATTTTCTAAAAAACCGTGAAGTAACACAACAGCATTGCCTTTTCCAGTATCGGAATAGAAGATTTTCGTGTTTTTGTAGCCGATTTGATTCATGGTTGTAAACTTGTTGCAAAAATAGGGCTAAATTTTTCAACTAAAAAAGTTTGTAATAAACCCAAATCTACAAATCTCGATTGTTGAAATCTACTTGGCACAAACTGCTAGGTTTAGTTATGTGTTATCGCAATTAATTAAATGTTTTTAGGTGTTTTTGCGCACAAATTCGGTATTTGCTAATTGTCTGCAGGCTGAATTTTATATTTTTACTTTATAAATATAACCAATAAAATAATTATGAAAAGAGAAATTTGTACCGCATTAGTACTCGAGGCAAAACAAGAAAAGCAAATTACCTACCAACAAATTGCTCAAGCTATCGACAGAAATATTGTCTGGACTACGTCGGCAATTTTAGGACAAAACACTTTTGATGCAAATGAAGCGAAAACAGTAGCCGAATTGCTTGGTTTGGGTGCTGAAATAGAAAAGGCATTGCAAATTTTTCCTTCAAAAGGCACTACTGCGATAATGCCTCCTACAGATCCTTTAATTTATAGGCTTTACGAAATTGTTTTGGTCTATGGAGAAACTATTAAAGAAGTGATTCACGAAAAAGTGGGCGACGGAATTATGAGTGCTATTGATTTTACTATGGATATTGAAAAAGAAGAAAATCCAAAAGGCGACCGCATCAAAATTACGCTTGACGGAAAATATTTGGCTTACAAAAAATGGTAGTTTAGCAAATCGATGATGATCGAGTTGGTTCAATAAAATGCTATATTTGACCAAAGCATTTTTAGATATGAGCAAGATTTTAATAACAGGAAACGGATTTGATTTATTTCATCATTTGCCAACAAAATATCATCATTTTATTTCGATAATGGAGACTATTGAAAAGTTTCAACCCACTAAAGAAGCAACTTTTAAAGATTTGTTTGGAAGCATATTTAAAGACAAATATCTAAATGATTATAACTCTATTATTGATTATTATAATGTTGAACAAATCAAATTTGATAATACAAAAATTAAACAAATTGATGAATTATTAACAAGCAATCTTTGGTACAAACATTTCAAAAATGTCTGTGAAATTGACACTTGGATTGATTTTGAAATGGAGATTGAAAGTGTCTTAAAACAATTATCTTATTTCAATAAAATTGAAGATAAGTGGGATATTAAAAAGAATGCGTTTCGTGATAAATATATTAGTTTTACTGATTTTGAACTTTTGAATTTAATTAAAGTAATTAATACTGGTGGTGCTTTTAGATTTAATGAAAAATATATCAACCAAAGGAAAAGTGCTATTGATGTGAGAAAAATTCTCGAAGATTTAGCAAAATCATTTGAAGATTTCATTATAATTTTTAATCGTTATTTAGTTGATATTGTATGTGTTTTTTATCATGAAGTAAAACAAAAATCAACAATACCTTTTCATTTATTAAATGAAATTTATACCTTTAACTACACCCCTACTTTAGAACAAATTTATAAAGTTGAAAAATCGAAAGTAGTTTATTTACATGGACAGATTAACGATGTTAATACGTCCCAAAATATTATTTTAGGAATTAGTGAAATGCCAAATCAAATAGAAATCAGTAAATTTTTTGATTTTACTAAATATTATCAAAAGGTCAATAAAAACTCTAACAAGAAATTTATTGAAGTTCCAAAAGAAATAAAAAGCAGTTGGAAAGAAACTGTTTTTTATATAATTGGGCATTCATTAGATGAATCAGATAAAGAATATATTATTGATTTATTTAATTTTTTAAAGTTTGATAATGACAAATTTTCAAAAATTTGTGTTTTTTATCACAACCATGAAGATAGAGAAAATAAATTAAGAAATTTATTTAATATATTAGAAAAAAATGAAATTGTTGAAATGGATAAAGTCGGAAGGCTTTATTTTGTTGAATTAAACATTGAAAATATTAACAAGGAATTTAATAGAGAGCTAAATACTAGAAATTTTACATATTGATGATAATAAAAACGGCTCACATTGCTGCAAACCGTTTATGATTGTTTTCAAAAAAGCTTAAAACTTATTATCCCCATCCAATAAATTACCCAATCCACCAAGTAAACTACCTTCGTCACGGCTGCTTCCTCCTGCTCTTGGTGCTGAAGCAATAATTCGATCGGCAAGGCGGCTGAAAGGCAAGGATTGTATATAGACAGTTCCAGGGCCACGTAGCGTAGCGTAAAACAAACCTTCGCCACCAAAAATAGAATTTTTTATTCCGCCAATAAATTCAATATCGTAACCAACATCTTTGGTGAATCCTACAAGGCAACCCGTATCTACTTTTAGAATGTCGCCAGCTCTAAGTTCTTTCTTGGCCAAAGTTCCTCCTGAATGTACAAATGCCATTCCGTCTCCTTCTATTTTTTGCATAATGAAACCTTCCCCGCCAAAGAAACCGCGACCTAATTTTTTAGAAAATTCGATTCCAACTGATACGCCTTTGGCCGCACATAAAAAGGAACTTTTTTGACAGATAAATTTTCCTTGGAATTGTCTCAAATCAATAGGAAGAATTTTTCCAGGATATGGCGAAGCAAACGAAACTTTGCTCTTATAATTATTTTGATTGATAAATGCGGTCATAAACAAGCTTTCGCCAGTAAGGACTCGTTTTCCTGCGCTTAGCAGTTTGTCAAAGATTCCTCCTTGTTGTTGGGACCCATCACCAAAAATGGTTTGCATTTGGACATTATTGTCCATCATCATAAAGCTGCC
>CAMCTL010000070.1 GCA_945878515.1 Flavobacterium psychrophilum | reverse complement strand
TACCAATGCCTCAGCAGAATCTTTCAACGCTAAAATAAAAGCTTTTAGATCACAATTCAGAGGTGTTAGAAATATAGAATTCTTCCTTTTTAGACTAACAAATATTTATGCTTAATTTTTGTAAATCCACAGGTTTTAGGATTGATCCTCGCTCCACAGGTTTTAGGATTGATCCCCTTGATCCTGTATAAAGGACAATTGTGGAATAATTTAAAACAAAAAATCCTTAATCTACTAAAAAATAAAGTAGTTAAGGATTTTTAAAGTACCCGGAGCCGTAATTGAACCCCCTCAATTTGGCAATTTTACAAAATACCCAAAAACACTATAAAAAATACTCTAAAACCCATATTTTTAGATACTTTACAGCATTTTAAACACAAATAAATTGTCTAACTAAATTTAATGAAATAGAATGAAATCTTAAAACGGTTGGGCAACGGTTGGGCAACTTTGTAAAATGTATTACAAATTTTATTACTTTTGAAGTGTTCAAAAGTTCAACCGTTCAAAAGTTATAAAATGGCAACAATTCAATACCGATTAAGAAGCAAGGCAAATAAAAACGTTTCTATAAAAATTCGTTTATCAATCAATCGAGATAATGTATTTGAGTTAAATACAGGCTTTACAATCAATCCAAAAGACTGGAGCGAATCAACCAACCTACCAAAGCAAAATAATCCCGAAAACAAACTATTATCTAACAATCTCAAAAAGTTAGAATCTTATGTTTTTGAAAACCTCAACACCGATTTAGGCAAAAGTGTTTTAATTGATGCTTTATGGCTCGAAACTAAAATAAACGATTGTTTTGAGCGTATAGAGAAAACAGACACAGGATTGATAGTAAATTACATTCAGGACATTATCGACAATGCAAGTACACGAAAAGTAAAAATAAAAGGCGGGTACAAATTGGGATTGTCAAAAAGTAGAGAAAACAGTTTTATCTCAACAAAAAGTATCATTTCAGAATATCAAACCAAAACCAAAAAGAAAATCCACTTTATCGATATTAACGAAACCCTGATTGATAAGTTAACCAACTGGCTAATCAAAACAAAAAAGTATGCACTAAATACAGCCTCGAAACATATTGCAAACATTAAAACAATTAGCATTGAAGCCGAAAAAAAGGGCATTCAAGTTAACGCTTATGCAAAGCAAATCAATATTTTTTCTGAAAGTGATGAAGACCGTTTTATACAAACTTTGTCCTTTGAGGAATTGGAAACCATAAGAACCGCCGACATAAAAAGCGAAGCATACAACAACGCTCGTAAATGGTTGCTTATTGGGTGCGAAATTGGGCAACGTGGAGGCGATTTAATGAATATCACAAAAGAGAATATTCGATATAAGGGTGGAAATATGTATTTAGACATCATACAGCAAAAAACAAAAAAAGATGTTACAATTGGCATTATTGCGCCTCACGTTATCGACATAATAGAAAACAGTTTCCCTTATAAAATCAGCACTCAAAAACTCAATCTTTACATTAAAGAAGTTTGCAAAATTGCAAAAATAGACACCCTAACCGAGGGCAAAATATTTGATGCAAAAACAGGACGTAAAGAGCTAAATTTTTATGAGAAACATAAATTGATAACCTCCCACAGTTTTAGGCGGTCGTTCTGTACCAACTATTATAAAAAGATACCCACAGCCGTATTAATAGGCATAAGCGGGCATTCGAAAGAAAGCTTGTTCTTGCAATACATAAACCAAAGAGAAGACAAAGACAGCAACGCCGATCTATTTATGAAATTCTATGAAGACCTTAACAAGGACAAAAAACCCGAAATGAAGTTAATTAAAAACGGAACGGATAACTAAAATAAAAGTTTATTCTAACACAAATTTTAGACAAAATGTATAAAAGAAAAAAAATTGTTGATTTAAGAAATTTCATAACCACAACTTTAACCGATTACGAATATGAAAAAATCAATTCAAGTGATAATGAGTTTGTAGATAGGTTAAAAATGATTTGTTACTTTATTGACGAAAAAATAATATCTACAATTGAATATTATCAATACAACAAAGCACCTATAACCGAAATAGAAAAGGCAAAAGATAAATGCAAAGACCTTTCTATTTTATTGAATAAATACAAAACCGAACTAACTAAATTAGGCATAAATCCAAATGAGCAATTGAGCTTCAAAAAAGAAGTAAACGATGCTTTTGATTTTGAATTAACAGAAAACACTAAAGAACTTTTACCAAACTATTTAGAAATAAAAAAAGAGTTTGAAGACTTTATTAAAATTGAAACTTCAACAAAAGAAAAACCTCAACAAATCAATAATTTATTTGAAACCTATTTTATTAATGAAACCGCATTTAACAATTTTGAAAAATATATTAAAGATGAATATATTTTAGATGAGTTTAGTGATTTCTCATATTTATTTCAAAGAATGAAAAAAGAAAATTTGATTATTCCAAAAACTCATATTGATTTTGCTGAATGGTTAAATAAAAAAGGCTACCTAAAAAACAACGGTTTAGACAGAATTATAATCAATAAAGGATTCAAAAGTAAACCATATTCAGTAAATAGAGAGAATAATTATAATAGAGTATTTGATAAAAAATAATTTACCTCCGATTCTTTCGGAAAAATTGTCCGAAAATCGGAATTGAAACCGATTGAATATTTGTGAAATTTAAAACTATTTCACAAATGGAAGCAATCCAACTTATTCAGATTACGCCCGAGCAACTACAAACAGAAATTTTAAAAGGCGTAAAACTTCAAATTGATGACTTAAAAAATCATTTCCAACCCAAACAACCAAACGAATATCTTTCACGCTCCGAAGTAAGTAAAATGCTGGGCGTGGACTTGTCAACTTTGCATAATTGGAATAAGAAAAAAATCTTAAATCCCCTAGCAATTAGTGGTCGAATCTTTTATTTAAGATCGGAAGTTGAAGCAAGTATAAAACCGATAAACGGTTAAAAATCATTTTAATTTATCGAAACAATAGAACAAAAAAAAGCCGAAAGATGTTCAGGCTTTCGGCAATACTTTGTTCAAAAGTTAGTTTCACAAAGGCAAATTGTAAAACCGTTTTCAAAGATAGTAAAATGTTAGATTTATTAAAACTTTCTACTTTAGATATTTCATTGATAAATGATTTAGAGAATCACAATTTACTAGAATGGGTAAAAAGTGAAGACAAGATAAATTTATTTGATTTTGAAGTAATTAAAACCAAAATAGTAAAACAATACAAAGGGATTTTGTTTTGCTTTTATTCAAATAGAGTTGACATACTTTTTAAACCGCATTACTACTTTAATAACAACGTACACAACGCAAATGACTTCAAATTAAATGATTGTATCAATGTGATTTTAGAACTTAAAAACACCTTTAAAATCGATTTACAGTTGCTTAAAGTTGTAAATATTGAATTTGGATTAAATGTTTTAAGTCCTATTGACATAAAGAAATTAATTACTTTTTTGTTATACCACGAAAAGAACGAATTTAAAACAGATGTTGGACTGGCTTTTAGTAAAAAGAGTTTTAGAGCGAACCCGAACGGCACTATTAACAATTACAAAATAATAAAGGCATACGCAAAAGGTTTACAATTTCCTCAATACTCAAACATAAATACATTTAGGTTTGAGGTAAAGAGCAAACAAAGTAAATACATAAACCAATTAGGCATTTATACGGCAAATGACTTATTAAATTTTGATTGTTACCTAAAGATGGCACACGAAATAATAAATGAATTTGACAAGGTTTTGTTATTGGATTGTGAAACGGATTTTAAGAGCCTAACAGGAAAGGAACAGGCAAAAATCACTAATTATCTTAATACCTTAACGTGGTTTATTATTAGTCAAGATGGTTACAGGAATCGTTTTAATAAAGAAAAAACAAAGTACTATAACCTGGTCAACAAAATAGAAAATAATCTAAAAAAGCAATTGGATAAAATCATTTTTGACAAACTGGAATATTTAAAAACTGGTGCAATTTCCACGCATAAAGAAAATGTGAAAACTGGTGCATATTCCAATATATATAAAGGTGGAATATGCACCCAAAAGGATAATCAAAAAGAGCGTAAAAACGATGAGGTAGAAAAGGCATTATGTAGAATAACCAATTTAGATATTTCAATGCAAAAAGAGTACAGTATCTTAATATCTCATTCAGGATTGAAATTTTATTTTGAAAATGATAAAATCACATTTGACAAACTCAAAAAAAAGTATCTCTCGACTGTTTGGCAAGATGCAAGTTTTGAAACTCAAATAAAAGAGATGGCTCACAATATCAGGAACACAAATAGCAATCAACAAATTAAACAAAGGCGACTTTATCCACAACACCAAATCCAATTATTTGGATAAAATTAAATTTGAGAATAGTTCTCAAATCACAACCCGCAGAGATGCACAATATTTTAAATTATGAGTAAAGAAGAATTAAAAATGAAATTTCCAGAAACTTATAAGGAAATTTTAAACGATGGCGTACTGCAAGAACGCCAAAGAAAAGAAACCATTAAGGAAATGGAAAACGAAAAGGCAACAAACGAGGCTTTTAATTTTAAACTAAACTAGATTATGAAATCAGAAAAATTATTAATCCACGAGGATTTAGCAACAGCAGAAAGAGAAGTAAACAAACTCGAATCTCAAATCCCAATCCTTAACAAATTGGTTGGACTATTTGACGAATTGGATTTAGGCAAATTAGATGAAAAGACCGCATTAAGTCTTTTGATTGACAAAGGAACAACAGCGGGCGAAATGTTTTTGAATGTTATAGCTGCCGATTGTTTAGCAACAGGGAACAGGAACAAACATTTTATCAACCAACAGATAAAAGCTCAAGAGCAAACTGTATTGGACTTCAAAAATGATGTAAAGACCGTATTAAATGAAACCGAAAGAGGTATTGATTACTCAAAATTTTCTTATTCGGAATCGGTTGGTTTTTTTATTTCAGTGCAATCAAAAGAAGCAATTGCAGAAGAAAACAAATTATATCTAGTCGATAAAAAGGACATTGAATATTATGAAGCGGTAAAGGAAGTTTGTAAAACTATTAATGTTCTTAACAGAATAACTATTGAAAGAACAGGTTATAATCACACGACCCCTAGTAATTTTAATAGCGGGTTTTACATAAGCAGGCTTGATAAAGAAATTAACTTACTAAAAGAAGTTATTAGTGCCTCAAGTGAAACAACAGAACCAGACCCAAAGAAAATATTTAGCATTTTAAGAAAAAGCAATATTCATTTGTAGTACGGAAAAAAAAGAATTGATTAAAAATTAATTCTTAACAGCGTCTAGCCTTGTTGTCATTTGCAAGGTTGGGCGTTGTTCTTTAACCAATAAATAATAATTTAAAATCAAATAGAGAATGAGCAACAAAGGAAATATAGCAACCTGGAGCGATCCAATAGCAAAAAAAGAATCACTTGCAAAAGGGCGTACCAAAAGATACGCAAAGAACAGGGCAGAAATAGGGACAAGTTTTGAGGCTTCGCAAATTAGAAACATTGCAGAATCAAAATATAAAAAGGCTGGTAACCTATTGGCAATACACTTAATCAAATTAAAAATAAACCCGACACCATACAAAGGATTTATGAGGCGACTGCAAACACCGTTACAGTATGCTGGAGAAAGTAAATTGAATAATGCAATCAAACGATTTGCCGAATTGATAGAGAAGCAAGAAGACAAGATGCTGGACTTTGAATGTATCAAACGATTGGTAACTGAATCAGTCTCTAATAAGCCTACACCCGAATATCTACAAAAGTTAAGGACTAAGATAGCATTAAACAAACAGCGTAATAAGGCAAAGAAAAAAGCATTAAATGGAATGAAAACAAATGGTGCAAAGCAAAGCGATTAAGACCGTTTTACATTCCTATCACAAACAATATTGTTTTTATTATTTAATTCATTAGAAGCCAAAAAACAACGCTTAAACGATGCGTATTTATACAAAAAGGTACTGTAAAAGTCTTAAAAAGTCACAATGCAACAAGGTTGCGCACCGTTCTTTGATGTGTGTTACCTTTTTTGTGCAATGCAACAAAAATCCCAATAATTTGTTACATTCATTGTAACAAATTATAGGGATTTTGTTTGTAAGGTATTGATATTGATTACAAACGTACAAATATATTTGTAACAAAATATTTGATTACTCCCGATTTTTTTATTGATTTTTATAGTAGCATATTGATTTGTAATTTGCTAATTGTACATTAGCATTACTAATTAACTTAATACATACTTTTATACTATGAATCTAAAAATTATCACAATCACTTTATTTGCGGGTCTAATTTCGTCTTGTGGAAGCAAAGAGACAACCCAAATAGCAGAAAACACATTTGTACATAATAACAAAGTTTATAAAATTGTAGGCAATGAAGTTTCTCAAATTGGTAATTTATCAACCGAAATTGAAATTTCTAAACCTACTAAAAAAAATTTAGGGGTTGCCTCTCTCTCATATATAAAAGCTGGAGCAACTACAAAACTAGAGGGGTTGTATAGAGGAAATATTCTATATTTCAAACTTAAGATTATTGGATTAAACGACTTGAGAGATTATAATGATGGAGTATTTACGGTTGACTTCAAAGATGAATTTGATTTTATTTTGCAACAAACCGTTATTCCAGCAAACGAACTTACTACTGTTATTGACGATAATAATCAAATTAGTTATTTCGAGTACAATGGCAAAACAGAAATGAGTACAGAAATTAATAAAGCAATAAAAAGTTATTCTGTTGGCTCAAACGTTAAAAAGTAAATATGACTAAAATTAAAATGATATTTATTTTTATAATTGCTTTAAAAAACAAAGAATTTTGAAATGGTTGGGCAATGGTTGGGCAACTACAAAATAAAAAAACCGTAAAATATTGAATTACAATATAATTACGGTTTTTTAAAGTACCCGGAGCCGGAGTCGAACCGGCACGGTTTCCCACAGGTGTTTGAGACCAGCGCGTCTACCAATTCCGCCATCCGGGCAAATTGTTGCTTTAAGAATTTCTGATTTATTTTAAAAAAAAATAAAAGTAAAACAGTCATCCGGGCTTAGCAGACAGAAATAACTACAGTTATTTCACGCAATAAAGAGATATTTAGTGGTAACTAACTATCTTTTCCTTTAACACTGTGCAAATGTAAAAAATATAATATCAAATTCTAATAAATATATGTAAAATTTCCTTAATAAGTTCGATTTAATTCCTAAATTTGCGCCTCGTTAAATGAAAAACAACACACTAACTCCATTCGAGACACATACATTCTTTGGCTAAGACATCAGCAAAGCCAACCTTTATGCAGCGTATCGAATTAAAAACAACGAATTAAATGTCCCATCTAGAGCCAGAAGCTAAAATTTTTGCATGTACACAAAGTGTATATCTTGCCGAGAAAATGGCCAAGGAGTACGGAATCCCATTAGGTAAGATGACAATGTCTTACTATAGCGATGGGGAATTTCAACCATCCTTTGAAGAGTCCATTAGAGGTTTAAGAGTTTTTATTATTTGTTCCACTTTTCCCAGTACAGATAATTTAATGGAATTGTTACTGATGTTAGACGCTGCAAAAAGAGCTTCTGCAAGACATATCACGGCGGTAATACCATATTTCGGCTGGGCAAGACAGGACAGAAAAGACAAACCCAGAGTTCCGATTGGGGCTAAACTAGTGGCCAAACTATTAGAAACCGCTGGCGCCACACGGATTATGACTATGGATTTGCACGCCGATCAAATTCAAGGATTCTTTGAAAAACCAGTAGATCACCTTTTTGCATCTACCATATTTTTGCCGTATGTTAAAAGTTTAAATCTTGACAATTTGATGATAGCCTCTCCAGATATGGGTGGTTCTAAAAGAGCTTATGCTTATTCTAAGTTTTTGAATTCAGAAGTGGTTATTTGCTACAAGCAACGAAAAGCGGCCAACGTAATCGAAACTATGGAGCTAATCGGGGAAGTAAAAGGAAAAAATGTAATTCTTGTAGATGATATGATTGATACAGGAGGCACATTGGCTAGAGCCGCCGATTTAATGATGGATAAAGGCGCACTAAGCGTTAGAGCAATTTGTACACACCCAATATTATCGGGCGGTGCGTATGAAAAAATAGAAAACTCAAAATTACTAGAATTAATTGTTACCGATTCTATTCCGTTAAAGAAGGAATCAAACAAGATAAAAGTAGTGAGTTGTGCACCTCTTTTTGCAGAAGTGATGCAAATGGTACAGAACAACAATTCCATTAGCGGAAAGTTTTTGATGTAGCCCTTAGCCCCCAAAGGGGCAATTAGAAGATTGGTAAACAAATATTTTGAAATTGATTTTGCCATTATTAAACAGTAATTTATTAATTATTAACTATATTTTTTTACAATGAAATCGATTACAATTAAAGGATCAGAAAGAGAAAGCGTGGGCAAAGTTGCGACTAAAGCCTTACGTAATGCTGGAGCGGTTCCTTGCGTGCTATACGGAGGAAATCAACCAGTGCATTTTTCAGCAGACGAAAGAGCATTCAAAACCTTGGTTTACACCCCAAACGCGCACACAGTTGTGATTGAGCTTGGCGATAAATCATTTAACGCAATTTTGCAAGACATTCAGGTTCACCCAGTGTCTGACAAAATCTTACACATTGACTTTTTTCAATTATTTGATGACAAAGAAGTAACAATAGAGGTGCCAGTTAAAGTTACTGGTGTATCTCCTGGTGTATTATTAGGTGGCGATTTACGTTTAAACACTCGTAGATTAAAAGTAAAGGCTACACCAAAAAACCTTCCTGATTTTATTGAAGCCAACATTTCTGAGCTTCAAATGGGAAACAAATTGTATGTAACGAAACTAATTTCTAGTGACTACAAATTATTACACCCAGACAATACAGTTGTTGCTCAAGTAAGAATTTCTCGTGCGGCTATGAAAGCAGCTCAAGAAGCAGCAAAAGCAGCAAAAGCGCCTGCCAAAAAGAAAAAGTAATATTTTTCAAACCATTCAAGAAAGCATCAGTTGTACAACTGGTGCTTTTTTTTGGTTTAATCTGAAATTGTTTCAGTTTTTATTTTGAAGCACAACTAGTGGGGATCTCAAGAACCATTGGTCCTGCTGTCCACTATATCTTTTGTTCTTCCCGATAGCTATCGGGACCAGAACAAAAGGATGCCGTTCCCATCAGGGCTATAGAGAAACACTCATTTTCAAAACAACATTTATTAAAGGTTACAGCCTCACAAAGTCTCAGGGCAAACGCATTAAAAATTAGTAGACACTAATTGCGCAAATTGTCACTATTTGTTTTTATCAATCGTAAAAAATTACATAAATTTCAACTGCCTATGGCGGTTTCACGAAATTAGTACAGCGCTTATCTTGTGTAAATTCTTGTAATTCGAGTAAAACTAACACTTTTGTGTGATATAATGCATGTATAGTCCCTCTGGGACAATTTTACTTTTCGTAATCTTCTTGCCACCAACATTTAACCTCTACGAGGTGGGTGCGCTCCGCTAGGAGCAAAATGTTGGTAGTCACAAAACAAGTTAGCAGGCAGATAATGTCCCTTAGGAACTATATTTGTTGGAGATTTTAGTTTGACTAAAATTTTAATCGGACAACAATTTAAAACAATATAAGAAACAATTTTAATCCGTTTACCCAATCCAAAGGCAGTAAGCTTAAAAAATAATCAAAAATTAATTTTACTTTTACAAAATGATAAAATGGTAGAACGAGCGGTTTTTCCATATCTAAAAATTAATACAAATAAAGTGAGTAATAAATTTTTAATAGTTGGCTTAGGCAACATTGGCGCCGAGTATGTAAACACCCGACACAATATTGGCTTTAAAGTAGTTGATTTCCTTGCAAAAAAAGAAAGTCTTAGTTTCGAAACCGTGAAACTCGGCGCTCTCGCCGAATATAAATTTAAAGGACGGACTTTTTTGCTCTTGAAACCCAATACATATATGAATTTGAGCGGCAAAGCGGTGCAATATTGGATGGAAAAGGAAAACATTCCACTTGAAAATATCATTATTATTACAGATGATTTGAACTTATCATTCGGAACCATCCGTATCAGAAAAAAAGGAAGCGATGGCGGACACAACGGACTCAAAAGCATTCAAGCCATTTTAAATACAAGCGATTATATTCGTTTTCGTTTTGGCATAAGCGACGAGTTCAAAAAAGGAAAACAAGTAGATTATGTACTAGGAGAATGGAACGATGCTGAAAAAATTGCGCTTCCAGAACGATTAGAATTGGCTTCGGAAATCATAAAATCTTTTGGAACCGCAGGACTAGAAAACACGATGACTGCCTATAATGGAAAATAAAACCTTGGTTTTTATAAAAGAATTGCTGATTTAAGATGATTTATCGTAAATTGTTTGCGAAATTTTCATGAAATTACTTGTATATCGGTAAAATTGCTAACTTTGAAAAAATTTTTAATACAATGTATAAACTTACCTTTCCCTGCGTTAAGCACTTTTTTGCGGTTTTATTCTTGATTATAATTGGCAACACCTATAGCCAGACCAAAAAAACAATAGCAAATAAAATTATATTTGGAAAAACGGTTAAAGCATCATCTATAAATCCTACAAACGGCAAAATCCGATGTGCTACAACTCAATACGAGCAATTTCTTCAGGAAAAAAACCCAAAGAGAATGACAAATGCGCAATTTGAAACGTGGGTAGCACCTTTAGTAAATAAGCACAAAGCAATGCGAACCAGCTCTAAAACTGCTGCTACAGTGATAACTATCCCGGTTGTTGTTCACGTAATCTATGATGGGCAACCCATTGGTACTGCACCAAACATTACAGATGCACAGGTACAATCACAGATTACGGTGTTGAATCAGGATTACAGTAGATTGTTGGGTTCACCAGGATATAATACAAACCCAGTTGGAGCCAATACCGAAATTCAATTTGTTCTGGCTAAACAAGACCCGAAAGGAAATCCAACAAATGGAATTGATCGAGTAAGTCTGTGCCAACCATCATGGTCTGATGCTGAAGTTGATGGAATTGTTAAACCGACTACTATTTGGGATCCTACTTTATATATGAATATGTGGAGTATTAATTTTACGGATAGTACTCTTCTAGGTTATGCGCAATTTCCAGATGCTACAGGATTAGATGGACTTGACCCTTCAGGCGGCGCAGCTAATACAGACGGAGTAGTTTCTAATTATACTGTTTTTGGAAGTAAAACCTATGATGATGGTTCCTTCTTATTAGACGCAACATATAATAAAGGAAGAACGATGACTCACGAAGTAGGTCATTGGCTTGGATTAAGACACATTTGGGGAGATGGAGCCGGTGATGAAGCTGGCAATTCTCCTGATTGCACAGCATCAGATTTTTGTGCCGATACTCCTCAAGTGGGTTGGGAACACTATAGTTGTGGTACTTTTGATACGTGCCCCTCTGATCCTGGAAATGATATGCCAGAAAACTATATGGATTATACCGATGATGCTTGTATGAATATTTTTACTCAAAATCAAAAGGATAGAATAAGAACTATAATTGATAACGCAGCAAGAAGAAAGTCGCTAAAAACATCTAATAAAGGTACAGCAGTTTCTTTAGTTGAAAATGATGCCGAAGTCAAACTTGAAGTAAGTTGCTCTATGCCAATTTGTGGCGCTGCAGCAAACCAGAATACTCAAAAAATAACCATTTACAACAGAGGTACAAGCAATCTAACCTCAGCAACATTAAATTACAATGTAAATGGTGGAAGTAATACAGCCTATAATTGGACCGGCGATTTAGCCACCAACAAGTCAGCTTCTTTTGATATTACGATAAATTCTGCAGCAAGTGGAACCATAAATGTTAATGTTGGTTCTGCTAATGGGGTAACAGACCAAAGGTCATCAAACAATAACACTTCAGGAGCTTTTACTATTCCTGTAACTAATAATTTCAATTATACTACTTATATTTTCCGATTACAAAGGGATTTTTATGCGAGTGAAACGGACTGGAATTTGAAAGACTCAACTGGAAAAATTCTATATAGTGGTGGATGTGATAGTTGTACTGGTGGCGTATATAACGATGCCACGGGAACAAAGTTGCCTAACTTAATAACAAGAACGTGGAACTTAGCTCTTAACGAATGTTATACTTTTACTATCAACGACGCAGTAGGAGATGGAATATGTTGTGATGGAGGCAACGGTTACTATGATATAAAAGCAAATAATGGTGCAATTACGGTTAAGTCAGGCGGTACCTTTACGTCAAATGAAATCACAATGTTTACCACCAATACTTTAGGAGTTAATAAATTTGACGCATTGAATGACATTTATCTTTATCCAAATCCAACAAAAGAAATTTTGAATGTTCATGTTCCTACTAATTTTGGTTTACCAAATAGTTATGCCATTTCTAATAGTTTGGGTCAAATTATTAGTCGAAAAGCAGTTTCTAAAGAAGCTGATTTGAATGTAAATACTGCTTCATTAAGTAAAGGTGTTTATTTTATTGAGGTAACCAAAGAAGACCAATCCAAAACATTACAATTCATAAAAGAATAGATACAACTTATAGCATATTTAGAAGCTTGATTTACAATAAATATGTTAAAAGGAGTAACTTTAACAAAAAACAATATTCAATGAAAACAAATACTTTACTTTCCATAAAGCTAATATGCTCGGTTTTTTATTTGCTTACCTTTGGTAATAGCTATAGCCAAAACAATAAAATAGTAACGGAAACAGTTTTTGGCAAAGCTGTTAAAGCATCATCTGTAGACCCAAACAGTGGAAAAATACGCTGTGCAACTGTTGAGTATGAGCAATATCTTCAAGAGAAAAATCCAAAAAGGTTGACAAATGAACAGTTTGAAACTTGGATAGCGCCTTTGGTCAAAAAACAGTCAGCCTTGCGCACTAGCTCCAAAACAGTTGCAGCAACAATTATAACAATACCAGTTGTAGTGCACGTGATACACAGCGGTGAAGCCATTGGAACTGCTCCAAATATTACTGATGCTCAGGTCGAGTCTCAGATTGCAGTTTTGAATCAAGATTTTAGAAGAAAAATTGGAACACCTGGTTTTAATTCTGATCCCGTAGGAGCTGATGTAGAAATTGAATTCGTGCTAGCAAAGGTAGATCCAAATGGCAACCCAACAAACGGAATCAATCGTGTTAATTTGGGTCAATCCTCTTGGTCAACTAAGGATGTTGATGCTATTGTAAAACCAACGACTATTTGGGATTCAACCCAATATATGAATATGTGGAGCCTTAAATTTTCTGACGATAAACTTTTAGGTTTTGCACAATTTCCAGATAGGTCAGGTCTTCAAGGTCTTGATTCATCCAATGGTGCGTCAACTACAGATGGTGTTGTATCTAGCTTTGATGTTTTTGGGAGTAGTGATTTTGGGGGTGGTTTTCTACTATCAGCAACTTACAACAAAGGAAGGACTATGTCTCACGAAGTGGGCCATTTTCTTGGCTTAAGACATATTTGGGGAGACGGCTCTGGTAATCAAGCTAGGAATATTCCAGATTGTACAGCAACAGATTACTGTGCAGACACACCGCAAGTGGGATGGCAACATTATGATTGTAACACTGTTTATGATACTTGTCCTGAAGAGGGCGTGGATATGGTACAGAATTATATGGATTACAGCACTGATCAGTGTATGAATATTTTTACACAAAATCAAAAGGATAGGATGATAACCGTTATGAATAGTGCTACAAGAAGAAGATCATTAAAAACTTCTACTAAAGGCAATCCAATTCCTTTATTTACAAATGATGCTGAAGTAAAAATTGAAACAGATTTTACTTTATCCAGTATTTCAGATTGTCCATCAATACCGGTTCCAACAAACAAAAAAGTGACACTTACTAATAGAGGAACTGCTACGCTAACCTCTGCAAATATAAATTATTCCATCTCCGGAGGAATGAACCAAACCCATAGCTGGACAGGTTCGTTGGCTCCAAACCAAAGTACATTTGTAACATTGCCAAATACTGCATCTTTTGGTATATTAACTACTAGTATTACCACGGCAAACGGAACAACAGACCAGAGGGTTAGTAACAACTCGGATAGTGAAGCTTTCTCGCCAGTGAATTACACCTTTACTGATTATGTATTTACTTTACAGCAAGATTTTTGGGGAGATGAAATTACTTGGAACTTGAAAGATTCCGCGGGTTCTGTTGTATATAGCGGAGGACCTTATGCTGGCAAGCCTAGTGAAGTTTTACCTTTGCCCGAAATAATAAATCAAAACTGGACGTTGGCTAATAACCAATGTTATACTTTTACAATTTTTGATTCGCAAGCCGACGGAATTTGTTGTTTTGGAGGCAATGGATTTTACAATATTAAATCAACAAATGGATTAATTACAGTTGGCTCGGGAGCGTCCTTTGGCAGTGTAGAGAATCGTCATTTTTCAACCAATACTTTAGGAATAAATGCTATTGAAGCTATAAATGAGATATTCCTTTATCCAAACCCTACAAAAGGAATTGTAAATATCAACTTACCTAGGAATTTTAGCTTACCAGCTAACTTAAAAATCACAAATAGCTTAGGTCAAATTGTTGACCAAAAAGAAGCCGCTACAGCAGCTGATTTAACCCTAAACACGTCTTCTTTTAGTAACGGAGTTTATTTTATTACTATTGCAAAAGATGACCAAACAAAAACACTACAATTCATCAAAGAATAGTTTTATTTAACAAGGTTTTTGAGAGGATTGATTTATTTCAATCCTCTTTTTTTTATATGTTTTAATAGCATAAATTTGTAACATTTAAAAACAAATGCTTTGAAGATTTTTAATTCCATAAACGATTTCAATTGTTCTAAAAAAACCATACTTACTCTAGGCACTTTTGATGGTGTACATATTGGTCATAGAAAAATCCTAGAAAAAGTGATTCAAAACACTGAAAACGGAAAGGAGGAAAGCCTTGTCCTTACTTTTTTCCCGCATCCTCGAATGGTTTTACAAGGACAATCTGACGTGAAATTGCTCAACACCATTCAAGAAAAAATTGATTTATTAAGCAATTTAGGCATTCAAAATATTGTTATCCATCCATTTGATGAAGCATTCTCTAAGTTATCTGCCGAAGAATTTGTTAAAACAGTGCTTGTTGATCAATTTCACATTCATAAAATTATTATTGGTCATGACCATCGATTTGGAAGAAACAGAACGGCAAATATTGATGACTTAGTTGCTTTTGGAAAACAATTTAATTTTGAAGTCGAACAAATATCGGTAGAGGAAATAAAAGATGTTTCTATAAGTTCAACCAAAATTAGAAAAGCTTTAAACGAAGGGAATATGACATTGGCCAATGAATATTTGGGCTAT
>CAMCTL010000069.1 GCA_945878515.1 Flavobacterium psychrophilum | reverse complement strand
TGGATTGGGACTGCTATTGCAAAAACACCAAATCAAAAAAATGATTTCTTCTTATGTGGGCGAAAATGCCGAATTCGAACGCCAAATGCTTACCGGCGAACTCGAAGTAGAACTTATTCCGCAAGGAACTTTAGCCGAACGTTGTCGTGCGGCCCAAACCGGAATTCCTGCTTTTTTCACACCGGCAGGTTTCGGAACCGAAGTTGCCAATGGCAAAGAAACCCGAGAATTCAACGGGAAAATGCACGTAATGGAATTGGCTTTCAAAGCCGATTTTTCCATTGTAAAAGCTTGGAAAGGCGACACAGCAGGAAACCTCATCTTCAAAGGAACCGCCCGAAATTTCAATCCTTGTATGGCTGGCGCAGCGAAAATCACCATCGCCGAAGTCGAAGAATTAGTCGAAGCTGGAACCCTCGACCCCAACCAAATTCACACTCCAGGAATCTTTGTACAACGCATTTTTCAAGGAGAAAAATATGAGAAGAGGATTGAGAAAAGAACTGTGAGAGAAAGAAAATAGTTATTTTCATTCTAAATAGAATACGAGAAAAAATAAACCTACAAAATTGAATTTATGCCAATTGAAAAACCAACTAATCAAACCGCACCTGTTTTCTTTCCAGAGAAGAACTACAAAATTGTGAAATATATGGATTTAGCAAAATTCGTATCTTTATTACATTCAAAATCTCTCTTCTTTTGTCGTTTAGATAAATTAGAAGATAAATATGAAGGCTCTTCTCCAAAACTCAATTTAGAACATAATGAATATTGGTATAGACAACTTTATGAGCAAAAACATTTGAAAACTACTAATATTGACGAATCCGTTGCAAAAAATGTATCGGTTAGAAAAGATATGGAAGCAAAATTTAAAAGTTTAAATTGCGTTTGTTGCTGGAATAAATATAACTCGGAGTCTTATGCTTTATGGAAAATTTATTCTGAAATTAATAAAGGAATTATGATAACTTCAAATATTAATAATTTAATTAAATCGTTCGACACAACGCCTGAAAACATTCTATTAAGTGAAGTTCGATATATAAATCATGAAACTGACTTAATTGAAACGGATAATCTAAACTATCCGGTTATTTATAAAAATATAGCATATAGTTACGAAAATGAATTAAGGTTAATACATAAAGTAGAAGTTGGAAATGGGCTTGTATATGATTGGGGTTCCGAAATTAATAGCTCTGGAAAGCAATTAAATAATAATTTAGAAATATTGATTGACGAGATAATTTTAAGTCCTTATTCTCCAAAATGGTTTTATGATATAGTTCAAGACTTAACTATAAAATATAATCTAAATAAAAAAATAAAATACTCCGTACTAAAATAAACATAATGAAAAAAAATTTATTAATTCTTATAGTTTTATTGTCCACTTTATTTGCTTTTGGTCAATCCGCTACTGAAATAGCAAAAAATGCAATCGAATCAACGGTTTCAATTGTTGCATTAGATAATACTTCACAACCATTAGGATTTGGTTCAGGTTTCATTATTGATGACGAATTAATAGCAACAAACGTACATGTTATTGAAGGCTGTTCGTCATCATATGTTTTAGTAAATGGACAGCAAAAAAAGTTTAAAGTAGATGGCTACTTATCAATTGATAAAGCAAATGATTTAGTGATATTAAAAGTTTCAGGCTTAAAGCAAAAAAGTATGATTCTAAATCAAGGAAATCTTCCTGAAATTGGAGAAAAAATATATGCAATAGGGAATCCAAAAGGATTTAATGGAACTTTTTCTGAAGGGATAATTAGTGGAATTCGAAATTTTGATAAAAATCAAGTTTTACAGATTACCGCTCCAATATCACCTGGAAGTAGTGGTGGTCCTGTTTTAAATCTAGAAGGCGAAGTGGTTGGAGTTGCATTCGCAACTTACAGTGAAGGGCAAAATTTAAATTTCGCAATCCCAATTGAATATTTGGTGTCATTAAAGAACAATTTAGGTGTTTTAACTCCTATCTCAACTATAAAGAAACCAATAAAATCGACAAAAACAAATATAATAAAGCCTAATATTAACGAAGGTGTAAAAATAAGAAACCTTGCGTGGGGTTGTAGTCACTCATTTAGTTTTAATTTTTCAATAAAAAATAATCTCCCTGTATCTGTAAGTTGTATAAAAGTATTGCTTTTGGTTTATGATACTACTGGTATTATTGTAAATTACTATGAAGACACTTATTTTTGCGGTTTCAGTAAAGATAGTGGCATTAAGCCCTATTTAGCTAAAACTACAGATTGTAATCATTCTATCTTTGAAGATAGCTTTAAAAAGGGTTATATACTCAAAGCTAGAATATTAGATTTTACAATAGAAGATGAGTAAAAAGGTACATAAACGCAGTTTTAGATATAGTATGTTTGATATTTTATATCGCCAGATCAACAACTTGAAGACGATGATGGAGAATTCTACCAAAACTTAAATGACCTTCAATTCCTTATATGTTTCAAAAAATTAAATTATGCTAACAAAAGAAGACATCGCCAAACGAATAGCCCAAGAAGTCAAAGACAAATACTTTGTAAACCTCGGTATTGGTATTCCAACTTTGGTAGCCAATTACATCCCAAAAGGAATTGAAGTGGAATTTCAATCTGAAAACGGTGTTCTCGGAATGGGACCTTTCCCTTTTGAAGGCGAGGAAGACGCTGATTTAATCAACGCTGGAAAACAAACAATCACGACATTAGAAGGTGCTAGTTTTTTTGATTCAGCAATGAGTTTCGGAATGATTCGCGGGCAACACGTCGATTTGACGATTCTGGGCGCGATGGAAGTTGCTGAAAACGGCGATATTGCCAACTGGAAAATCCCCGGAAAAATGGTCAAGGGAATGGGCGGTGCGATGGATTTGGTCGCTTCTGCCGAGAATATTATCGTGGCAATGATGCACGTGAACAAAGCCGGAGAAAGCAAAATTCTTAAAAAATGTACTTTGCCGTTGACAGGCGTTGGTTGCGTGAAAAAAGTCGTAACCGAGTTGGCCGTTATGGAAATCACTCCAAAAGGTTTTAAACTCTTAGAACGTGCGCCAGGCGTTTCTGTAGCACATATCATTGCCTCCACAGAAGCAAAATTAATTATCGAAGGCGAAATTCCAGAAATGGTAATTGTTTAAAAAATTATACCATAAATTGCTTCATTTGCACGCTACCAATAGAATGGTAAATTGAAGCATATTAAATATACCTTTTGACTTATCCTTTTTATTAATATTTGAAGAACGATTCTTTATTGACGATTCTTAACAGAAACCCTTCGACAAGCTCAGGGAGACATCAAGGTTCCTAATCGAAATTCTGAAGGTTGTCTGGCTGAGCTTGTCGAAACCTTTATTGATAAAAGGGATAAGTAAATATACCTTTTTAAAAATAATCAATGTAATTACTACAAAAAACTGATTATCAGCGATTATCAGAAATAAAATGATAAACACAAAAATTTCAATTTAAACACTTGCACAAATTTTGTTGTTGAATTCGCCCGAACTTATTCTCTTTTACTTACTTTTGAAAATTATGAGAGGATTAAAAATAATTTTCTGGGTTCTTTATCGCATTTGGTTTTATGTTTGTTTGGCAATTCCAATTCTTGTGATGTTTCCCTTTTTGGTGCTATCCATTTTAACTGAAAGTGGTTATCCTTACTTTTTTAAAATGGCGAGGATTTGGGCAAAATGTATTCTTTTTGGAATGGGATTTTACTATAAAATTGAGAAAAAGCAAGAATTCGAGTCCCATAAAAGCTATATGTTTATTGCCAATCACACTTCGATGGTCGATATCATGTTGATGCTTGCAACGGTCAAGAAGCCTTTTGTTTTTGTCGGAAAACAAGAATTATCTAGAATTCCATTGTTCGGATTTTTCTATAAACGAACCTGTATCTTGGTAGATAGAGCAAGTTCTAAAAGTAAACACAGCGTTTTTGAAAGTGCCCAAAAAAGAATCAATCAAGGGTTGAGCATTTGTATTTTTCCAGAAGGAAAAGTTCCTGATGATGAATCGATTGTTTTGGATGAATTTAAAAACGGCGCTTTTAGATTAGCCATTGATCATCAATTGACGATTGTTCCTATGGCCTTTTTAGACAATAAAAAACGCTTTTCCTACACCTTTTTTAGTGGAAAACCTGGGATTTTAAGGGTTAAAATTCTATCCTTTATTGATCCAAATAATAAAACAAAAACAGATTTGAACGACATTCGGAATCAATCTTGGAAAGAAATCCACAAGGAATTAATCGCCTTTCAGTAGAGAAAGTGGCTGCATAATGTATTCAAACTATAAGTAAACCTTTTACTATTCTCTTTAAAACCCATAACTTACACCAGAATACAATCCAAAAAACAGTGGTTTAAAATCGCCTGAGTTGCTTGAAAATGTATTCAATTGATATTTGACTATTGGTTCAACATTAAATTGGAATGATTTTGTAATTTGGTATCTAAACCCTAAACCTACATTTGAACTAAAATGGACTTGGCTCAAGTTTTTTGCTTCGCCAAGTAGAATATTTGATTGAGATGATTCCAACGAAATGGCATTCTCATTTAAGAATAAAGTACTGAATCCTCCTATTAGATTAAATCCAAATTTTTTGTCTAAAACCGCATAAGAAACTTCCATTGGCAGTTCAAAATAGCCCATTTTTTGGTTCAAATTGCCTGTATTCGTATTTTGAATTTCTTTTTCCGATGTTGTCAATAAACTATAATTTGCATCATTTACAAATTTTATAACATTGGTTGAGGAATATTCGATGTTTTTCAAATTATTGGCAGTTAATCCCGTAGCGTACAATACATTATATGTATTATAACCTAAAACTACTTTATTAATTCCGGTTCGGATTACTGTTTTTTTGCTCACGGCATAGCGTACTCCTATCCCAAAACTAATGTTATTGTCTGACTTTTTATCGTAATCTGACAGTTGTTCATCTATAGGAGAGCCACCTGAATTTGCATTCAGATACACTGGGGCAACGTTTGAAGTAATTTGCCATTTGTTTTTATTTGATCCAACAACATTTTTTTGTGCAGATTTGGCTTTTAAAATATCTTCTAATTCGTTTTGCAATTCTGGATTAGTTGCTACTTGTTTTTTAGGTTCTTCGTTCTCTTTGAAATCCTTTTTTTCTAGGATTTGATTTGGTGCGTTCGCTAAGGAATTTGAATTGCCCGTGCTATTTTGCTCTCTATTTAATGCGCTGTTGTTGCTGTTTTTCTGATTTGTTACTGGCTGTTTTAACGGCAAATTATTTTTTGGTAGAAAAACGTAAGCATCCTTTTGATTTTTTTTCTTGTAAACAAGGACTTTTGAGGCACTAGAAGGGTTACTATCTTTTTCATCTTTTGTAATGGATTTTGAAAAATTAGTGTTATCTATTTCTTTTTTGTACTTGGCACTTGCAGCAGAATTGATAACAATTTGGACTTTATTCGAACTGTTTTTGGGGGAAATTTGCTTTTTATCAGTGGAACCTTTAGAAATTTTAGCGTCTGAAACAATGGCGTTTTTTGTTTTTGAATGAAACGTTTGATTGGTATTCCAAAAGAATAAACCAAGCAAAAATGCCGCAGCTATTCCAGAGCATTTTAACCACAAAGGAATTACTTTTCGTTTTTTATCCTTTTTTAATTCCGCTTCAATATTCAACCAAACTTGAGGGTTCGGAGTTTGCTCAAAACCACTGAATTGTTCTTGAAATAATCGGTCTATATTTTTATTTTCTTTCATTTTGCCGATATTTTTAGATTGGCCACTGTTCTTTTTTCAATTTTTTCTTTCAAGATAAGCCTTGCTCTATGCAAATTCGATTTAGTTGTACCTGTTGAAATGGAAAGCAGTTCGCTAATTTCTTGATGTGAATAATTATCTAACACATATAAACTAAAAACAATTCGGTATTGATCGGGTAGTTCCTGAATAATTTGCAATAAATAGTCAAGAGCTATTTCTTCTTCATCTATTTCTACATCAATATCGGGAATGTTATCGTTTAATACTTCCATAAAACGCACTCCTTTGTATTTTTGAAGTGCGTTATTAATCATAATTTTTTTCGCCCAGCCTTCAAAAGAACCTTTTCCGCTGAATTGATTGATTTTTCGAAAAATAATTAAGAATCCTTCCTGAAAATTATCCTGTGCATCAGCATAACTAGAGGAATACTTCAAACATAACCCAAAAAACTTTTTTTCAAACAATTGATACAATTGCGCTTGAGCTTTAGGCTGGTTTTTTTGACATTCACTAATTAGCTTTTCTAATATCACAGATTTTTTCTTTTATGGAACTACAGGAATCTCAACTTCTTCAAAGATATCTTTGCCAGCAGCATCTTTGCCTTTGTAAAATTTAAAGATATAGGAACCATTACTGGTAACGATAAAGTTAAATGAAACTTCTGATAAAGGAGGAACTTGCATTGTGCAAATTTGATTATCTTGTGCAGCAGTTTGAACCGCTATTGTTCTAGTGTTTAAATTTTTATCATAATATATTCCTTGATAAATATGACAAACTGTTGGTTTTTGGTACTTCAATTTGATTTCATAAGTTTGCCCTAAAGTAAAACTAGCAGGCACCACATAGCTCTCAATAGGTAAAACTTGATAAGTATAAGTCGGATTATCATCATCAAGACTACAGCTTAAAAGAGAGGTAATTGCAACTAAAAATAATACGATTTTTTTCATTTTTTTTATTTTTTAAGGTTTATAAATTCGTTACATTTTATACAAGATGAGAATGAATTAAAAAGGTTGCGTCATAATTCAAAAAAATATTATTATTAAAAACTGAACTTTCAATTGCTGTCATCAAATTGAAATTAGAACAAAAAAAATGCTCGGATAAAACATATCCGAGCATTTACTAATTATCTTAAAATATTAAGCATTATTTTCTTTAATCTTAGCCTTAATTTTTTCTTCTAATTCATCGGCTAATTCTGGATTGTCTTTGATTAAAGCTTTTACCGCATCACGACCTTGACCTAATTTGGTGTCACCATAACTAAACCAAGAACCCGCTTTTTTGATGATTTCAAATTCTACAGCCAAATCTAAGATTTCTCCTGTTTTAGAAATTCCTTCGCCATACATAATATCAAATTCGGCAACTTTAAATGGTGGAGCCACTTTATTTTTCACGATTTTGACTTTGGTTCTGTTTCCAAGAACATTGTCACCATCTTTAATTTGCGTCGAACGACGAATATCCAAACGTACCGAAGCATAAAATTTCAAAGCATTTCCACCCGTTGTAGTTTCTGGATTTCCGAACATTACTCCAATTTTCTCTCTCAAC
Organism: Flavobacterium psychrophilum; assembly: GCA_945878515.1. Lineage (GTDB taxonomy): Bacteria > Bacteroidota > Bacteroidia > Flavobacteriales > Flavobacteriaceae > Flavobacterium > Flavobacterium psychrophilum_I. The sequence continues at coordinate 8,550 of CAMCTL010000069.1, read as the reverse complement.
TGATTGATGAAGAAAACTGTACAATTCGTTTTGCTGATGGTTCCAGTCAATTTCCTCAAGGCTTGCGACATCAAACGAGCGTGTAATCCCATTTTTGAATCTCCCATTTCGCCTTCGATTTCACTTTTAGGAGTCAAAGCCGCAACCGAGTCAATCACGACAATATCAATGGCTCCTGAACGAATTAAGTTCTCGGCAATTTCCAAAGCTTGTTCCCCGTTGTCTGGTTGCGATATGATTAAGTTTTCGATATCAACGCCTAATTTTTCGGCATAATTTCTATCGAAAGCGTGTTCTGCATCTATAAAAGCAGCAATTCCACCAGCTTTTTGAGCTTCGGCTATGGCGTGCAATGTCAAAGTTGTTTTTCCCGAAGATTCCGGACCGTATATTTCAATCACTCGTCCACGAGGATAACCGCCAACTCCCAAGGCCAAATCGATTCCCAAAGATCCAGAAGAAATGGTTTCTACTTCTACAATGGCTTTGTCGCCCATTTTCATTACGGTGCCTTTTCCGTAGGTTTTATCCAGCTTGTCAAGTGTAAGCTGTAGTGCTTTTAATTTGGCTTCTTTTTCTGAACTCATCTCTTTTACCTTTTCTTTCATCTGTGTTTATACTATTTTTTTATCGGAAGATGGAACGCCTATGTATTCCTCTTTTTTAATGAAAATTGTACTGGGCGTTTCATTTAATTTTGTACTTATCTTTTTGTAAAAATACTTCTTTTTTTGGAAGTAGCAATGGGAAATTTTTGGGATATTTGATGAATAATTTTTGAAAAATTTAGATAATAACTTCAAAAGTTATTATTCGTAAGTTTCTATTTTCTTTTGTTTTAATAATGTTCTAATAACACTGTGTAAAACATTTGTATTCCAATCTTCTATATAACTATAACCTCTATTTATGTCAGAAGGATTGTCTATTGAATATATGGAAAAATAGGAATAATAAGCTTTTGTTCTAATTTTATCCCAAGGAATTACAACTTTTTTTTGATTGAAAACACCACTAATATTTAGTTCAATATTGTCTTTTGTAAATAAAACATCACCTATTGAGAATTCTTCATTATTGTCGTGTTTGACAATTAAATCATCAATTACGTCTTCAAAATAAAAATTCCACAATTCCCTTAAAATTTCACTGTAAAGTTTGTCAAGAATATTCTTTTTTCTACCAAAATAGGATTTGAAACTAATTTTTATAACCTTGTTTTCTTTGTTTCGAACAAATATTTGATATTCTCTTCCATAAGTAAATTCAAAGCGAATCCAACGTACGCCAAACCTATAATCGGTTATTTCTTCTTTATCAAAAACGGTAAATAAATTATTTCCAAAATCTTTATCTTCAAATTTGAAGTTATCTGCATTAAATATTAATCTTCTTTGTTTGCCGTCAGTAAAGCTTCTTTTGAAAACAAATTCTTTTTCTTCCATTATATTATTTTTGTAAGTTTTCAAATAAACAACGCCTTCAATTCCTTAGCATCGTGAGGATTTAATTATCCAGCCAAGAAAAAAGATTATACTTATGCTGTTAAACTTAATTTTAAATGTCCGCCCAAACCTTGTCTAATAATTCTCAATAAGGTCGAAAGTCGAATGTCGCTTGCATTATTTTCAATTTTTGAAATATAAGTTTTTGTGGTTCCGCATTTTAAGGCTAACTGTTCTTGTGTAAGTCCGCGTTCTTTTCTCATTTCTTGAATCAAAACTCCAAGTTTGAAACTTTCAAATTCTTGTTCAAATTTTTCGCGAGTTTCAGTTCCGCTTTTTCCATACTGAGCATCTAAATGTTCTTCAAAAGTTGTGATTTTTTTATTTTCTGTCTTCATAATTGTTACTTTTTATACTTATTTTCTAAATATTCTTTTTTGAGTTTTTCAGCCATCTTGATTTCTGATTTTGGCGTTTTCTGTGTTTTCTTCTGAAATCCATTTACTAAAACAACGATCTTTCCTTTGTAAAAAAAACTAAAAACCCTGAATATATCAGAACCTACTTCTACCCGAACTTCAAATATTCCGTCAGAACCAGTCAGGTGTTTGAAAAACTTTTCAGGTATTCTTTCTTGTGTAGAAATTAAGAGTAATGTCCAGTTAAATTTTTTCTGAACCTCTTCTTTTTGATCATTAAAAAAGTCGAGATAATAATTCTCGTAATAAATAACTTCTCTGATAAATTTGTCATTCATTTCACAAAGTTAGCTAATTGGATAACTTTTACAACTGTTTTTAAAAGAAAATTTCTATACAAACAACGCCTTCAATTCCTTAGCATCGTGAGGATTCAATTTTCCCGCCAAGACCAAGCTCAACTCTTTTCTTCTTAAAGCGTCATTATAACGGTGCTTTTCGAGTTTGGTTTCAGGAAGGATGTGCGGCACTTCAACGGGTTTTCCGGTTTCGTCAACGGCAACAAAAGTATAAATGGCTTCGTTAGACTTTATTCTTTCGCCAGATTCACGGTCTTCAATCCAAACATCAATATAAATTTCCATTGAAGTTTTGAAGGCTCTTGACACTTTTGCCTCAATAATTACAACACTTCCCAATGGAATAGCTTTGTTAAAAGCCACATGATTTACAGAAACGGTTACCGAAATTCTGCGCGAATGTCTTCCTGCAGAAATGCTTGCCGCGCGATCCATTCGAGCCAATAATTCGCCGCCAAAAAGATTGTGTAAAGCATTGGTTTCACTTGGCAATACGATATCTGTTAATACAGTCAACGATTCTGAAGGATGTTTTGGAGTCATAGAACGGGTTGTAGGTTATGAGTTATGGGTTTCTGGTTTGAGACTTCATAAGAAAGTTTTGAAGCAGTGATTTATCAAAGCTTTTTTTTATTCATTGAAATTGATATTGCCATTGAAATTGATATTGCCATTGAAATTGATATTGCCATTGAAACTAATTCCTTTTCTAACTCAACAATAAAACTGTCATAACAGCTGGAATAAAATAAATAACAATCGTTCTGGCACCGTCATAATCTTTGGCTAATCGTTGTCCAAACAAAAGCATAAGCAATGTAATACTCGAAAAAATTGCTCCGTATAAACCAAAATTTCTTCCGCCATTGACCAATAATTCAATGCAACCCACGATACACAAAACACCAGAAATTAATTCTAACACCAGAATGTGACCCAAGGCCAAAGGAACTAAATTTTTGAGTTGTGTTTTGGCAAAATGTCCTTTCAACCAGTCGAGATTGTCTTTCCAATAAAATAATTTATCATAGCCAGATTGTATAAAAGTGATGGCCAAAAAAACCAAAAGCAAAATAGAAGCTGCGTTGTTCATAAACTTATTTTTTGTGGATTAAACGAGTGAGTTTTATCGATAAATCGGTTAGAATTATCTTGGAATTTCCGTTGCGCTCAATGTGATAAATAGTGTCGGACAATTCCTGAAAAATTTCGTGGATGTTGTTGCCGTTTACAAAAGGAGCAAATTTATCTATGGTGAATTTCTCGACAGTTGGTTCAAAATAAACCAAACTGTGAGTCTCGTAATTATGAAGCAATGCCTGACGAAAAATATCAATACAATATTGTAGAAATTTCTTTTGGGTTTCTCTTCCCAAGGACGCAATTTGTTCGCTCCACTGAATCAAATCGGCAATAACCGCAGCATTTTTTTTGGCTTGAAAAGCGGCTCGAACCCAAACAACAAACCATTGTTCAAATGGAAAATCGTCGTTGTCGTTTTTGAGCAAATTCAAAGCTTTGTTATAATTTCCTTGTGCTTGATGCGCGATTTTTATAGCAAGTTTTGGTTCAATATTCTCACGAGAAGTTAAAGCATCAGCTATTACCTGTTCGCTCAATCCATTAAAATGCAAAACTTGGCAACGGGAACGAATCGTTTGAATAATGTCTTCCTCGTTTTCGGAAATCAGAATAAAAACAGTTTTTTCTGGCGGTTCTTCTAGCAGTTTTAACAACTTGTTGGAAGCGGCAGTATTCATTTTATCTGCCATCCAAACGATCATTATTTTATAACCGCCTTCGTAGGATTTTAGAGAAAGCGATTTTAGAATTTCCTGAGCATCATCTACCCGAATTTCGCCTTGTTTGTTTTGAACTCCCAAAACGGAATACCAATCGAACAAACCTCCATAAGGATTTTGCAGTAAAAATTGTCTCCAATCGGTAATGAAATCAAGACTTTTGGGTTTTGTTTTTACATCTTCGGTAGTAACCGTTGGATAAACGAAATGCAAATCTGGATGCGCAATTTTTTGGAATTTAAGATTGCAACTTTCATTAGAACCCAAGTTTTCCCCGTTTTGATTGTTACACAAAATGTATTGGGAGTATGCTATCGCCATTGGCAAAGTGCCACATCCTTCAGGACCAACAAACAACTGTGCGTGCGGAATTCTTCCCAAATCGGCACTTCGAGTCAAATGATTTTTGATGTGTTCTTGTCCTAAAATTTCTGAAAACTGCATAAGGCAAATATAGATAAAATGGACCATTATCGAAACAGGAGCCGTATTGTTTTTGCATAGGAAAACACTGATTAGCATAATTTCAATGTAAAATAATTATTAATTAATCAAAATTAAAACGTTTTCGTTGATGAGTTAGTCTATTTTTTACACTATTCATATTTTTAAGTTCCTAAAAAGTTATATATTTGTTATTCTTTCAAAAAATTAATTAATTATTAAAAAAATACCTGATGAAAACCATAAACGATTTCGATTTTAAAAACAAAAAAGCCATAATTCGTGTTGATTTTAATGTGCCTTTGGACGAAAATTTTAATGTAACTGACGCCACTCGAATCGAAGCTGCAAAACCTACAATCGACAAAATTCTTGCCGATGGTGGAAGCGTAATTTTAATGTCGCATTTAGGAAGACCAAAAGGAGCAGAAAAAAAATATTCTTTGGAACACATTTTAAAAGCAACGACAGAAATTTTAGTTCATGAGGTATATTTTGCTTCAGATTGTATTGGTGAAGTTGCAAAAAAAGCTGTTGATGATTTGAAACCAGGACAAGTTTTATTATTAGAAAACCTACGTTTTTACAAAGAAGAAGAAGCTGGAGATGTTGCTTTTGCAAAAGAATTAGCCTCATTTGGTGATATTTATGTAAACGACGCTTTCGGAACTGCACATAGAGCACATGCTTCGACAACCATAATTGCACAATTTTTTCCAGAAGCCAAATGTTTCGGATTATTATTAGCAAGAGAAATCGAAAGTTTAAATAAAGTTTTAAAAGATTCAGTAAAACCTGTTACAGCAGTTCTTGGAGGTTCAAAAGTATCTTCTAAAATCACGGTTATCGAAAACATTTTGGATAAAGTAGATCACATGATTATTGGTGGCGGAATGACTTTTACTTTCGTGAAAGCTTTGGGCGGAAAAATTGGAGAATCAATTTGCGAAGATGATAAACAAGAATTGGCTTTAGAAATATTGAGACTAGCCAAAGAAAAAGGCGTTCAAATCCATATTCCGGTTGATGTTGTCGCTGCCGATGATTTCTCGAATACAGCCAACACACAAATTGTGGATGTTCGAGAAATTCCTGATGGATGGCAAGGATTAGATGCAGGACCAAAATCATTGGAGAATTTCAAAAAAGTAATTTTAGAATCAAAAACCATACTTTGGAACGGACCTTTGGGTGTATTCGAAATGCCAACTTTTGCTAACGGAACTATTGCACTTGGCGATTATATTGCTGAGGCTACTGCAAATGGAGCATTCTCACTTGTTGGAGGTGGAGATTCGGTTGCAGCAGTGAAACAATTTGGTTTTGAAGACAAAGTAAGTTATGTTTCTACGGGTGGAGGAGCGATGCTAGAGATGCTAGAAGGTAGGGTTTTGCCTGGAATTGCAGCTATTTTGGACTAAAATATATTTTTTTAACAATATTTAATGAAATTTATAGTTTTTACCTATTAGATTTGCAACAAACAGTTGTTTTATAATTGTTTGTTGCATAATAGGTTAAATTTAAAAATATGAAATGAGCATAACCTGAAATTGGTCACAATTTAAAATGCTTCGACAGTTTGCAATTGAAAATCGTTGAATACCAAATGAAATTGAAGCCGATGAGATATGCATCAATAAAGGATATGTGAATTACATATTGTCAATAAAAAACAATAAATATCTACGTATGAAAATAAAAAATATAGCCCCACTCCTTTTTTTGTTTTTTTCCATTCAAACGTTTTCACAAAAGTATACTGAAAACAAGTCGGTTACAAAAACAGAAACCCAAAATTACTACTTAGATTCCATCAAAAAAACTTTTGTAAAAGACCAACTTGCTTCTCGTGTTGACAGTCTGTGGCTGAGGGAATTAACAAACCTCGATTTATTTAACGATATCTCTGACGATATAAAAAATATCAATATCGACGAAAAAGTAGATTATGAATTGCCAACCGAATTGTTGAAACAAAGATTGGCGGCGATGGACGCAAAATCTCCTTTTAATATTGAATATAATCCTGGTTTAGAGAACATTATCAAATCTTTTTTAAAGAATCGAAAAAAATCTTTCGGACGTTTGATGGCTATTTCTGAATACTATTTTCCTATGTTTGAAGAAGCTTTAGACAAATTAAATGTTCCTTTAGAGATAAAATATTTGGCAGTTGTAGAATCAGCTTTGAATCCAAAAGCCGTTTCACGAATGGGAGCAACAGGGCTTTGGCAGTTCATGTATCATACTGGAAAACAATACAATTTAAAAATTGATTCTTATGTTGACGAGCGAAGCGATCCTTTAAAATCAAGTCAAGCCGCTGCAGAATATATGAGTAAAATGTATGCCATTTTTGGAGATTGGGATTTGGTTTTGGCTTCTTATAATTCTGGACCAGGCAATGTTGCAAAAGCCATTCGACGTTCAGGTGGACAACAAAATTATTGGAATATTAGAAAAAATCTTCCAAGAGAAACACAAGGATATGTTCCTGCTTTTTTAGCCACAATGTACATTTATGAATACCACAAAGAACACGGAATTAAACCTGAAAGAGCTTTGGTACAGCATTTTGCTACGGATACGATAATGATTAAAAAACAAATGTCTTTCAAACAAATTTCCGATTTACTGGATGTTCCGGTGGCACAATTACAACTTTTAAATCCTTCTTATAAAATGAATGTGATTCCGGTTTACGACAATCAAATTCATTTTTTAAGATTACCAAAAGATAAAATTTCGGTGTTTGCTTCTAATGAAGATAAAATCTACGCTTACATTCAACGTGATTTGGATTTTCGTGAAAAACCTTTTCAGGTTCAAAAAGCGATTGTCTTGAATGATACACTGAACTCAACACAAAGAATTACACTTCCAAAAAGTAAATACTACACCGTAAAACGTGGTGACAATTTAAGTGATATTGCCGATAAATACAACATTACCGTTTCTGATATTAAAAAATGGAATGGCCTAAAAAGCAACAAATTAACCAGCGGAAAAAGCTTGAAAATAATGACCAACGAAAATGTCGCACAAACGGTTAAGAAAGAACAGAAAACCGACAATGTTCCTGCCGAAGTTAAAACAGATACTTTGTCCGCTTCGGTTGCTACTTTATATATAGTTCAAAAAGGAGATAATCTGAGCAGTATTGCCAAAAAGAATAATGTTTCTGTAGCCGAGCTCAAAGAGTGGAACCACCTTACAAACGCATCTATTCCACTGGGAATGTCTTTGCAAGTGGCTAAGGTTGATACAACTATCAAAGAAACAATCGCAGCAACAACTAAGACAGAAAATGTTGAATATATTGTTAAAAAAGGAGATAATCTTGGAAATATTGCCAAAAAATTTGGTAGTACTTTAGAAGATTTGAAACTGTGGAACTGTTTGCAAGACAACAACATTGCGATAGGAAATTCTTTAATTGTGGCTAAAAGTGAAGTTGAAATTCAATCCAATCCCGACCAAAAGAGTTTCAACAAAAAAGAAAGTTTTGCTTCTACTTCAAAAAGCAGAAACAATGATTACTTAGTGAAAAAAGGAGATTCTTTATACAGTATTTCAAAAAAATATCCTGGAGTAAGTATTTCGGATATTGAAAAATGGAACAACATCAAAGGGAATGATTTAAAACCGGGAATGAAACTAAAAATCAACGGATAATACGCAATTCTTCTATACATTTGGGTTTTATTTTATGATTGATTGAAATGAATAAAACGCCTTTTTTACTGCTATCTTTTCTTTTGTTCATTTTTTCTTGCCAAAAAAAAGAAGACAATCTAACCCGAAGAGCAACTGGAAAAACCAACACTATTTCCGTAATTATCGATGATCAATTGTGGAATGGTGAAATTGGCGAAAGCATCCGAAACAAGTTTGCTTCGAACGTTATTGGCTTGCCTCAAGAAGAGCCTCTTTTTACTATCAATCAATATCCTGTCAAATTAATGGAAGGATTTATGACCGATAGCCGTACGATTATTGTAATAAAAAGGGAGAATATAACCCAATTTGAGATCAAGAAAAATCAATATGCTTCGCCTCAAAACGTGTTTCATATTTC